>NZ_JBYITD010000040.1:0-89257 GCF_057708945.1 Nonomuraea sp. bgisy101
CGCGATCTGCTCGCGGAGGGAGGCTTCGACGGTGTGCAGCGCGTTGTTGGTCATGAAGCCATCGTCGAAGCTTGCCCCTGGGGCAAGGTCAACCCCTGAGGGAGAGGCAATCGGCGAACTCGGAACAGCCGACATGGTGATGAATCCCTTTCAATTGCAGCGTTCCTGACTGGACCGGAGGGAAGCAACCCAAAGGGCGATTCCCGCAGCCGCGGTCGGGCGCTGATCTAACGCCAAGTGCGTGGGGGTCACGCCGACCTCCAGCCGCCGTTCCTTGTCGCCGCCGAACCGGCTCGGCAGGGCGATGTGGTCGCCGACCTACAGGGACGTGAAACCCCCTGTTCATTGAAGTGGACCGGGCTCGCGGGCGCATGGATGCTGGGTCGAAGGTCGACAGGTAGAGCTGGCTCTACCTGTGCCGGTCGCGAAGGCAGGCGACCACCGCCGGCACGCGCCGGTGGTCGCTTTCATCAAGGGAGAGGCCGAGCTTGCTGAAGGTGTTCGCCATACGCTTGGTGACGGTCACGTCCGTGATCGAGAGCGCCCGGGCTGTGGCGCGGTCGGACCGGCCCTGCGACATCGGCGCGAGGACCTCGCGCTCGCTGAGGTAAGCCGCCATGACGTCGTCGCGGCTCACGCCTCAGGGAGTCTGGCCGTCTTGAAGCTTGCGGCTCACGAGCACAGCAGGTCCGCCCCCGCCTGGGTGATGGCCTTGATGACCGTGAGGTCCTGGGCGGCGTCCAGTGTGGTGGAGACCGCGAAGTGCTCACGCCCGTCGAGTGTGCTGATCGTGGCCGAGGTGAACCCGGCGGCGCCGCCGTTCGTCTGCACGAGCTTGCCCCCGCAGGGCAACGATGGCGGCGCGGGCGCGCCCTCCGGAGGGGCGGTGATCACCTTCTGCAGGTCGGCGGGCAGCAGCTTGCCCTGGATGAAGGCGGCGCGGTAGGCGGCCATGTCCCGGGCGGTGGAGATCACGCCTCCGGCCCCGTGGCCCCAGCTGGCGTTGATCCGGTCCATGTCGCGCAGCTTGCCGTCGGGCCCCGGTGTGTAGCCGTGGCCGTGCGGCCCCTTGATGCCCTCCGGAGGCCGGGCCGGCAGATAGGTCTTGGTCATGCCAAGCGGCCGGAACAACCTCCGCTCGAACTCGGCGGCCAGGCTCCGGCCGGTGATCCGCTCGATGATCATGGTGAGCAGCGTGTAGTTGGCGCTGGAGTACGAGAACCTCTGCCCCGGCTCCTGGCTGCGGGGCTGAGACCGGGAGACCTTGAGCAGGTCGGCGGGCCTGTAGTAGGTCGTGGTGTCGAAGATGTCCACGAGGTCGTGGCGGAACCACTCGGGCACCCCAGAGGTGTGGCGGATCAGCTGCCGAACGGTGATCTCGTCGGCCCGCTCGACCAGGTCCTTCTCGGCCACGACCGGCAGGACGTCGCTGAGCCTGTCGTCGAGCCCGAGCCTGCCCTCCTTCACCAGTTGCAGGGCCACGGTCGCGGTCATGCCCTTGGTCTGGGAGCCGATCCGGTACCGCGCGTCGGCCGGGATCTTCCCGCCTCGGCCGTCGAGCAGGCGCGACCCGGCGCTGCCCCGGCCGACGCGCCTGCCGTCCACGTACAGCTCCCCGATGGCCCCCAGCACCCCCTGGGTGTCGGCCAGCCTCTCGACCACCCGTTGCACCTCGGGCCGGGTCAGGGCGTGGGCGTGGGCGGGCTGTGCCGTACCCAGCATCAGTACCGCGCAAGCCAGAGCGGCGTATCTCATCACGATGATCCTTTCCTCGCGTCGGCGGAGTTCGAGGATCTTCGCCGGGGTGCTAACTCCCGATAAGGACCATCCGGAGATAGTCGATCATGTCCCGCCTGCGGGCGAGCCGGGGGACGGAACTGGCGGCCTCACGTAGTCAGGTGTCGCCTATCCGAGAACTCTGCTCGGGTCACCCCTGACCTGGTGGCCGTCGGCCTCGCAAGAAAGAGGCCTTGGGCTCCCGAGCGGCTCTTCAGGTCATCCAGCCCAGGTCCAGGCTGATGACGATCTCCGCGACGGCGAGAAGGCATCCTCCACGTTGGAGCGGAAGCCGCTGGGGAAGGCGCGGAGTCGCGGTGTCGTCGACCAGGCGGTCACGTCCGCCGAACATCTCAGTCGTCGTGGGCGATGAGCATGAGCTGCCGCCACAGCAGCACCACGAACACCGCGGAGCCGGCGAAGGCGAACCAGAAGGGCGCTGCGACACCGAGGCGGGTGGCCAGGACACCGCCGATCAACGAGCCGACCACCAGACCGGCGTAGACGCAGACGGTGTTGACGCTGCCCACTCGGCCCTGCAGCTCGTGCGGGACCGCGCGCTGGCGGACGGTGACCGAGGTCGTGCCCCATATGAACGCGTGCGCGCCGAAGACCAGGAAGATGCCCCCGGCGACCCATGGCGAATGGGTCAGGGCCAAGCCCAGGTGAGTGAACGTTTCGATGATGAGTCCGATCCGCATCAGGGCGCCGAGGCTCACCTTGCGGGTGATGGCTCCGTACAGGCCGGTGCCGATCAAGCCGCCGATCCCGCCGATGGTGGTCATCAGGCCGAAGCCCAGGGCGCCGAGGCCGAGCTGCTCCTGGGTGTAGAGGACGAGAACCGACCAGGCCGCGCCGAACGTAAAGTTGAAGATCAGGATTGTGAGCGCCAGCGTGCGGACCGCAGCGTGCTGGATCGTCCAGCTGAACCCGGCGATCAGTTCCCGTACGGTGTTAGGCCTGACATCGTCGGCCTGCCGGCCGTGCGGCGGCAACGTGATCCGGGAGACCAGGACGATACCCGCCACCACCAGGAGCAGCTGGCCCGCGAACGGCCAGGTCAAGCCCAGGCCGAACAGTGCCGCGCCGATCGGCGGCCCGGCGAGCTGATTGAGCGTGATGAACCCCGTGCCCAAGCGGGCGTTGGCGATGACGAGATCGTCCTTGCCGACCATCATGGGAGTGAGCGTGGCCGTGGCGTTGTCGGCGAACACCTCGGCGATGGATCGGAGTGTGAGCGCCGCCAGCGCCGTCGCCACGGTCACGGTGCCGGTCACCATGAGCGCGACGAGAGCCGCCAGCACCACGGCCCGTACCACGTTCGCGACGAGCACGATTCTGCGCCGGTTGTACCGATCCGACAGCACGCCCGCATACAGGCTGAACAGCAGCGGCGGCGCCCAGCCCACCAGGGCCGACAGCGAAATCATCAGCGGGTCGCGAGTCAACGTCGCGATCAGCAGTGGGCCCGCCGCGGCCGCGACCCCATCACCGAGATTTGTCAGCCAGCTCGAGGCCAGCAACCACCGGAATCCTGTCCCCAGCCGGGTAGGCAGGACTCGCTCCACCACTGTAGTCACGAGCGCAAAACCATACGTTTCGCGAGCATCTACGGCAACGCGTTTTCGCGTCGACACGCAAGGTGGTGAGGCTGAAGCGGCAGGTCACAGGCTTGTTGCAAGCCGGTCGGCTGATCTGCAAGTAGAGGAGCCCCTGGTAGATGCGTTGTCGACCAAGAGCAACAGCATCTCCAGGGGCTTCGCGTGCTGTTCCTGTCGTGATGCGCTGTCGTTGTCAGGCCGGACGCTGACCTTCCTGTCCGGTGTGATCCGCCGTCACCGCAGGAAGATCAGCTCAGGCCGGCGTCGACAGGGACAGACCCTTCCGGTGCCTTTCCGTACTACCGCTTCGGGAATCCGATCACGATCATCTCGGTGGCGTCCGTCTTGCCCGGGACGCGGCCGGCGCTGTCCGGGAAGTTGTTGTCCTGCATGACGGCGATCCTGTTGCCCGGCAGAGGGAGCAGGGCCTCCACGGACTGCAGGGGGAACGTGAAGGGGTCGCCGAGGCCGTAACCGCCGGCGGGGTCGTCCGCGCCGATGTGGGCAGGGTTGCGCAGGTTCAGCAGGTCGGCGACCTCGGTCTTGACGAGGTAGCCGTCAGCGTCGGTCTTGCGCCGGTCGATCAAGTAGACGCGCTTGAAGGTGGCCTTGGGCCCCTCGTCGTCCTCACGCTCGATCAGGATGGCCCGGTTGGCGTCGAGGGACTGCATGTCGGCGATGCGGAAATCTGCCCCTTCCGTCCGGTACTGCCAGGAACGTCCGGTGTATTGGTTCTTCTGGGTGTCGAACTCGTAGATGTAGCGCCGGAACGGGTTGGCGTCGTTGGTCAGCCGGCCTTCCACCGCGGGGTAGAGGAAGCGGCCGTCGGGGGAGGAGGTGAGGGCTTCGAAGCCGCGGCTGCCCTGGACCGTCGCGGGCTCGCCGTTCGCCAGCGTCGGGTTGTTCGGGGATTTGAGCGAGGGGTGGGCGATCGGGGCCTGCAGCAGCTTGCCGGTGCTGTCGAAGTGCAGGAGGAACGGCCCGAACTCGTCGCCGACCCACATCGACCCATCGGGGGCCCGGGTCACCGACTCCGTGTCGAAGTCACCGCCGGTGAGCAGCCGGTCCGCGGTGTTCTCATTGACGATCTTGAATGGGATCTTGTGGTCCGGGTCGGCGAGCGAGAGGAACCGGCCCACGTCGATGGTCCCGGCTCCGCCGCGGGCCGTCTCCCACCGTGGCGTGAAGTGGTAGAGCCGCAGCAGAAAGTCCACCGAGTTGCCCTTGGTCCCGAAGCCGTTGTCGGGCATGGCCCAGAACGACCCCTTGTCGTCGGGAAGCATGGACGAGATGCCGAACACCAACTGGCTGGGATAAGGAGGCGTCATGCCGTTGTTGGGGTCGCTGAAGGCGCCGGTGGGCGGGCCGGGGGCCGGCGTGTAGGCGGGCAGTGTGGCGCGGGCGAGCAGGGTCGCGCGAGCGGGGTCACCGGCGGGCGGGACCGCCTTGCCGGCCGCGAAGGCTGGGGTACCGACCAGCATGAGCGCCGCGGTGGCCAAAAGAACGAGAGGGCGACGTCGCACGTTTTCTCCTGAGGAGCGGACCAGTGATGGGGCATTGGCGAGTCGGATCAAATCGGTCGACCATTAACTGCGGTTACGGACTTGATGGCGGCAGGCCGTAGCGATGGCGAAATGCCGATGACATCCGCTGGTCGCGCCGTCCGCCTCGGTCCCCGCGGGAGCCCTGACCACCGACCCGCCAGGGACCGTCGCCGTCCACCTGGTCTCGTCGAGGAGCGGGTCTTCGCGTGCCGTCAGCCCAGCTCCTGCGGCAGGTGCTCCCAGGCGATGCCGGTGGGCGGCATGAACAAGATGCCCGGCAAGGCCAGCCGGTCATCGAGTGAGCTCTTTCCACCCTGACGGCCCTGGTCACGAGGCTCCCGGCAAGACAGCAGTCGACCAAGATCCGATGCCCCAACCGGGAGCCTCGTTGCTGTCTTATCGTGACTCGCAGGTCGGCTGGTGTGGGCCTCGCCTGCGCTGCCAGGCGCCGTTCATGACGTGACCGCCGCTCGGACGGTCGGAATTGGTCGCTCCGCGTTCGGAGACGGTCTCAAACACCGAAACTCTGGGAGACGCGATGCCGTCGCCGCCCTGCCTGATGATGGCGGGGATCGGTGGCTGATGGGCCATATGCCCGAGCGCCGAGGTCGTCCGTGCACCCGGCCAGCGACGGCTCGCGCCGCGTCAGAATCCGTTGTTGGTGAAGCCCGTGCGGGCCACGACGTCGAGGTAGTTGTTGGCGTCGAAGTCCTCGGAGTAGAACAGGACGAACCCAGTCGAGTCCGCCGCCACCGCGGGGTCGCGCTGGCTGCCGACGGTGTTGGGATTGAGACGTTCGACGGGGAAGCGGCCGGTCGTGGTGCCGTCGGCGTTGACGCCCCGGGCGTAGACCTCCATCGATCGCGCGGAGTTCCACAGGTCGGTCTCGTTCCAGGCGACCACGAACCGACCGGCGTCGTCGACGGCGACTGACGGTGTGCCTTGGACCGCGCAAGCGGAGTTGTGGCACAGCGGCGGGTACTCAAGCGCCTGATCGGAGGCTTGGCCGAGTTGGTAGCGGCCGTAGGCGACGGGCCGTTCGGAGAAACGCTGGGCCAGCGAGGCGGTCAGACCTCGCATCCTGACGCGCCACACGCCGCCGACGTTGTCGCTCCACACGACGACGCTGTCGCCGGCCGCGGTGGTGGCCACAGCCGGGGCCAGGTGCTGGGTGGCCGCGTTGACGTGCAGCTGGGTGCGCGCCTTGAGCACACCGCCGCTCGCGGTCACGCGCATGCCGTACACACCGTGCGTGCCCTCCTGCCACACGACGGTCACGGTCCCGGCTCCGTTCATCGCCACGTCCGGCTTGACGCCGGCACTCAGCTGCATCGGGCCGAAGACGTGAGTGGTCAGCGAGGAGTAGCCCGCCGCGCGGACCGTGGCCGTGGCGGCATCCTCCCAGACGACGGTGAAGGCGCCGTTGCCGCGTACGGCGATGCGGGGCCGTACCTGATCGCCGCTCCACTGGCCCGCGTTGGCCCAGACGGTCGCGGACAGCGTGCCGTCGGGAGCCAGGCGGCGCACGGCGATGTTGTGCTCGCCCCGGCAGTCGCCGTCCTCCGCCCAGGTCACGTACGCGTTGCCGGAGTCGTCCACTCCGACCGCGCCGTCGCCATGGTGGAAGTCGGTGGCGCAGCCGACACCGCCCATGGACACCTTGACCGGCCCGGTCACCGGCGATCCGTGACGGTAGACGCGGGCGTAGACCTCATTGCCGCCCTGGGCCCAGGTGACGGCGGTGTAGCCGTTGCGAACCACCGCGGCTCTGGGGCTGCGCTGGTCTTCGGGCCCGTTGGCCGCCATCTGCAGCGCCGCCCGCGGGTAGGCGGCTGGGACGATCTTCACCATCTCGTCCATCATCCGGCGGTAGTCGGCGTCGTAAGCGGCGTAGATCGCCGGGTCGTCGATGCGGACGAAGGAGTCGTCGGAGTGGGTGAGCGAACCCTGGTTGAGGTTGTGCGAGCCGGTGTAGACGTAGCGGCGGGTCGCGCCACCCGCGGCGGCGGACGGGCCGTCCACTAGCATGATCTTCGAGTGGAGACCGCCGGTGCCGCAGGTACCACCCGCGGGCTCATGGCAGCCTCCCGGCCGGAAGGTGTGCACGACGATGCCGTCCTTGGCCAGTTGTGCGGCGACGGCGACGGTCTGGTTGCCCTCGGGGACCATCACCTGGATGGTGCAGCCCGCCGCCCGCTTGGCGGCCAGGGCCGCGATGACCAGAGGGCGGTCGGTGGCGAACTGGGAGTGGGCGATCCTGATCACGCCGGGGCAGCCCACGTCCTCGATCATCGCCGCGACCAGGTCCGGGCTGCCGTAGGCAGCGGCGTCGTGGGCGGTGTCGCGCGGCTGCATCCAGACGGTGACCCGGCCGTCTGCGGAGGAGAAGGGCGCCTGCCAGGCGGTGACGACGTGGCCGGCCAGACTCGTGAAGACCTGCCGATAGCCCGCGGCCAGAGCGGCGTCACCCGAGCTGATCACCATGTTCTGGTTCAGCCCGAAGGACCGGTCGAGGTTTTGCGAGCTCTGCACGACCACGTCGTGGCGGCCGTCGTCGAGCTGGCTGAAGATGAAGAACTTGTGGTGGCTGACGTCGGCGGAGGCGAGCGGGCCGTTGCAGCCGTGATCGCACAGCACGACCCTGCCCGGGGGCAAGGCCGCGGCCAGGTCGTTCAGGTAGGCCCGGTCCGGCTCGCTGCCCTCGGCGACTACCCGGACCACGACGCCGCGCCCGTGCGCGGCCAGGATGGCGTCGCGGACCGCCACGTCGTGCATGACGTAGGTGGCCATGTCGAGCGTGGATCCCGGGACCGCCCGGTTGATCAGCTCGATCAGCTTGACCTGCAGAGCCGGGTCGGCGACACCGGTCACGGAGGGCCTGCTGAACAGCGCTTCAAGAGTGGCTGTGTCGGCCCTGGCCGGTAGGCCGACGGCGAGCAGGCACAGGAGTAACGCGCATAAGCGGCTGAGCATGAGGGGTTCACCTCTCCGGGTCGATGGTGGAGGTCCAGGCCGCGATCTCGGCGTCGATCTCGGCCCGTTCGCGGGGCCGCCCCCGCCCGTCGGGTCGGGTCTGCCACCCGCCCGGCCTGCTGCTCGTCCAGCCCAGCGGGCACCGGCTCGAAGCGGTAGACGTCGCGCAGTGTGGTAACACTGCCGATGAGCACCTGATCACCTCCTTGATCCTTTCCCTGGAAGCGCCTTTATAGTGGAGTCCGCCATTAATATCCGTCAAGAGGGGGCCAGAGTGACGCTCGCCGTGAACGGTGGCGATCTGCAGCGGCTCCGCAGGCTCAACGCGCTGACCGTCGTGGCGGCCCTGCGAGCCGACGGCCCGATGCCGCTGACGCAGCTGGCCGAGCGGACCGAGCTGGCCAGAGCCACCGTCAAACAGGCCGCGCGCGATCTCATCGAGCAGGGCTGGGTGGCCGAGATGGAACCGAGCGGCGGCGCCAAGGGCCGGCCCGCCCGTCGATACCGCTTCTGTGCCGAGGCGGGCCGGGTCCTGGGGCTCGACATAGGGGCGCACAAGGTACTGGCCGCCGTGGCCGACCTGGACGGGAACGTCCTGCACCTGGCCCGCGAGCCGGTCACGCCGGAGCTGAGCAGACAGGAGCGGCTGGCGGCGGTGGACCGCGTGGTCGACGCCTGCTTGACCGGGTCCGGGACCGCGGATGCCGAGGTCTGGGCGGCGGTGGCGGGCAGCACCGGCTACATCGACCTGGACGGGCGCATCGTGCTGTCACGCGCCATCCGGGACTGGTCGGGCACCCCGCTGGCAGATCACCTGAGCGCCCGGCTGCCCTGCCCGGTGCTGGTGGAGAACGACAGCCGTCTGGCGGCGCTGGCCGAGCACCGCCGGGGCGCCGCCCAGCAGGTGCGCAACCTGGTCTACCTGCACATCGGGCGGCGCGCGGGAGCGGCGGTCATCCTCGACGGCGTCCCACTACGCGGCTCGAGCGGGGCGGCGGGAGAGATCGGCGTACATCCGCTGTTCAACCTGGCCACCTCCAGCGACCTGCTGCAGGCCGGCGTGCCGGCCATCACCTCCGGCCTCGCGCCAGAGGAGGTGGCCGCAGCGGTCTTCGATGCCGCCCGGCGAGGCGAGCCCGAGTCGGTGACCGCGGTGCTGCGCTACGTCAAGGTGCTCGCGCTCGCGACCGCGGCCATGACGCTCACCGTTGACCCCGAACTGGTCGTGCTCGGCGGTGGCTTCTCTCGTGCTGCCGACGTGCTGATGGGACCGCTGCGCGCCGAGTTGGAGACGATCTGCCTGCGCACCCCCGTCCTTTGCGGCTCCGCGCTCGGCGAGGAGTGCGTGGCTGTGGGCGCGGTCTGTTACGCCGTCGACCACCTCAACTCCATGCTCTTCAACCCGTCCCACTAATAATGAACTTCACCATAATTTGGAGATCATATACATGCCAGTTGGCGGACGGGCGGGTCCTGGCCGGGGTCGTGAACGAACCCCGTGGCCGGGTCGGAACTGTTCAACCCGACGCCGGGCCCGAGGTCGGCTTCCGTCGGCGCCGACCAGTTGATGACATCAGCCCTTCGAGCCGGTGAAGGCGATGCCGGCGATGAGCTGGCGTTGCATGACGACGAAGAGAGCGATCACGGGCAGTGAGGCCACGACCGACCCGGCGAACAGGATGGGGAAGTTGGTCAGGAACTGACCGCGGAGCGAGGCGAGTCCAGCCGAGAGCGTCATCATCTCCGGATCGGTGTTGACCACCAGCGGCCAGAGCAGGCTGCTCCACGACCACATGACAGTCAGCATGCCGAGCGCCAGCAGGCCCGGTCTGACCAGAGGGAGCAGGATGTGCCAGTAGATCTGCAGCGGGTTCGCCCCGTCGATCGAGGCCGCCTCGTCCAGTTCCCTGGGCAACGACAGGAAGAACTGCCGGAGCATGAAGGTGCCGAACGCTCCGAACACACCCGGCGCTATCAGCGCCTGCAGAGAGTTCAGCCAGCCGAGCTCCATCATGATCTCATAGCGCGGGATGAGGAACAGTTCCCCGGGCACCATCAGGACGGCCAGGAAGAGCAGGAACAGGGCGCCCCTGCCTGGAAAGCGGAGCCGGGCGAAGGCGAACGCGGCCAGCGAGCACAGCAGCAGTTGCCCGGCGGTGACGGCGGCGGTGACCACGACTGTGTTGAGGAACTGCCTGGCCAGCGGCACCGACCGGAACACATCGGCGAAGTTCGACCACTGCCAGGAGGGCGTGAACTTCGGCGGCACCCGTAGCGAGTCCGGCAGGGTCTGCAGCGAGACCACGAGCTGCCCGGCGAACGGCGCGAGCATGACCAGCGCGCCGGCGGCCAGGAACACGTGCGCCGGCCAGGTCCTGGGCCTACTCATAGTGCACCCACTTCTTCTGTAGCCTGAACTGGAACGCGGTCAGCACCAGGATCAGTCCGAGCAGGATGACGGCGATCGCCGCGGCGAGCCCGCGCTGGTTCTGCACGAAGCCCGTCTCGTAGAAGAGGTAGACGATCGTGCGGCTGCCCTCGAGGGCCGGGCTCTTCAGGTCGATCATGAGATAGACGAGGTCGAAGACCTGCAGCGCGTTGATCATCGTTATGACCACGACGAAGAACGTGGTGGGCGTGAGCAACGGCAGCGTGATGCGGAAGAACTGCCGCAGCCGCCCGGCCCCGTCGATCTCGGCGGCCTCGTAGTAGTGACGCGGAATGCCCTGCAGCCCGGCCAGGAACAACACGGCGTTGTAGCCGATCGAGCTCCAGATCCCGACGACCGCGATGGCGTAGATCGCGAAGTCGGGGTCGCCGAGCCAATACGGCCCGTCGATCCCCACCGTGCCCAGGACGTGGTTGATCGCCCCGAAGTCGCCGTTGAACAGGTAACTCCAGGTCAGGCCCACCGCAGCGGGCATCGTGACCACGGGCAGGAAGTAGACGGTTCGGTAGAGGCTCAGCCCGCGCAGCCCCGGCACGTTCAGCAGCGCCGCGACGACGATGGACAGCGGCACGCCCGCCAGCACCAGTACCGAGTAGAGCAGGGTGTTGCCGAGCGCACCGTACATCTCCTCGTCGGTGAACAGTTCGGCGAAGTTGGCCGTCCCCACCCAGGTGTAGCCGCCGAAGATGCCCGACTCGGTCATGCTGAGATACAGGGTCTGAACGATGGGCCACAGGTAGAAAACGGCCAGACCCAGCGCCATCGGTGCAATGAGCAGATACCCCCACGCCCACTCGCGCTTGGAGTGCATCGGTTACTCCTTGGCCAGGATCTCGTTCATCTGCGTGGCGATCTCCTTGGCGACGTCGGCCACCGGCCGCTTGCCTGCCCATGCCTCGGCGAGCAGCTTGTTCTGCACGTCCTGCCACTGCGCGGTGTTCAGCGACACCGGGTACGGCACGCCGTTCGGCATCGAAGCGTCGTAGGTCTCCTTCAGGTGGAAGGCGGGGAAGGCCTTGAACCAGCCCTCCTGCGTGCCGTCGCGGAGCGAGAGGGCGCCGCCGCCGCTGTCGCTGAGGATCTTCTGAGCCTGCTCGGAGGCGACGAACTCGGCGAAGGCCGCCGACTCTTTCGGATGCTCGCTCTTGGCCGAGACGGCGTTGGCCAGGCCCAGCAGGATGACGGCGTCCTTGGCCGGACCCTTGGGCAGCGGGGCCACGTCGATCCGCTCGCGGATCTCGGGGTTGGCCCAGAAGGTCGAGGCGAACCAGACGCCGCCATAGAGCATGCCGTACTTGCCGGACTGGAAGAGCGTGATGGGATCGGTGTCGGCGTAGACCTCGGCGACAGGGGCAACCTGGTCCTTGATCATGCCGGTCCAGTACTCCAGGCCCTGGATCGAGGCGGGGTCGTCGAAGCCGCTCTTCTTGCCGTCCTCCGACAGCACGTGGCCGCCTGCCTGAAGCATGGTGGGGTAGAAGGCGCCCTGGTCCCACATGTGGGCGAGGATGCCGAACTGCTTCTTGGACGGGTCGGTCAGCTTCTTGGCGGCGGCCTTGACATCGTCCCAGGTCCAGTCGGCGGTGGGGTAGGCCACTCCGGCGGCGTCGAAGAGCTTCTTGTCGTACCAGAGTGCCGGGATGCTCACGTTGTGCGGCAGGCCGTACAGCTTGCCGTCGTAGCGGTAGCCGTCGACGACCGCCGGGGGAAGACCCTGGGCCTTCGACTCCTCGAGCGGAGTGATGATCCCGCCCTTGGCGTACATGCGGACGTTGAGGCTGTTCATCCAGAACACGTCGGGTGCGGCGCCGCCGGACGCGGCCGTCTGGAGCTTGGTCCAGTACTGGTCCCACGGGGTGATCTCGAGCTTCACTGTGACGTTCGGGTTGGCCTGCTGGAAGGCGGCGATGATCTTCTCCGCGCTCGTCTGGTCGTTCTTGTCCCAGATGGCGTAGCTGATCGTGGCCTTTCCTGAGGCTTCCGGCTCGCTGGACGAGCCGCAGCCGGCAGTCATGACGGCCAGGCCCGTGAGGCAGACGAGGGGTAGACGGAAACGCATGTTTGTCTCCAGATGGTTGGGGGGTGTTCAGGGCCGCAGGTTGGAGGTCCACTCGGCGAGCCGGCCGTCGATCTCGGCCCTGCTCCGAGGGTGGCCCGGGGCGTCGGGACGTCGCTGCCACGGGTGCGGGCCGGTGGCCGGGCGATATTCCACGCCCAGGGCGTCGAGCCGCTTTTCGTGCACGGCGAGCCGTACACGAAAGTCCTCGAAGTCACGCTCGGCGCTCCACATCGCCTCGGCGAAGGCGGCCAGTCGTGGGAAGGCCATGTAGTCGAGGAGGCGGGGCGAGTCGATGTGCTCGGTCCACAGCGCCGCTTGCGCGCCGAGGATTCTGCTCCGCTCCTCCCCGGTGAGGCCATGGGGGACCGGGTCGAAAGCGTGGACGGCGCGCAGGGAGGTCACGCTGCCGATCGGCACCGGCTCCTGATCGCCCTCCGCCTGGCGGAAATCCAGGTACGTCTCCGCGAACGGGGAGACGACCACGTCGTGGCCGGCCCGCGCGGCCATCGACGCACACCTGTCACCGCGCCAGGCCCCGACGGTGACACCCGGTGGCAGGCCCCCCTCCAGGAGCTCGTCCCAGCCGAGCGGCTTGCGCCCGCGGGCCAACAGGTAGTCGGTGAAGTGCCGCATGAGCCAGGTCTGCAGCTCATCGGCATCTCGCAGGCCGAGTTCGCGGATGCGCTCCTTGGCGGGGAGGCTCTCGTTCCACTGGGTCTTGGGAGTCTCGTCGCCGCCGACGCAGATGTACTCGCCGGGGAAGAGCTCGAGGACCTCATCGAGGACATCGGTGAAGAAAGTGATCGTCTCGTCGGAGACGTTGATGACGTTCTCTCCGACACCCCACTCGGTGCGCACCCCCAGGGGGACGCCGAGGTTGCCGAGCTCGGGGTAAGCGGCGACGGCGGCCTGCGTGTGGCCCGGAAGGTCGATCTCAGGGAGGACCGTGACGGAGCGATCGGCCGCGTAGGAGACGATCTCCCTGATGTCGTCCTGGCTGTAGAAGCCGCCGTGCGGACGCCCGTCGAACAGGCGATGCCGTCTGGCGCCCAGCGGTGACTCGCGTCGCCAGGCGCCGATCTCCGTGAGCTTCGGGTACTTCCTGATCTCCAGCCGCCAGCCCTGGTCGTCCGTCAGGTGCAGATGGAGCACGTTGAGCTTGTGCGCGGCCAGCAGGTCGATGTACCGCAGCAGGTCGTTCTTGGGCAGGAAGTGCCGGGCGACGTCGATGAGACAGCCGCGCCAGCCGTACGTGGGGGCGTCGGCGATCTCGATCGCGGGGATGCTCCAGGTCCTGTCTCCGGTACGGCCGGCGCGGAATGCGGCCGGGTCGAGCAGTTGGCGAAGAGTCTGCGCCCCGTAGAAGGCACCGGCCTGGGCCGAGGCCTCGATCAGCACGGACTCCGTCGTGGCGGTGAGCCGATATTCCTCGGGCCCGAGGCCCACGGCGTGGCGGATCTCGACCCCGCCGGGACCGTCGAGCAGTGGCAGGCCGGTGGCCGAGGTGAGCGCCTGGCGGAGCCACACCGCGGCCCTGGCCAGCACTGGGTCGGCGGTCAGCGGCGTCGCGGCGGTGAAGGTGAACAGCCCTTGTCCGGGTGCGCAGCGGGAAGGCGCCGGGATCAGGGTCACGGTGCCTGCACCGTCCAGGTCTCGCGGGCGCGTTCGGCGGCCCAGACGACGTGGTGCCCGGCCAGAGCTTCGGCCGGGTCGGCGCCGAGCGGCGCCTGGTCTCCGGCGGCCACGGCGTCGATGAACGCCATGATGAGGCCCGCATCGCCACCGCCATGGCCATGGGCAAGCGATGCGCCCGCGTTCGTCCCGGTGTCAGGGGTTTCCTCGGCGCCGGTCATGAAGTCGACGATCCTGATGTGGCGCCCATCCCCCTCGGCGAAGCCGTGGGTGCCGAAAACCCGCGGCTTGCGGTGCTCCAGCGGTGTGAACGCCGTCATCGTGAACGACGCGGTCGCGCCCCGCGCGAACTCCAGCGTGACGACCTGCTGGTCCACCACGTCGTTGTCGCAGTCGTAGACGAAGCGGCCGTAGGGATTGGCCGAGCGACCGTCAGCAGCCGCCGCCCTGGCGTAGATCTGGGCGCGCGCCCCCGCCCCGACGACGGCTATGGTCGATGCCATTCGCAGACCCCCTTTATTACAGGCTCCATAGATATTCACGGATCCCTCCTTGCCGTCAAGACCCCCGATGCCGGATGATCCAGGTAGACCAGCACGACACAATTCAGAGACTGTTGATAGTGAGGAGCACGCCCGTGCAGGTCAGTGGTGGAGACCTTCAGCGGCTGCGTCAGCAGAACACCCTGAACAGCCTCCGCGCCCTGCGCGAGGCGCGCGGACCGTTGACGCTCACAGAGCTGGTCGCGCAGACCGGGCTGTCGCGAGCCTCCGTGGGGGACGTCGTCGCCGAGCTCCAGCAACGTGGCTGGATCGCCGAAGTAGACCCCGCACCGGGCACCTTGGGCCGGCCCGCGAAGCGCTACCGCTTCCGCACCGACGTCGGGCACGTGCTGGGCATCGACATAGGAGTCCACAAGGTCCTGGCCGTAGTCACCGACCTCGCGGGCCGGACCATCGCCAGCGGCCGGGTCGCCGTCGACCGGCACACCGCCCGGCATGAGCGGTTGGAGGCCGTGTGGAGAGCCATCGACGCAGCACTCGTCGCCGCCGGCCGGGCAGCCTCCGACCTGTGGGGCGCCACCGCAGGAAGCACCGGCGTCGTCAACCGGGAAGGGCTGGTCACCCGGGTCCACGATCTTCCCGACTGGGCTGGAGTCGATCTAGCAGGCCATCTCGGGCAGCGCCTGCCCTGCCCGATCACCATCGAGAACGACAGCAAACTGGCCGCTCTCGCCGAGCAGCGGCTCGGCGTCGCGGCAGGCGTTCAGGACCTTGTCTACCTGCACGTCGGCCGCCGGCCCGGCGCCGCGCTCATCCTCAACGGCCGGCTTCACCACGGGTTCAGCGGGGCCACCGGCGAGGTGGGCCTCATGGAGGTCACCGGGTGGCGCACCATGGCCGGCAACCTGGAGGGCTGTCGCGCGGCCGTCGGCGCATCACCTGAGGAGGCTGCCCGGCTCGTCTTCGACGCAGCCCGCGCCGGAGACCCCGAAGCCCAGGCTGCCGTCGATACTTACGCCCACCACCTCGCCCTCGGCACCGCCGCCATGGTGCTGACCCTGGATCCTGAGCTGGTCGTTCTGGGTGGTGGCTTCTCCCGCTCGGCCGACGTCCTGCTTCCCGCGCTCAACCGGGCCCTTGAGCCCCACTGCCTGCGCGTTCCCGACATCCGGCCGTCGACGCTCGGTGAGGAGTGCGTCGCCCTGGGCGGAGCCTGCCTGGCGCTGGACGGTGTGGACGAGCGGCTCTTCTCACTGGAAGGGGCCATCCTCGACCCCGCTGCTCCCCAGCGCATCTCTTGACGTCGCCTCCTCTTGAAGGCCGGCCGAGCAGGGTTCACCTGGCTCGGCCGGCCCTCGTTGTCAGGCCTTCTCGTAGGGGATGATCTCGGCCAGGGCGGACGCTCCGCCGATGCCGTAGTCGGAGCGCAGCCTGATGTACCGGGCCGAGAGCCCCTTGAGGCTGACATCGTTGGGCGCGGTCATGCGGGGCCACTCGACGGGTGTGACGTCCCTGAACGTGATGCCGTCGTCGCTGACCTGCACCATGCCCTTGAGGATGGTGCCGTTCATGTTCGTGCGCAGCTTGGGCTGGAACCGTACGGCCGACAGTTCCCTCACGCGGCCGAGGTCGACGGTGATGGTGTGCGGCTGCGGGGAAACGATGGGGTAGTCGGAGTGGAAGTCGGTGGTCAGCCTGCCGTCGATGGCATTGCGCGGATCGCCGATGCCGGGCTTGAAGGTGCTGGCAGTGGCCTTGAGCTCGGCGGGCGGGATGCGGCGACCGGCGGGCTCGGCCGGCCAGATGTGGCGTCCCTTTCCGGGTTCCTCGGTGACGGGCTCCCGGTCGGGTCCGGTCCCCTTGCCGCGGATCAGGATGTCGGTGACGACCGAGCCGTGGTCGGAGTAGAAGGGGTAGGGCTGGTTGAGCCAGCTCTGCCGGTGGCGGGGGAGGCGATCGATGTCGGCGCGAGACCCCAGGATGCGGACGTCCTTGCCGCGGGCGAAGACGTAGTCGATGCGGCCTGGAATGGCGCCCATGCCGTGGTAAGGGCTCCACGTGCGGCCGGGGTAGCGTCCGGCGTCGGGGTTGGCGTAGCGGAAGGTGTCCATGAAGCCGTGGTCGGTGTACAGCTTGGTGTACGGCCAAGGCAGGACCACGCCGCCGTGGCCGGGGGCGTTGGCGAACTGCTCGCTCCAGTCCAGGTGCGACTGCGCGTTGAGGTCGCCGCCCATGAGCACCGGGGCATCGTCGTCGCCGATGAAGGACGGGATCGCCTTCTCGAGGATGGCCTTGCCCATGGCGACCCGGCGAAGGTTGTCGCCCTCCAGGATCTGTTCGTTGGTCTTGGTGCGGGGGAGGCCGTGGGTGTTCTGCACCGCCGCGTCGTGGGTGTCGCCGTAAGCCCAACCGTCGTGCCAGGTCCACAGGCTGAAGGCGTGGACATGCTTGCCATTGGGCAAGCCGAGCCGGGCGCCGCCCAGGTTGAATGAGCTGATGTCGGCGTCGGCGTAGCGCGGGTACACCTTTTGGATGTCGAGCTTGGTGTAAAGCCACAGGTTGTCGCCGTTGACGCTGTAGTCCTCGGGCGTGGTGAGCTGCACGCCGGCGAATCGGTCGCCCTCCGCCCGTCCGGCGTTCAGCCCGTCGAGGATCTTCTGGCCGGAGCCGTACCCCTCGACCACGAAAAGAATGTCGGGGTTGACCTCGTTCATGTAGTCGATCATCTGGGCGAGGTTCTCGCCGGTATTCTCCTGGCGGTTGTAGGTGCCGCCGACGAAGAGGTTCCATGCCATGAGCCGGAGCGGTGTTCCCACGTGGTTCTCCGGTAGGGAGGTGAGGGAGACGTCGACCGTCACATCCTTTTCGGGGAGCACGAAGGGGCGGCTGCGAACCTGCCCGTCACGCGTGTACAAGGTGTCTCGCGCCCATACCTGGTCGCCGCTCCTGACGGTGGTGACGAACTCTTCGACGCGGTGAGGTCGGGCCTTGCCGGTGGCGACCACTGTGCAGGTGCTGCCGGGGCCGTCGCCGTCGCAGTCCAACCGGTAGCTCGGCTTGCTTCCGCGGTCGGCGGCGGCTGCGGTGGTGTTCGTGGCGGCGAGCAGTCCGGTCAAGGCCACGGCGACTGCGAGCGGAGGGACTAAGAAGCGCATGGGCATTCCTTTTGCGAGATTTCTTGGGGATCAAGGGGGTTGGTTTCGGGGTGTGCGAGGAGGGCTGTCAGGTGAGCCGCCGCGGCGGCGGCGAGGCACGCGTCAGGGCCGGGCGGCAGTGCGTGGGCGCTGGTCGACGGCGACCGACGCATGCGGCTGCCGGCCCCGGGCCGGCTTCGAAGAAGGGTCCGTGGCCTCGCCCTCCGGGCATGTTCAGGAGCCCGATGACGAGTGCACGCTGGGCGTCTGCGCGGACACGGTATTTCCGGTTGTACCTCGCACAGGGTGGGAGATGGCGCCGGGCAGGCTCAGGTGACGTGGACTCTGCGTGGCGTCACAGGTGCTCGGCGCGTGGTTGCACATATTGACAGACTCCAGAGGAAGTTGTTCCAAGTGAAGGCTCTCTATTGGGATCATTCCGGCATCGCCACTGCGCCGCAAGGTCTACATGATGAATATTTACAGACTGTGGAATAAAGTCCAGGAGGGCCGAGCGCCGCGCCGGCGCCGATCGTGAGGTACGGGCCGGCGTCAAGTATCGGCGTCCGGTCAGCACGGCCACCATGCACAGCATCCGGGCGACGCTTCGGCACGCGCTGAACATGGCCATCCAGGACCAGCTGATCGACTTCGACCCGCAGCAGCGCTGGAGATGCCGGCCAGGACCCGCCCCAAAGCGCTGGTGTGGACCAGAGACCGGGTTGCCGACTGGCATGAGGGGTTTCGGGAGTACCGCAGGGCGGAGAAGCTCCGGTGCGGAGGGCGGCGGGTCGATCTGATCGATGCCCACATCCGGGTGCCGCGCCCGTCTGCGGTGATGGTGTGGACGCCGGAACAGACCCGGCTGTTTCTGGAGGAAGTCAGTCGGCATCGGCTGTTCGCCCTGTGCCGGCTGATCACGCTTCGAGGACTGCGGCGTGGTGAAGCGTGCGGAACCGTCCTGACGGTAGCTCCGACGCCCCCAGGCGTGTCGTCGACGCACGGGTAGATCTCGACACCACGCCCGACACGGCGATCTGGGCGCTGAGCCTACGGGGAGGATGATCGCCTGGGGTGCGCATGCCGACTGCATCAGCGCCCTCGTACCCGGCCGGACGTCACCTGGCAGGCGCGTCCGCGACGCGTGGACGCTTTCATTCTGGAGTGTTTGCCCTTGGTGGCGTCTGGTGAGGACGCCAGACCGACGTTCACGAGAGGCTGGTTGTCGTCTTCCACTTCAACCAGGCCTGCGCGGCCGAGGAAGGCAGCGGCATCCAACCTGATCTGATCCGAGCAAGATGGCCACAGAGTACGGACCGAGCACGGCTGATCCGCCGATGCGTTCCATGCATCCATGACCCTGGGGTGTACGAGCCACATGGCCAACGTGGTGGACTACCAGGTCAGCCCTGTGCGATGAGCCTTTGATGCGTTCGCCCACAGGCTCTCGGGTCCGGGCACGTGTGAGGGCATCCGCAGCAGCACGACCGCGCCGTGCCGCCGGTAGCGGTCGGGCCACCGCTTGGCCGTGTTCACCGCCAGTTGGAAGCGTTCGGCGGCACGGCGCAGGAGCCACCCCTTGACGACACACACCTCGGTCAATGGCCGTTCATTGCGGCTTTTCGATTCTTGACGGGAGCCGGTCGCATGACGCGCCCCGGTCGGGGTATCGCACTTCCAGCCGGACAGACACGCCACCACCACTTCCAGGGCATCGAGAGCCACTGGCCGGGGGAGTGGCGTGAACCCCGGCCGGAAGAGCGCGTCGGCGGCGGTCTGCCGACGCGCCGGATCCACCGCTCTCCCCCGCCGTCCCGTCCGCCTCCGGCGGCGGTCTCGCGGCGGCGGCAATCCGGGATCGGCGCTCCCGCACAGGACGGGTCCGCCCCCGCGTCCGGACATCGGATGGCGTCCCGCGATCGCGAGAACTACCCAACGGGGAGCGGGTGGCGGCACGGCCACTCCGAAGTGACCAGGAGAGAAGCCGGGGATGACGACCTCTCGCCGCCGCTCGGCGGCACGGCCACGGCGGCCCGTGATGCTGAGCACGCTCTTGCGGAGGCGCTCCTTTCCTGCAGGCACGCCGCGGCACCGGGTGCTGCGGCCGACCGTCCTGCTCGCGCTGGTGGCCCTGCTCTACGGCCTGGCGCAACTGACGCTGGTCTCCGCTCGCATGGGGATCGGGTGGGACGAGTCGGTCTACGCCAGCCAGTTCGCCGCGCACGCGCCGCCGGCGGAGTTCAGCGCGCCACGCGCCCAGGGGGTGCCGCTGCTGGTCACGCCCGTGGTGGCGCTCACCGACTCGGTCGTCATCCTGCGGATCTACCTCACCATGATCTCCTCTCTCGCTCTGTTCGGGGCCTTCCTGGTCTGGACGCGCGTGCGGACCGGTTACACGGCCCCGCTCGCGGCGTTGCTGTTCGCCGGTTGCTGGCTGTCCCTCTTCTACGGCAACGAGGCCATGCCCAACCTGTACGTTGCTCTCGGCGCAGTCGCCGCGACCGGATTCTTCGCCCTGGGTGGCCGGTCCAGAGCGGCGACGGCGGGCCTGGCCGGATCGATGGCCGCCGTGTCGCTGATGCGCCCCTCCGACGCGCTGGTCATCGCCCTACCGATGGCGGGCCTGGCGATCCTGACACGCCCGCGCCGGATCCGCTCGCTCATGGCCGTCCTGGTCGGGCTGGGCGTTGGATGGAGCGAGTGGCTGGTGGAAGCCAGCTTGAGATACGGCGGCATCGCCGCCCGGTGGCACGCGGCCGGAGCGGCCAACCGGACGGGCCTGACCGTATCCGTCGTCGAGCACGCCCGCGCGCTGGACGGCCCCTCGCTGTGCCGGTGGGGAGTCGACTGCGGGGAAGTCTCCCCTCCCGCACTGATCTGGTGGCTCGCGATCCCGCTGATGACCATGGTCGGGCTCTGGTCGGCGTGGCGCGACCGCAGCCGCGGTCCACTTCTGCTGGCGACGGCGACCGGGCTGGTGATCGCCGCGCCGTACTTGTTCTACGTGGGCTACGCCGCTCCGCGCTTCCTCATGCCGACCTACGCGCTGCTGTCACTTCCGCTCGCCGAGGGCGCGATCGGGCTGGTGCGCCGGGCACGCCCACCGCTGTGGCACGCCGCCGCGGGTTTCGTGGCCGCCGGCCTGCTCGCCCACTTCGCTCTCCAGGGCGCCTACGCCTTCCGCATGTCGACCATCACATACGAGAGTCGGGAGTGGGAACGCCTGGCCACCGAGGAGCTGTATCGGATGGGAGTGCGGGCCCCCTGCATGGTCTACGGCCAGTCGGGCGTCCAGGTTGGCTACATGCTCGGCTGCAGCTCACAGGGACTCATTCGGAGCTTTCCCGAGCAGCTGCCCCCACGGGCAGGTCAGGCCATGCAGCGGGGCCACCGGCTCGTCATGATCTACTCAAGCGCGCGACCGCCTCGCTACGCCACCGGCTGGCGGGCGGTGGAGCTGCCCGGCCGCTGGCGGGCGCGGTTCTCGCCGCACTGAGCACCGCCGCAGCACCACTCTGGCGGTGCTGCGCCGCTCGCGCTTTCCCGGCGCGGGGCTCGGGACGAGGGCGCCGGCCGCGGCCAAGATGGCGCCGGCGGTCCGGAGTACGGTCGCGACGGCGGTCCGGCTTGCGGGATGCGGGTGGTGACGTCGAGCCTGGTGAGTAGGCGGCTGACGTAGGTTTCGACGGTGGTCGAGCCGATGTGCAGGTTGCGGGCGATGTCGGTGTTTGACAGGCCTTGGGCGACGAGGGTGAGGATGCCGGATTCTCGTTCGGTGAGATCGGTTCGTCATCGCACATGAGCCGGGCGCGATCATTATCGTGCCGTGACAGCGCGGTCAGGCCCTGCGGGGTCCTGGGGACTGAGCAGCAGGCCTGACGGCACCGGCTGAAACGTTGGATCTGGCGCACGTTTCGTGATCGAAACGGCTCTTGCGTCGGGCGCCGGGTTACGGGTGTGTATGAACAGCTTCTCCCTCGTCGGGGGGAGTGAGACCACCCGGATAGGGGAGGTCCAGCCGTCGAAGATCGGAGACGGTGATCTCATGACGATCAAGTTGATGACCCCGACGCTGGCTGTACGTGATACCGAACAGCCAGTTCCGAGATGGGCGGTCTTCAGCGCCAATGCGATCCCTTTCCTGCTGCTTCCCCATTGCCTGTGGCGGCTGCCGTTCGCCTTCGACTTCGGGATGGGGATGTTCGATCCGAACGCGCCGGCATGGGTGTGGTGGGCCATTCCCTATGTCTTCGGGCTCAGCGTGGTGTCGGAGGCGGCGGCGCTCCTCTCCCTCGGTCTGGTGCGGGGATGGGGTGAGGTTGCGCCTGCCTGGCTCCCGATCGTTGGCGGGAGGCGCATCCCACCGTTGGCGGTGATCATCCCCTCCACTCTGGGCGGCTTGGCCGCGACCGCGATGTACGGAAGCACGTTGCTGACCTGGCTGAACGTCCCGGGATTCCATGGTTTGGGGTTTTCCAACGGCTGGTGGGAAGCGCTGGCGAACGTGTGCATCGCCCCTGGGATCTTGTGGGGCCCCTTGGTGTTGGCCCTGACCTACGCCTACTACGTGCGGCGTCGGAGGCCGAGACGTTAGTACAGCCCTCCTGCTCACGGCGTAACGCGAAATCATCGATCACGAAATGTGGGCCAGAACCAGAATTGGCTCTGTCCCACATTTCGTGATCACGCTTGGTCTCCAGGTAACGATTCGAGTGAGTCGATCTTCTGTGGCGATGGGCATCGCGATCATGCCGGATGGCGATCGCGGACGTGCTCTCGGTGTTGTTTCCGCACCTTGTGGGTGTGCAGGTGGAGCGGGTGTTCCTGGCCGGAAGTACGGTCCGGATCCGAACCAGCAGCGTGGATGTGGAAATGCCGTGTCCGGCGTGCGGCGTCTCTTCCGGACGGGTGCACAGCCGCTACGACCGCAGGTTGTCGGATCGGCCCATCGCGGGCCAGGAGGTACTGATCGACCTGCGGGCACGCCGAATGTTCTGCGGCAACGCCGCCTGCACGAAGAAGACCTTCGCCGAGCAGATCCCGGGGCTGACGGTTCCGTACGGCCGGCGTGCTCCGGGCCTGGCGCAGGTTCTGCGGTCGATCGCGTTGGCGTTGGGTGGCAGGCCAGGTGCACGGCTGGCCACGCGATTGGCGGCGGCGGTGGGCAAGTCGACGCTGCTGCGGCTGCTACGCGCTCTGCCCGACCCGCAGTTCCCGACGCCCCGGGTGCTGGGGGTGGACGAATTCGCGTGGCGACGCGGGCACGCCTACGGGACGGTGCTGGTCAATGTGGAGACCGGGCGGCCGGTTGACCTGTTACCGGATCGCTCGGCCGAGTCGTTCGCGGCATGGCTGGATGCGCATCCAGGCGTGGAGGTGATCTGCCGAGATCGCGCCGGATGCTACGCCGAGGGCGGTCACCGCGGCGCACCGCTGGCCAAGCAGGTGGCGGATCGCTGGCACTTGCTCCACAACCTGACCGGCGCCGTCGAGCGCGCTGTCGCCCGCAATCGTCCTCACCTGCGCGAACCTCTTGCGGCGAAGGAGCCTGCCGCGGAGTCCGCCACCCCGTCCGGCGCGCCCGAAACGCTCGCTGACCGCACTCGGGCAATTCGGCATGCCGAGGTGCACCAGGCCCTCCAGCGCGGCATGACCATCACTGAGATCAGCCGGGACCTGCGCATGGACCGCAAGACCGTTCGCCGCTACGCCAACGTGGCCAGCGCCGAGGACCTCGCTCCCGACAGACGAAGGTCGCGCGCGAGCATCCTCGCCACCCACTTGCCTTACCTGCAGCAACGATGGGAGCAGGGCTGCCGCAGCACCGGCCGGCTCCTGGAAGAGCTGCGCGGCCGCGGCTACAGGGGCAGCGAACGGACGCTGAGACGGATCGTCGCCCAGTTCTGTGAGAAGACGAGGGCGATGTCTTCGGCCGGCAGGTGGGGGTCGGAGCAGCGCAGCAGGTACTTGCCGTCGAGGTTCTCCTCGGCCTTGATCTTTTTGGTGTCGATGCGGAGCTTGCCCGCCGGGGTGGTGCGCAGGTAGCGGTTGAGGCCAGGCTTGCCCCCGATCTTCCCGCGCAGCTCGCCGCGTTTGAACTCACTCAGCTGATCGGTGTCGTCGATCAAGTCGGCGAGCTGCGCGAGGAGTTTGTCACGCATGTGCTTGTCCCGCTCGGCGGTCTCGGGTTGTGGCAGATGACGAACCGTTCGACCTCGCTGATGCGCACCTCCTTGATGCGCATGTTGTCGCCGATCTCGGTGTAGCGGCCCTGCCGCGAGAGGGCGGCTTTCACCTCTGGCGAGCCGGACCGGAGTTTCTCGCCGATGATGTAGGAGTGATCGCCTTGCCGCAGGTAGCGGCGGTTGTCCGCCGAGGAGAAGCCCCGGTCCGCGACCCACACGATCTTCGATAGGGTCCAGTCCCGCATATCGTCCTTGATCTGCCGGATCACGACCTGGTCGGAGGCGTTGCCGGGCCAGCACCAGCAGCGGACTGGGATGCCGTCGCGGGTGACCGCCATGCCGATCACGATCTGCGGCAGGTCATCGCGGGAGTCCTTGGACTTGCCGTGCGTGCGGAACCCGGTCGGATCCACCCCCTCAGGCGGCTGCCGGCCCTCGGGCAGTACCTCGCCACGCTCGGTGCGCCCGACCGGTTCGTCGGGCTCCTCCAACTCGAAGTAGGTGGAGGTGGTGTCGAAGAACAGCAGGTCGACCTCGAGATTCAACAGGTTGGCGACCTGGTCGAAGACCTGCTTCTCCAGATCGTCGCGGACCTCGTGCAGCCAGTCCATCGCCCGGTCGCAGGCCTGCTCGCCGATCTCGGCCAGGCCCTCGATATGCACGTATGGCTGACCCAGTCCTGTACCGCTTCAGAATTCATCACGTGGTTCTGATCTGCGGTTTTGACCTCCAGCCAAGGCACGGGCAAGATCGCGGTTTGTGTCGGTTCGTCTGCTGTACCTGATTCTGACGCGGGTGTTTGGCTGGCTGGTGTTACTGGGACGCGGTCAGGCGTCCAAAGACGTTGAGATCATGGTGCTCCGGCATGAGGTGGCGGTGTTGAAGCGTCAGGTCGTCCGGCCGAAGCCGGACTGGGCCGATCGGGCGGTCCTGGCGGCCTTGGCCCGCTTCCTGCCGACGGTGCTGCGAGCACCTCGCCTGGTCACCCCGGGCACCTTCCTGGCTTGGCATCGTCGTTTGATCAAACGCTGGTGGACGTATCCCCAGCGCCCTGGCCGTCCTGGAACGAGCAACGAGGTCCGGGATCTCGTCGTCCGTCTGGCACGCGAGAACCCGAGGTGGGGGTATCGGCGGGTACACGGTGAGCTGGTTCGCCTGGGGTTCCATGTCGGTGAAGCGACGGTGAGACGGATCCTGCGCTCGCGCCGATCCGGCCCGGCTTCCCGAAGCTTGGACGCCTCCGGGAGGAGGTTCCTGCGCCTGCGGGCGAAAGGGTTGTTGGCCTGCGATTTCTTCCACGTCGACACGGTCTTCTTGAAACGCCTGTACGTGTTGTTCGTGATGGGGTGGAGACGCGGCGCGTGCACGTCCTGGGTGTGACCACCCATCCAACAATCTGCTCATGAACCTCGGGCAGAGGGCCGGCTCGTTCCGGTTCCTCATCCGTGACCGGGATGCCAAGTTCACCGCCGTCTTCGATGAGATCTTCGCCGGCGAGGGTGTCGTGGTGCTTAAGACTCCGCCGCGGATGCCGCGAGCCAATTGCTAGCCCTGGCCACCGCAATGATCCTTGCCGCGCTGGAGGCCGGGGTAAAGCCCCGCTGCATGAGCGGCGATGAGGTCTACGGCCAAGATCCACGCCTGCCCGCGGCGCTGGAGGACGGCAGGTCGGCTACGTGCTTGCGCTCGCCGCCAACCGGAGGCTTGTCCTGGACGGGGTCGAGATGACCGCCGCCCTCGTTCGTGGCCGACCGGCATGTTATCGCGCCGGAGTGGGCGCCAAGGGCCCGCGCTGGTATGCCTGGGCCAGCATCGACCAAGCCGGCGGCGGGAGTTTGGCGCCGACCGTACCGGCCGAGCGGCAGGGGGCCGCAATTGAGCTTATAGCGCCGATAACCGAAAACGGGGTTCCTGCGGGACCGTACTGCCGCGCACTCTCGTGCTTACAGCAGAAGTCATCCACGCACATTCATCAAGGAGCCCCTTGTGACAACAGGGACGTTCAGCGTCAACGGCAGGACCTATGCGAAGCCTGAAAGCCCTGTCGTGGTGATCTGCATCGACGGCAGCGAACCCGACTATCACATCGAGGCCATGGCGGCTGGCCGGATGCCCTGGCTGAGCAAAGTCCTCGAATGGGACGGGTCCTCATGGCCCGCCCACTGCGCGATGCCCGCCCTCACCAACCCGAACAACCTGTCCATCGCGACGGGCCGCCCCCCGAGCGTGCACGGCATCAGCGGCAACTACATCTTCGACACAGAACTTGGTGAAGAAGTGCTGATGAACGACAAGCGCTTCCTGCGGGCGCCCACCATCTTCGCCGCGGCGAACGAGGCAGGACTCGACGTCGTCGTCGTGACCGCCAAGGACAAGCTCCGCAGGCTGCTGGGCGCGGGTCTCGTCGAGGAGGGGCCCGCCCTGGACGGCTCAGGCGAGTTCGTCGCACCGGCCAGGCGCGGAATCTGCTTCTCTGCGGAGAAGGCCGACCAGGCCACCGTCGAGGAGAACGGCATCGGCGATGTCCTGGCCCTGGTCGGCAAGCCGCTGCCGGACGTCTACTCGGCCGATCTGAGCGAGTTCGCGCTCGCCGCGGGTTTGGAGATCCTGGCGACTCGTGGCGCGGACCTGATGTACCTGTCGCTGACCGACTACATCCAGCACAAGAACGCACCCGGTACCGAGACGGCGAACGCCTTCTACGAGATGATCGACCGCTACGCCAGCAGGCTGGCCGAACTCGGCGCCACCATCGTGCTGACGGCCGACCACGGCATGAGCGCCAAGTCCGACGACGCAGGACTCCCGCGTGTGGTCTACGTCGAGGACGAGGCCCGCCGCATCCTCGGAATTCCCGCCGAGACGAACGACCTGCGGGTGATCCTGCCGATCACCGACCCGTACACCGTTCACCACGGCGCTCTGGGCTCCTTCGCGAGCCTCTACCTGCCGGAGGGCGCCGACTGTGAGGCCACCATCGCGGCACTGAGAGGCGTCGAGGGGATCCAGGAGGTGCACGGCCGCGGGGAGGCGGCCGCGCGTTACTCCTTGCCCGCCGACCGCATCGGGGACATTGTGATCCTCGCCGAGGCCGGCACCGCGCTCGGACGCTTCGCCGCCTGGCACGACCTCAGCGGGCTCGACGCGCCGCTGCGGTCCCATGGAGCTCTGGGTGAGCTCCAGATCCCGTTCCTGATCAACCGGCGCCTGTCCACGCCCGACCTGCTGGACGCCCCGTTCGGTGAGCCGGCCCGCATCCACAACTACGACGCCTTCTGGGTGGCCACGACGCTGGTCTCCCAGGAGGAAAACGCGACCTGACCGCGCAGCGGTCGCCATCGCCCGCCATCAAGCCGACACTTTCTAAGATTGGTTGAGAGACCATGTCGAACGTCGGAAATGTGATTCCCGGGATCCGGAATCCCGAGCCTCTGCCGGAGTCCGAGTACGCGCGACTCAAGTGGCGCATGCTCCTGGCCGCCATGTTCTGCTACTTCTTCTTCTACACGGGCAGGCAGACGTTTGGTTTCGCCATCCCGGGCCTTGAGGAGGACCTCGGTCTCAGCAAGGCCACGCTCGGTGCGATCAGCGGGATCCTGCTGTGGTCCTACGCCGCAGGCCAGATGATCAACGGCAATCTCGCCGACAAGTGGGGCGGCCGCCGCATGATGGCGGCCGGAGCCATCCTGTCCACCATCCTCAACTGGTTCACCAGCTTCTCCATCGGTCCGAAATCGCTGGGCTTCTTCTGGGGACTGAACGGCTACGCGCAGTCCCTCGGCTGGCCCTCCGGCGGACGGGTCATCTCCAACTGGTGGGCCCCGCACGAGCGCGGCAAGAGCTTCGGCTTCTACACGTTCGCCGCGGGCATGGCATCGGTCCTGGCCTTCGTCACCTCGACGATCGTGGTGGACACCCTCGACCTGGACTGGCAGTGGATCTTCCGGGTGCCGGTCCTGCTCATGCTCGTGGGTGGCGTCACCTTCTATCTGATCGCCAGGGACACTCCGGCGCAGGCCGGTGTCACCCCGCCTGCCAGCCACACCGCCACCGCGGCCGATAGGACGGCGGAATCCGCCGACCAGATCGCAGGCGAGACCTCGATCCAGCGCTACAAGGCCGTCCTGCGGAACCCGAAGATATGGTCGGCGGGCATCGCCATCGGATTTCAGAACACCGCCCGCTACGGGCTGCTGATCTGGGTCCCGGTCTACTTCCTCGGCGCGGACTGGAAGGAAGGCGCCGGCGGCATCAGCCCACTCTGGATCTCGGTCGCCCTTCCCGTGGGCATGGCGGTGGGCGCCCTGGTCAACGGTCAGATCTCCGACCGGCTGTTCGGGGCACGGCGGGACCGCCCCATCATCCTGTTCATGCTGCTGGGCGCGGTGATGGCCCTCACCATGTACCTCGCGCCGTTGAGCACGACGTCCGGCATCGTCGTCCTGTTCCTCACCGGCTTCTTCGTGTACGGCCCGCAGTCGTCCTTCTGGGCACTCTGCCCCGATATCGCGGGCAAGCGCATGGCCGGCACGGCGACCGGTGCGGTCAACTGCTTCGCCTACATCTTCGCCGGCGCGGCCGAGCCGATGATCGGCGGTCTGATGGACGCCACAGGCAACACCAGTCTCATCTTCCCCGTCGTGGCCGTGGCATGCGGATGCAGCGCCCTGGTCGCCCTCACTATCCGACGCTAGGAGGTACAGAGATGACCGAACTCAGCAGCGGGGCACTCCGAGTACGTGAGGCCCTAGGCGCGACAGCCGCGATCTGGGCGGGGCCGGACAACGGCTTCACGGTGAAGCCGCAGCCGTTGCCCCGGCTGATGCCCGGGGAGGTGCTCGTCAGGGTGGAGCTGGCCACCATCTGCGGCAGCGACCTGCACACCATCGCCGGTGACCGGCCCACCCCGCTCCCCACGGTGCTGGGGCACGAGGCGGTCGGCACCGTCGAGGCCGTGGGCAGCGCGGCATACACCGTCTACGGGAAGCCGCTGCTTCCAGGGCAACGCATCACCTGGACGATCGGGACCTCTTGTGGCTCCTGCCGACGCTGCCAGCGCGGCGTTCCGCAGAAGTGCGAGGGCGTCCGCAAATACGGTCACGAGGCCATTACGGACGCGTGGCGGCTCAACGGGGGTTTTGCGACACACTGCCACCTCGTCGCGGGCACCGGTCTGATGCCCGTGCCTGCCTCACTCCCCGCCGAAGTCGCGGCACCGGCGAACTGCGCCACCGCCACGGTCGTGTGCGCGGCGCGGCGCGCCGAGCTCACGGCCGGCGACTCGGTGGCCGTGATCGGCTGCGGGATGCTGGGACTCACCGCCGTGGCGTTCGCCCGTGACCTCGGGGCCGAGCACGTCATCGCGTGTGACGTCGACGCCGGCCGCAGGGACCTCGCGCTGAAGTTCGGCGCCACGGTGGCCTGCTCGCCAGGCGACCTCGAGGCCGCAGCAAAGGACCTCGGCGCGGATGTCGTCTTCGAACTCTCGGGCAACAGCCTGGCCGTACAGTCGGCCCTGGACATCGTCGGGCTGGACGGGCGCGTGGCACTGGTCGGCTCCGTGTCACCGGGACCGAAGGTGAGTTTCGAGCCCAACGCCTTCGTGCGCAACCTGTCCCACGTGATCGGCAGCCACAACTACACCGTCCACGACCTGGCCGAAGCCGTCGACTTCCTCATGCGCACCCCGAAGCAGGACCTGTTCGCCGCACTCGTTCCCGCCTCGTTCCCGCTCTCGGACATCGACGCCGCTGTCGCCATGGCGCGCACCGGGACCGCTCCCCGGATCGCCGTGCGCATGGACTGACCAGCTCGCAACCCTTCATCTCTTACGGAGTCCCACATGGCGCAGCCGAGTCCCGACCATCTGCTCAACCACATCGACGGCCGATGGGTGCCGTCACAGACCGGTGCGGTTCGACCGAACCTCAACCCCGCCAACACCGACGACGTCATCGGGGAGTTCACCGAGTCGGGCGCGAAGGACGCCACCGCCGCCGTCGACGCCGCGACCGCCGCCCACCGCGAGTGGGACGTGATCGGCCCGATCGAGCGGGCCAAAGCCCTTACCGTCGCCGCGCGGCTGATAGGGGAGCGGCGCGACGAGTTCGCCGAGGCGATCACCCGGGAGCAGGGCAAACGCCTGTCCGAGAGCAAGGGCGAGGTGTCCCGCTCGCTGGCCATCCTGGACTTCACGATCGGGGAGGCCCGCCGGATCAACGGCGTCACCACTCCCGCCGAGGAGCCCCGCACCCTGGCGATGACCTTCCGGCGGCCGCTCGGCGTCGTAGGCCTCATCACACCCTGGAACTTCCCTGTGGCCATCCCCATGTGGAAGGTCGCTCCCGCTCTGGTGGCAGGCTGTACGGCGGTGCTCAAGCCGTCGCCGCTGACTCCGTGGACCTCCGCTCTGCTGGTGCAGGCCTTCGCCGACGCGGGCCTGCCGCCGGGCGTGCTCAACCTGGTGCAGGGCGACCGTGATCCCGGCGAGGCGCTGGTCGCCGACCCGCGCGTGGCCGGCATCTCCTTCACAGGCTCCCTGCCCGTGGGCCAGGCGATCAACCGGGCCGGCGCAGGCAGGCTGATGCGCACCCAACTCGAGCTGGGAGGCAAGAACGCGCTGATCGTCCTGGCTGACGCCGACCTCGACGCGGCTGTCGACGCCATCGTCCACGGCGCGTTCGGGCAGAGCGGGCAGCGCTGCAGCGCCACCAGCCGGGTCATCGTCGACCGGTCCGTACGGGACAAGCTCCTCAACATCCTGCTTCCGCGGGTTCAGGCCATGCGGATCGGGCGCGGTGACCAGGAGTGGGCGGACATCGGCCCTGTGGTCAACGACGAGCGGCTGCGCGCCTGCCTGGCGGCGGTGGAAGGTGCGGTCGCAGCGGGTGCGCGGGTCGCCTGCGGCGGGAAGGAGGCCACGCTCGACACCCCTGGCTATTTCGTCGAGCCGACCGTTCTGACCGATGTCGCGTGGGACAGCGAGATCGCCCAGGAGGAGGTCTTCGGGCCGGTGCTCTCCGTCATCGACTGTGAGGGTTACGAGGACGCCATGCGCATCTCGAACTCGGTGAAGTACGGAATGTCGGGCACGATCTTCACTCAGAACCCGTCCCTGATGTTCCAGGCCCTCCACGACTTCCAGGCGGGCATGCTGCACGTGAACCGTCCCGGTGTGGGCGCGTACTCGCACTTGCCGCACATGGGGGCGAAGGCCTCCCAACTCGGCGCTCCCGAATGCTCGCCTGACGTCTGGGACTTCTACACCGACCTCAGGTCCGCCTGCATCAGGTACTGAACGGCCAGGCCGTCAGGCGGGCCACACGGCGACGGTCCGGACGAGTTCGACGAACGCCTCCTCCGGCGGGGTGAGGACACGGTCGATCCGTCTGACGAGGGAAACGGTTCGGGTCGGGGGAGCCGGGATAATGGTCAGGGCGGCCAGGATCCCGGATTTGGTCTCCTGTCTGATGGCGTGCTCGGACAGGAGCGAGATGCCGAGTCCCTGGCTTACCGCCTGCTTGAGTGTGTCGGGGCCCCACATGTCCCACTGCTCGGCGGTCTCCAGTCCCCATGTCCGCAGCGCGTACTCCTGGAGCCGCCGGCTGGCCGATCCGCTCTCGCGCATGAGGAAGCGCTGATCGGCCAGGTCGGAGGGGGTCAGCGCCCGTCCCACGAGGGGGGAGTCCGGTTCGGCCACAAGCACCATGGACTCTTCGAACATCCCCTGCGTCAGTAGTTGTTCATCGCGCGGAGTGTCGGCGCACAGGCCGAGCGCGACCTCTCCGCGCAGCAGCCAGGACTCGACCGCCTCTTCGTTGCCTACCCGGATCTGGCAGCTGACCTTGGGCGCTCGCAGGGAGAAGTCGGCGAGGAGGCGAGGCAGGAGGTAGGTGCCGAGAGTGGTCGTGCCCGCCACCACCAGATTGCCACCTTCCAGCCCGCGGTAGTCGGCGATGGCCCGATCGAGGGAGTCCAGGACCTCGAACACCCTGCGCGCGTGCTCGACCACGACCTCACCTGCGGGAGTGGGGCGTGCGCCAAGGCTGGTGCGGTGGACGAGCTGGACTCCGAGGGAGCGCTCCAGGTTCCTGATGTGGTTCGACACGGCCGGCTGGCTCATGAAGAGCGACTTGGCCGCCCCTGAGAAGCCTTTGGACTCGACCACTTTCGCCAGGACTTCCAGCTGGTTCAAGGTCACCATGCTGCGAACCTCCTCGTGCTCAGAGCTCGCCGATTGTTCTAGGTGTACTGCATCGCCCTGGTCGCCGAGTGGTGTTGCGACGGCCTGGAGATCACCTGCTGTCATCTTCGAGGTACGGCGGGCGATTGCCGACCCATGCTCCGCGACGGCCAAGAAGGCGCAGCTGACGCCCATTGACCAGCGCCTCCCCGACCATGCCGACGGAGGCGTCAATGTCCGCCGGTGAAGCGGAAACAGGTGTACTGCTTGGGCTCAACCGGTCGTCGCAACACCGGCTTCCTGGACTGAGCGGCCACCCTCTGATGGCCGGGATCGACCACTAGGAGCCGCGCTTGCCCAGGCGGTAGGCGCGATGCGCGGTGCCGCCGAAGATCTCGGCGGTCTCGGCCGCCGTGAGATGGCGGGTCAGCTCCTCGCCGGCGGAGACGACCTCGGCATAGGACGCCTGGAGCAGACAGACCGGCCAGTCCGAGCCAAACATGATCCGCTTCGGTCCGTACGCCTCGATCACCACCTCGGTGTAGGGGCGCAGATCCTCGATGCGCCATTGCTTCTTCGCCTCGGTCACCATGCCGGACAGTTTGCAGAAGACGTTCGGCTCGGCGGCGAGCTCACCGATGAGCGATGCCCACGGCTCCAGCTCGCCGGTGGCGATCGCGGGTTTCGACAGATGGTCCAGGACGAAGGTCAGGTCGGAAAGCGCCCGCGCGGTGGTGATCGCTGCGGGCAGCTGGCGAGGCAGTGTCAGCAGGTCGTAGGCCAAGCCGGTCTCGGCGACCGCCCCGAGCCCGCGCCGCACGTCCGGCCGGTTCAGCCAGTCGTCGTCGGGCTCTCCTTGGACGAGATGACGGATCCCGACGAGCAGTTCGCCTCCGGGGCCTTCACACAGAGAGGCGAGCGTTTCGGGCAGCTGCGGGTCGGTCAGATCGGCCCAGCCGACCACTCCGGCCACGAGTTCGGTCGCCGCGGCGGTCGCGAGGAATTCCCTGGTCTCGGTCACGTCCGGCAGCACTTGGACGAGGATCGTCTTGTCGATTCCGGCGCCCTTCGTCTCCGGGGCGAGGTCCTCGGGTGTGAAATCGCGACGGATCCGGGTGGTCTCCGGGCCATCGAGCCAGGGTTGGGGTCGTCGGGCCAGTTCCCAGAAGTGCTGGTGGGCGTCGATCCTCATGGCGCCTCTTTGAGGTCGGCCCGCGCCTCGGAGTCTCCTCGCAGGTGCTCGCGGAGCCACTGCTCGGTGGTGCTCACGTGCATCAGCGCCGCCGCCTGGGCGAGCGGAGCGTCACCGGCGGCGAGCGCGGCGTAGATCGCCTCGTGCTCGTACAAGGTGCGTCCGGCCGCGGCGTCGTCGACCATTCCGCGCCAGATCCTCGCTCGCAGGGTGCGTCCTGAGATGCCGTCGAGCAGGGTGGCCAAGGTGGTGTTGCCGGTCGCCGAGGCGACCGCCTGGTGGAACGCCGCATCATGCTGGTTGAGCAGTTCGACGTCGTCGCTGGCTTCGCGCATCGCAATCAGGTGACTTTCCACGACGACCAGCTCCGACGCCGTGATCCGGCTGGCGGCGAGGCCGGTGGCGATCGGCTCGAACAGCCTGCGCACCTCGGTCAGCTCCAGAAGCGTGTCGCCGTGCAGCAGTTCGACCGCGGCGCCGAGCCCTTCGAACAGGAGCGCGGGATCGAGGCTGGTCACATAGGTCCCGTCGCCCCTCCGAATCTCCAGGACTCTGGCAACGACCAGTGCCCTGACCGCCTCCCTCATGAGATTCCTCGACAGCCCGAGTTCGGCGGCGAGTTGCGGCTCAGGCGGCAGCTTCGAGCCTGCTGGAAGCTCTCCGGAAAGGATCATCTCCCGGATGCGGGTGATGGCCTTGTCGGTCAGTGACATCGGTCCTCCTTCGGTCCGAAGGCTATCAGGACATCCCATGTCTACGGAAGTCGATTAATGGGATGTCTCCTGGTGCTGCGGCTGCAGGCCTATCGGATCTCAAGTCCGTGACCTGCGATTTCTCGCGTTTGCTGGCTAGAGGGTAGACAGCGCGACGAGTGCGGAGCTATACATACATCCCATCCATTTGGAGTGGTGTCGTGTTCCCGCCCATGTGGATCTGTCTCCGCCCTGCCTTTGGGACCAGCATGAGGAAGTACCGAATGAGGCTCAGAACCGCCCTCTTCTCCACCGCCTCCGCTCTCTCCGCACTGGCGCTGCTCAGCGCCTGCGGCAGCGCTTCCGGCACCGGAACCACGTCGGCCGACGGCCCGCTGGTCGGCGTCGACTACCCCCGCTCCGATACCGACTTCTGGAACTCCTACATCAAGTACACGCCCGACTACGCCAAGCAGCTCGGCCTCTCCCTCAAGACGACCAACTCGCAGAACGAGGTTGCCAAGCTCACGGCCAACGTGCAGACCTTCATCAGCCAGGGCGTCAAGGGTGTGGCCATGGCCCCGCAGGACACCGCCGCCATCGCGCCGACACTTGACCAGCTCAAAGCGAAGAAGATCCCGGTCGTCACCGTCGACACGCGCCCCGACAACGGCGACGTCTTCATGGTCGTCCGGGCCGACAACCGGGCCTACGGCGAGAAGGCTTGCAAGTACCTCGGCTCCAAGCTCGGCGGCAAGGGCAAGGTCGTGATGCTTCAGGGCGGCCTCGACTCGATCAACGGTCGGGACCGCACCGAGGCCTTCAACGAGTGCATGAAGGCGAACTACCCCGGCATCACGGTGTTCGGCGAGGCCACCAACTGGGACGGCGCCGTCGCCGCGCAGAAGCTCCAGACTGATCTGACGGCCAACCCTGACATCAAGGGCATCTACATGCAGTCCAGCTTCGCGCTGGCCGGCACCCTGCAGCTCCTCAAACAGCGCGGCCTGCTCGTCCCGCCGACCGACCCCAAGCACGTGTTCGTGGTCTCCAACGACGGCATCCCCGAAGAGCTCAAGTCCATCGCCGACGGCAAGATCGACGCGACGGTTTCGCAGCCGGCCGACCTGTACGCCAAGTACGCCCTGTATTACCTGAAGGCCGCCATCGACGGTAAAACCTTCCAGCCCGGCAAGACCGACCACGACAGCACGATCATCCAGGTTCGGCCCGGCCTGCTGGAGGACCAACTGTCCGCGCCGCTGGTCACCGCCGACGGAGGGACCTACGACGGCGTCCCCAGCCTCAAGAGCACCGACACCTCCCTGTGGGGCAACAACCTCGGCTGACAACGCGCCGGGTCGCTCGAAGGCCCGGCCCCGGTCCGCAACCACGAACGAAAGCAAGGCGGTAGAGATGAGCGACGGGGAGCGAGCAGCCCACCCCGCGCCTGGCCCGACTGACGACGGGTGGGCTGCGAGCAGTCCACCCGTCGTCGAGGCGATGGGCGTAGTCAAACGATTCGGTCCGACGGTGGCCCTCGACGGCGCGTGGATCACCATCAGGCCCGGCGAGACCCACGCGCTCGTCGGCCGCAACGGCGCTGGCAAATCCACCCTCGTGAACGTCATCACCGGTCTCCTCGGCCCGGACGAGGGAACGCTGACCTTCGACGGCAAGCCGGCACCACGGCTCACCGACCGAGACGCCTGGCGGCAGCGCGTGGCCTGCGTCTACCAGAAATCGACGATCATTCCCACTCTGACCGTCGGCGAGAACCTCTTCCTGAACCGGTGCGACCACGGTCGCGGCCGGCTCATCGACTGGCGCGGCACCCGGCGCCGCGCCGAGGACCTGCTGTCGGCATGGTCGGTGGAGGTCGCCCCGGGAACCCTCGCGGGCGACCTCAGCGTCGAGCAGCGGCAGTTCGTCGAGATCGCCCGTGCGCTGTCCTTCGGCGCCCGGTTCATCATCCTCGACGAACCCACCGCCCAGCTCGACGGAACCGCGATCAACCGGCTCTTCGACCGGATCCGCGACCTGCAGGCCCAGGGCGTCACCTTCCTGTTCATCAGCCACCACCTGCAGGAGATCTACGAGATCTGCGACATGGTCACGGTGTTCCGGGACGCCAGGCACATCGTGACCTCCCCCGTCGCGGAGCTGTCCCGCACCGAACTCGTCGCCGCCATGACGGGCGAGACGGCGGTGGTCCTGGGCGGCGAACGGATGAGTTCACTGGACGCCGACGCCACGGCCGCGCTGAGCGTCCAAGATCTGAGCGGCAGCGCGTACGCCGACATCACCTTCCAGGTGGGCGCCGGAGAGATCGTCGGACTCGCGGGGGCCGCGGGCAGCGGACGCACGGAGGTCGCCGAGACCGTGGTGGGCCTGCGGGCCGCCGACAGCGGCAAGGTGGAGATCGCCGGAAGCCGGCCGCGGCCGGGAAGCGTACCCGCCGCACTCGCCGCCGGCGCGGGCTTCGTCCCGCAGGACCGGCACCACCAGGGCTACGTGCCCGCCATGTCGATCGCGGACAACTCCACGTTGTCGGTGCCCGCCCGCCTCGGCCGAGGCGGCTTCATCAGCAACCGGCGCCGAAATCTACTGGCCGAGACCTCGATCGAAAAACTTGAGATCAAAACACCCGGCCCCGAGCTGCCCGTCTCCGCGCTGTCGGGGGGCAACCAGCAGAAGGTCGTCATGGCCCGCGCCCTCGCCGACGAACCCCGGCTGCTGGTCCTGATCAACCCGACCGCAGGCGTGGACGTGCGCTCCAAGGAGTTCCTCCTCGGCAAGGTCGAGGAGACGGCGGAGACCGGCACGGGCGTGCTCATCGCCTCCGACGAACTCGACGACCTGCGGTTGTGCGACCGGGTCCTGGTGATGTTCCAGGGCCGAGTAACGACAGAGACCCGCCGCGGCTGGCACGACCACGACCTTGTGGCCGCGATGGAAGGAATGACCCTCAATGCCGAGAACCATGACTGACAACGACATCGCGAACGCGCCCGCCTCCTCGGCCGTACGTCCGCCCACCAAGGGGAAGGGGCTGATCGGCGGCCGGATTCCTCTCGCCAGGCTCCGCGACCTCGCGCTCGTCCCGCCCATCGTGGGCATCGCGATCGTCGGCCAGATCGTCAGCCCGGTCTTCCTGCAGACAGACAACCTCATCAACGTCATGCAGACCATGTCCGAGATCGCCCTGCTGGTTCTCGCGCAGACGATGATCCTGATCGTCAAGAAGATGGACCTGTCGATGGAGTCGACCATGGGCCTTGCGCCCGGCGTTGCGGCCTGGCTCGTGGTACCGATCGGTGCCGGCCACGGACTCGGCCTGCTCCCCGGCGGCTGGGCCATCCCGGTCACCCTCGCCGTGGGCGTACTCATCGGCGTGATCAACGCCCTGCTGATCATCCGCTTCGGCCTCAACGGATTCATCGTCACGCTCGGCATGCTGATCGTGCTGCGCGGCGTCCTCACCGGCGTCTCGGGCGGCCAGACCTTCTTCCAGCTGCCGTCGTCGATGCTGTATCTGGGTTCCGCCGTCTGGTTCGGGGTGCCGGCCTCCATCTGGATCTGCCTAGTGCTGTTCGCGGCCGCCATCGTCGTCCTCGGCTGGACCAACTTCGGCCGCTCGCTGTACGCCATCGGCGGCAACGTCGATGCGGCGAAGGCGGCCGGCATCCGCACCGACCGGGTACTGGCGATCGTGATCGTGACCGGCAGCCTGCTTGCCGCACTCGCCGGGCTGCTGCTGTCCGGTCGACTCGCCTCCGTCGCGTCCGCGCAGGGCAACGGCTACATCTTTACCGTCTTCGCCGCCGCCGTCATCGGCGGGATCAGCCTCAACGGCGGCAAGGGGACCATGTTCGGTGCGTTCAGCGGCATCCTGCTGCTGTTCATGATCCAGAACGTGCTCACTCTTGGCGGCGTCCCTGCCCAGTGGATCGGCGCCCTCAACGGGCTGATCATCCTGGCCGCGCTGACCATCTCGCGCATCACGGGCGGCAAGGCTCAGGAATGACCCGGCGGCACATGCCGCGCCTTCGCCGTCCCCTTGATCAACCTCGGGCAGACCGTTCCCGCCCGATCCCATAGGAGCCACCGTCATGTCCTCTGCTGCGCCCGTATCCGCCCGCATCACCGCCCTGGACGTCCTCGACGTGCGTTTCCCCACGTCGGAGCACCTGGACGGGTCCGACGCGATGAATCCCGAACCTGACTACTCCGCTGCCTACGTCATCTTGCGCACCGACGCCACGGATGGGCTGGAGGGCCACGCGCTGGCCTTCACCACCGGCCGCGGCAACAACGTGCAGGCGGCAGCCATCGCGGCCCTGGCCTCCCACGTGGTGGGCCTGTCCGTCGAGGAGATCTGCGCCGACCTCGGCGCGTTCTCCCGCTCCCTCGTCCACGACCCGCAGCTGCGCTGGCTGGGGCCGGAGAAGGGCGTCATTCACATGGCGACAGGCGCGGTCGTCAACGCCGCCTGGGACCTGGCCGCCAAGCGCGCCGGCAAGCCGGTCTGGCGGTTCCTCAGCGAGATGTCGCCTGAGGAGCTCGTCGGTCAGGTCGACTTCCGCTGGCTGAGCGACGCCCTCACCTCCCAGGAGGCGCTGGACATCCTGCGGCGCGCGGAACCCGGCCGCCAGAAGCGCATCGCGCGCCTGCTGGAGCGCGGCTACCCCGCCTACACCACCACCCCCGGCTGGCTCGGATACTCCGACGAGAAGCTCGCCCGACTGTCCCGCGAGGCCGTGGCCGACGGCTTCGCCCTGATCAAGCTGAAGGTCGGAGCCTCCCTGGACGACGACATCCGGCGCATGCGCACCGCCCGCGAGGCGGTCGGCGACGGCGTCCGCATCGCCGTGGACGCCAACCAGAGATGGGACGTCGCCGAGGCGATCCAGTGGATGCGTGAGCTGGCCCCCTACCGGCCGTACTGGATCGAGGAGCCGACCTCGCCCGACGACATCCTCGGCCACGCCGCCGTCCGTGAGGCGCTCAGCCCCATCAAGGTCGCCACTGGCGAACACGTCGCCAACCGGGTCGTCTTCAAGCAACTCCTCCAGGCCGGCGCCGTCGACATCGTGCAGATCGACGCGGCACGGGTCGGCGGGGTCAACGAGAACATCGCGATCCTGCTGCTCGCCGCGAAGTTCGGGGTGCCGGTGTGCCCGCACGCCGGTGGCGTGGGCCTGTGCGAGATGGTGCAGCACCTGTCGATGTTCGACTACGTCGCGGTATCCGGCACGGTCGAGGACCGCGTCATCGAATACGTCGATCACCTGCACGAACACTTCGTCGACCCGGTACGCATCGGTGAGGGCCACTACCTCGCGCCGGCCCTTCCCGGGCTTGGAGCCGAGATGCACCAGGCGTCCCTCAAGGAATACGCCTACCCCGACGGCCCCGTGTGGTCCGCCCGCCTCTGACGAACGGACCACGACGTGCTTCTAACAGAACTTCTGCACCCTGGGATCCTCCAAGCACTTGCCGGTACCGGGCATGGCGCCCGTGTGCTGCTCGCCGACGGGCACTACCCCGCCAGTACGGCCATCGGCGAACGCGCCCAGGTCGTCCACCTGAACCTGAGGCCGGGCCTGCTGGACGTCTCCACCGTGCTCGATGTCCTGCTGCGGGCGATCCCTGTCGAGTCGGCCCAGGTGATGGTGCCGCCGGACAGCGAACCGGAACCCCAGGCCATCGGCGAGTACCGCTCCATGCTCGCCCCCGCCCCCGTCGAGCCGCTCGGCCGCTTCGAGTTCTACAACGCCGCCTACTCGCCGGACCTGGCGCTGGCGGTCGTCACCGCCGACCTCCGCACCTACGCGAACCTGCTGTTGACCATCGGCGTCCGCGCTGAAGGGACCTTGAGGACATCATGACATTTGCAGTCCGTTACACAGCCGCCCTGACTCTGGACACCGCTCCTACCGAGACCGCCCCACCCGGCCCGGGAGAGGTGGAGCTGGCCCCCGCCTACGTCGGGATCTGCGGCACCGACCTGCACATTTTCCACGGAGACATGGACGCCCGGGTCAGCACCCCCGCCGTCCTCGGGCACGAGATGTCCGGCCGTGTCGTACGGGTGGGGCCAGACGTCGAGGAATGGCAGCCAGGCGACGCGGTAACCGTGATGCCGCTGCGCTGGGACGGCACCTGCCCGGCCTGCCGTTCCGGCAACCGGCACATCTGCCAGCACCTCGACTTCATCGGCATCGACTCGCCGGGCGCGATGCAGCAGCGGTGGACCGTACCCGCCGCCACCCTCGTCCGGTTGCCCGACTCCCTCTCCCTGGACCGGGCCGCGCTCGTCGAGCCCACCGCCGTCGCCGTGCACGACGTCGGCCGGGCGAAGGTCCAGGACGGCGAGCGGGTCGTCGTGGTCGGCGGAGGGCCCGTCGGCGTCCTGATCGCGTTGGTCGCCCGGGCCGCCGGCGCCGAGGTTCGCTTGGTGGAACTGAGCGACCACCGGCGGGCGCTGGCCGAGAACATGGGATTTACCACATGGGACCCGGCCGCCGAGGACGTGCCGGAACTGGTCCGGCAGTGGACCGGCGACGCGGGCGCTGATATCGCCTTCGAGGTGTCCGGCGCGGCGGGCGGCGTCGACACCGCCGTGGAGGTGCTGGGCGTCCGCGGTCGGCTGTGCCTGGTGGCGATCCATCCCCGGCGCAGGGAGATCGACCTGCACCGCTTCTTCTGGCGTGAGCTCACCCTGGTCGGCGCCCGGCTGTACGACCGCTCCGACTTCGAGCGAGCGGTGGGCCTGGTGGCGGACGGCACCGTCCCCGCCGACCTGCTGATCAGCAAGGTGGTGCCCCTCGCCGAGGCGCCTGCGGCGTTCGAAGCGCTGGAGACGAGCGGCGACGTGATGAAGATCCTGGTGGACTGCGGGAACGACGAGCGGGGAGCCTCGGCATGAACGCTTTTGACCTGACGGGCAAGTCGGCCGTCGTCACCGGCGCCCGTCGCGGCATCGGCCGGGCCATGGCCCGCGCGCTCGCCGAGGCGGGCGCGGATGTCATCGGTGTCAGCGCGAACCTGGAGACAGTCGGCAGCGACGTCGAGAAGGACGTCGTCGCCGCCGGACGCTCCTTCGAGGCGATCCGCACCGACTTCGCCGACCCCGACGCCGTTCGGGCCTTGGCCGCGCACCTCGCCCGACCCGAGCGGCCGGTGGACATCCTGGTCAACAATGCGGGCACCATCCGCCGCGCCCCCGCCACCGAACACCCCGACGCAGACTGGGAACTGGTCCTCCAGGTCAACCTGACCGCCCAGTTCGCCCTCGCCCGCGCCGTCGGCGCGGCTATGGTGGCCCGTGGTCGAGGAAAGATCATCTTTACCGCGTCGCTGCTCAGCTTCCAGGGCGGTATCAACGTGCCCGGCTACACCGCGGCCAAGCACGGCGTAGCCGGCCTGACCAAGGCACTGGCCAACGAGTGGGCTCCGCACGGTGTCAACGTCAACGCGATCGCCCCGGGCTACATCGCGACCGACAACACCCAAGCACTGCAGGACGACTCGGTGCGCAGCCGGGCGATACTCGACCGCATCCCAGCCGGTCGCTGGGGCGCCGCCGACGACCTGGCCGGCGCCACCGTGTTCCTGGCCTCAGATGCGGCCGCCTATGTCCACGGCGCCGTCCTGCCGGTCGACGGCGGATGGCTGGGCCGATGACCTTCGGCTTCGCAGTCGCACTGTCCGACGCCCGGGTCGTTCCGGTGCTGACCGTCCCGTCCGTCAGGACCGCCGGGCCGCTCGCCGAGGCTCTCGCCGACGGCGGCGCCCAGTGCGTCGAAGTCACCTTCCGCACCCCTGACGCCGACCAGGTGGTGGAACAGATGGCGGCCCAGGGCCGGCTGACCGTGGGAGCCGGCACCGTGCTCACCGCAGAGCAAGCGGAACGAGCCGTGACCGCCGGGGCCCGCTTCGTCGTGTCGCCAGGCTACGACCCGGACGTGGACGCCGTCTGCCGGAAGCTGGACGTGCCCTTTCTCCCCGGCGTCGCTACGCCAACCGAACTGATGCGGGCACTCACGGCCGGTCTCGAGACCGTGAAGCTGTTCCCCGCCGAACTCCTGGGCGGTCTCCGGATGCTCCGGGCGCTCGCCGCGCCCTTCCCCTGGGCACGGTTCATGCCCACCGGCGGCATCGGGCCGGCCCAGACGCCCGGCTACCTCGCCGAACCCGCGGTGCTCGCCGTCGGCGGGAGTTGGATGGCGGGCCCCGCCCTTCTGGACCGGCAGGACTACCAGGAGATCCGGCGGCTGACCGCCGAGAGCATGGAAAAGAGCACGCCATGACAGGGCACGCTCATGGCGCCGAGGTGGTCGCCCTCGGCGAGGTGATGCTCCGCTTCGATCCGGGTGAGGGACGGATCCGTACGGCCCGCCATTTCCAGGTCTGGGAGGGCGGTGGTGAGTACAACGTCGTCCGCGGTCTGCGCCGCTGCTTCGGCCTGCGCACGGCCGTCGTGACGGCGCTGGCCGACAATCCGGTGGGCCGGCTCGTCGAGGACCTGATCCTGCAGGGCGGCGTCGACACCTCCTTGATCCGCTGGGTGCCGGACAACGGTGCCGGACGGACGGTCCGCAACGGCCTGAACTTCGTCGAACGAGGCTTCGGGATCCGCGGCGCCATGGGCGTCAGCGACCGTGCCAACACCGTCGTCTCCCAACTGCGCATAGGAGACATCGACTGGGACGCGCTGTTCGCCGCAGGTCCTCGCTGGTTCCACACGGGCGGGATCTTCGCCGGCCTGTCGGACACGACGGTGGCCGTCGCGGAGGAGGCCATGGCTGCGGCCCACCACCATGGCGTCACGGTCTCCTACGACCCGAACTACCGTCCCAGCCTGTGGGTCGGCCGAGGCGGTGCCGACCGTGCCCGCGAAGTCGATCTACGGCTCGCCCGGCACGCCGACATCGTAGTAGGGGCCCTGGGGCTGGTGGGGGAGTGTCCCGGCGTCCGGTCCATCGAGGCCGACGAGGTGCGGGACGCGCTCAGCGAGGTCGCAGGCAGGTTGCCTCAGGCGAAGGTGCTGGCGACGACGCTGCGCGGGATACCCTCGGCCGGAGTGAACGACTGGTCGTCCGCTGCCTGGTCGGCGCAGGCGGGCTTCGTCCGCGGTCCCGAGATGCCGGGCCTGCACGTCCTCGACCGCATCGGTTCCGGCGACGCCTTTGCGGCCGGCCTCATCTACGGGCTGATGACCGGCCTGGAAGGTCCCACGACAGCCGGACCACCCGTCGACGCATCGCGCCTGGAACGCGCCCTCGCCTATGGCACCGCTCACGGAGCGCTCGCCATGACCACCCCCGGCGACGTCTCTATGGCCTCGCTCGCCGAGGTCGAGGCGCTCATCGCGGGTGGCTCGGCCTCCGTCAGACGCTGACCGATCACCACCCACCTTCGAGGAGCACACTGTGGTCCATCAGACGATGAGGCGCCGGAAGATCGTAGGGACCGCGGTCGAACTCACCGAGCTCGGCTTCGGGGCCTCCGTCATCGGCAACCTCTCCCGTGCCACAACGGACGGCGACGCGACGGCCGCCGTTCAGACGGCCTGGGAGGCGGGCGTCCGGTACTTCGACACCGCACCGCACTACGGCCTCGGCCTCTCTGAACGGCGCCTGGGCGCGGCCCTGCGTGACCACCCCCGCGACGCCTACGTTGTGTCGTCCAAGGTGGGACGCTTGCTCGTCCCCAACGAACGGCCGAGTGGCACCGACACCGAGGGCTTCGCCGTACCGGACGACCTGCGCAGGAAGTGGGACTTCAGCCGGGACGGAGTGCTCCGCTCCATCGAGGCCACCCTGGAACGCACCGGCCTCGACCGCCTCGACATCGTCTACCTGCACGACCCAGACGACCACTGGAAGCAGGCCGCCGAAGAGGCCATGCCCGCCCTGGCCGACCTTCGCGACCAGGGCGTGATCGGCGCCATCGGAGCCGGCATGAACCAGTCGGCCATGCTCGCCCGCTTCCTGCGCGAGACCGAGGCCGACGTCGTGATGCTGGCCGGCCGCTACACCCTGCTCGACCAATCAGCACTCGACGACGTCCTGCCCGCCGCACACGACCTCGGCAAGAGCGTGGTCGCCGTCGGCGTCTTCAATTCCGGCCTGCTCTCCCGCGACCATCCCACCGCAGGCCTGACATATGACTACCAGGAAGCGCATCCCGACCTGATCACCCGCGCGCAGGCGATCGCTGAGGTCTGCGAACGACACGGCACGACCCTCCCGGCAGCCGCGATCGCCTTCCCATATACCCACCCCGCCACCGTCAACGTCACCCTGGGAATGCGAACCCCCGAACAGGTCGCGCGCAACGTGGAAGTCCATCAGCGGCCCGTCCCCCCGGCCCTCTGGAACGACCTCCAAGCCGAAGGACTCATCAAACTTGCTATCCCCACGGAGAATGAGCCCCATTTCACCGGGAGGCACAGGCCACAGGGTGGTGGAGGGAGGATGGCGGAACTGTAGGACGAACCTGCTCTGTCTCAGATTCGGTGGTGACGGTGAGGATCATCTGGAAGGGTTGGGAGATCGGCCCGGCACCGGCCGCACACGGCGGATCAGCGAAACCGAGCGCTCGCAGATCATCGCGCTGGCCCGCACATGGCCGCCGGGCCGGCCGGTGCGCGATCAGGCGACCGGTGAGTTGAGGGCGGCCGAGGACAGCGGCCAGGTAGCTGAATACTGGACACTGCGACCGAGGCCGCCGGCTCGCTGGGCATCGTGGTGACGCGCTCGCAGGTGCGGCGGATCCTGCTGGCCTAAGGGGGTGCGCTGGCATCGGCCCCGTTCGTGAACGGGCAGCCATGATCCGCAGTTCGCCCTTAAGGAACCCGCATCGTTGTCCTCTACACCTGTCCGCCGCCGGGAGCAACAGTGGTGGCCGCCGGCGAACTCGGCCCGGTCCTTGCTGGATGATCGAGAGACCGTGTCCGGGCTGTCCGGCTGTCGCCGGTGAGCCCTGTCCGGTGCCCAAACCGCGCTCGTAGCGCTGGCCTGCGGTTTCGCACGTCGTCAAACGGCTCTGCGATACTCACGGATCAAACCGCAGATGAACCGTGCCGGGATTGGTCGCCATAGACGGCGACCAAGTCATCAAGGTGTGCGGTGTTGCGGCCGGTCGCGGCCACCTTGTCGCCGCGGGACAGGGCCGCCTCGACGAAACTCCGGCCCAGGCCGCGGGACGAACCGGTGATGAACCGGACCTCGCTTGATGCCTTCCATTCTTTCGGCGGTGGGGCTATTGCAGTGAGTGTTGGAACGGGGTCACATTGCTGGACTCAGCGATCAGCGGGGCGGCCTCGTCCAGGAAGCATGGGCATCCGGGTCCGTCGCCTTCCGGGTTCCGTTTGAGCCCTACACGTGTTCACATTCCGCCCGAGACTGGAACCACGGCCCCGGCGATGTTGCCGTTGGCGGCTGAGGCGAGGAAGGCGACGGTGTTGGCCACATCGGACGGAGAGGAGAAGCGACCGGTGGCCGTCCGGTCGAGTATCTTGGCGGCCATCGGGTTGGCCGCCATCACCGCGGCCTGCTCCTCGGGCATGGTGCCACCGGGAGCGACCACGTTGCTGAGCACACCCGAGCGACCCGCCTCGGCGGCGAGGCTGCGACTGAAGCCTTCCAGGGCGGCCTTGCTCGCGGCGAACTCCTCGCGTCCCACCATGCCGACACGGATGCCGTCGGAGGACAGAAAGACGATCCGGCCCCAGCCGCCGGCCTTCATCACAGGCAGCGCCGCCTGCACGGTGTGGAAGATGCCCTCCAGGTTGACTGTCTGACCTGCGGTTTCTCGCGTTTCACAGTCCTCGTCGAGGATCTCCGCTACGGGCTTGAGTGGGAGTGCTGGGGCGTTACGTCGTTCTGAGAAGACTGCGGTCATCAGGTACACGACGCGAACGCGACAGCCCTGATCAAGGTGACCGTTGATCAGCGTTGCCCACGTCCGTCGTATCAGTACCTTCCCATGGCGCTGGTACCGCGGGTGGGCCCTGGCCGCGCAGCCGGTCCATCTCCCGCCACTCGGGCCGCAGTCCCGTCAGGCTCGTGGTGAGCGCGTAGACGGCCCCGCCTGCGAGCAGCACCGGTGCCAGCCCCGCGGCCGCCACCGCCACCCCGCCCACCAGCCCGCCGAGCGGGATCCCGGCCCAGGCGAGGGAGTCCGACAACGCGTTCACCCGGCCCAGCAGGCGCCTCGGCACCCGCTCGTAGGAGATCGCCCCAAGGATCGGGTTCAGGAACCCGCCGGCGAACCCGCCCACCGCGAACACCGCCGCCATGGCCCATACCGGCGCGTCCACCGCCAGGATGAGGAACCGCGACGGCCCGGCGAGCAGGAACGCCACGAAGAACACCGGCCTGCGCCGCATCCGGTGCGCCACGGCGGCCGCGACCAGGCCGCCGCCGACGGCCGTAAACCCCATCACGCTGCTGTTCAAACCGACCACAGCGGGGCCGTGGCCGGACTCCTTGGCCCATACGAACACGAGCACCTGGCTGAAGGCTGCGTCGAGCAGGTTGGTGACGCCGACCATGACGACCACGGAGAGCAGCAGCGGTTCGCCGCGCAGAAACGCGAAGCCCTGGCCGAACCGCCGCCAGTACCCCTCCTGCGCCTCCTGCGCCGGCGCGCGGTGCCCCATGCCGCGCGGTAGCGCCCACGCTGCGATCACGGAGCCGAGCGCGAAGCAGGTGACGCTGATGCCCAGGCTGGCCAGCGGCCCGAGTAGCGCCACTACTGCGCCTCCCGCCGCGGGCCCCACCGTCTGTGCCAGCCGCTCGGTCACGCCCATCAGCCCGGTGGCTCGCTCCAGCGGTACCCGCCCGCGCTCGGCCGCCTCGGGAACCATGATCTCCTTGGCCAGGTCCCCTGGACCGCGGGCCGCGCCGACCACCGCGACAAGGGCGATCAGCGCGCTCAGCGGCAGCAGGTCCATGGCGTGCAGAAGGACAACGGCCCCGGCCGCCGCGGCGCTCACCACGTCGCCGACCCATGAGATCCGGCGCGGCCCGACCCGATCGACCAGCGGCCCGGTCAGCGCCTTGACCAGCACGTACGGGGCCATCTCCGCGAATGCCACCAGCCCCGTCTGCGCCGCGCTCCCGGTCGTTGTCAGGACGAGCCAGGGCAGGGCGAGGGCCGACACCCGCGTGCCGGTCAGCGACACCGTCATGGCCGCGAGCAGGCCGGCCATCGGGCGTAAGGACCCGCGCGATCCCATCACGCGCCCTCCGGCAGGTCGGGCAGGAGCTGCGTGATCAGCGAGACCCGCGCGGCGCCCTCGGGCGCCGCCTCGCCGGGCATGTCGCGGCGGTAGCGGGCGATGACCTCTTCCAGTTCCTCGCGCAGCCGCTGCGCCTCCTCGGGGGTGAGGCGCAGCGCGAACGAGCTGAGGTCGAGCACGCGCCGCCACTGCCCTGGCATTGTCTGCAGTTCGTTCAGCGTCCGCTGGGTACGCAGGTTGTACAGGGCGGCGATGGACTGCATATAGGCCAGCACCGCCTCGGGCTCCCGCTCTGCCAGTTCGTCGTCGCTGAGACGGGTGATGAGGTGGACCGAGCGCCACCAGCGCTCGCGGGCGTTGCCGCGCTCGGTGTCCTCCTCCACGAATCCGGCGGCGCCGAGCCTGCGCAAGTGGTAGCTGGCCGTGCCCGAATTCACCCCCAGACGCTCGGCCAGGCGGGTGGCGGTGGACGGGCCGTGTTTGCGCAGCAGGTCCACGAGTTGCACCCGCACCGGGTGGGCCAGTGCCCGCAGGCCTTTGGCGTCGAGGACGACCACGCTCTCGCGGGGTTCGGTCATGCCTCGAAGCCTAGACCGCAAACACTCATTCGCAAACACTCATTCGCGAAGAACTGTTGGCAATCATTGTAGAGAGGGTGAGCTAGACGTACTGATCCCGGCGACAAGCACCCAAACCTCTAGCTACTCGGCTGTGGGCTACCGGGGCTTCGACCGGGCCGCCGAGCCGGTGACCACGGATCCAGCCTCCTGCGAGGCACGGCCAGTCTCTGAGCCGCCAGGTCGGGTGCGCTTCACAACCAGTCCTTCTTCCTGAACAGGTTGTAGAGCACCACGCAGGCCAGGGCGGTGACGATGGTGGAGGTCCAGAATCCGACCGGCTGTTCCGAGCCGGGAAAGGGGACGTTCTGGCCGTAGAAGCCGAACACCATGGTCGGCACGGCGACGACCGCGGCCACGCCGGTGATCTTCTTCATGATGGTGTTCAGCCGGTACCCCTGCTGGCTCAGGTGCGTCTCGCGGATGTTGCTCACCAGATCGCGCAGGGAATCTGTCCATTCCGTCACCCGCAGCACGTGGTCGAAGACGTCCTGGTAGTAGGGCGCCAGCGCAGGCTCGACGACGTGCAGGTCACGCCGGAGCAGAGCGGCCAGCACCTCGCGCATGGGCAGCACCAGCCGGCGCAGGCCGACCAGATTCTTGCGCAGGGCGAAGGCATGGCGTTGCAGGTCGCTGCCGGGCGGTGTGTCGTCGAACAGGCGGTCTTCCAGCTCCTCGATCTGGCCGTCGAGCGCCTGGACGATGTCGAAGTGGCCGTCGACGACCTGGTCGAGCAGGCCGTACAGCAGGTAGCCCACGCCGTTTCCGGCCAGCTGGGGCCTGCTGTCCCACGCCTTGACGACCTCGTCGATGTCGAAGCCGTCATTCTCCCGCACCGTGACCAGCGCTTGACGGGTGACGAAGACGTCGATCTCCGTGGAGCGCAGGATGTCGCTGCCGGGTTCGAGACGGACGGCGTAGACGGCCAGGAAGAGGTGGCTGTCATAGACGTCCAGCTTGGGTCGCTGCCGGTCGTGTAGCACGTCCTCGACCGCGAGTTCGTGCAGGCCGAGCTCTTCGCTGATCGCGCCCAGCTCGGCGGGGGTGGGGGTGCACAGGTCGAACCAGACGGTGCAGGCGGGGTCGGCCAGATGGTCGGAGACATCGGCTATAGGGAAGCCCTCGGCGACCACGACTCCGTCCCGGTAGGCGCGGGTACGGCAGGACGGCGGCGCGGGCGGACGCTGCTCGAGCGATTGCCGCCCTCGGCCAGTGGGCCGGGAAGTGGAGGCGGGCGGTCGGTGGTCATGCGGCATGGTGGTTCCTCAGGTGGAAGGCGGGAGCGAGCTGGGTGACGTCCCCGAAATCTCTTATGGTCCTCCCTTCGGCTTGTGCGCATAGCCACTAATCCCGCATATCTACGTATTGCATACGGCTTCGCCTGCTGTACTGACCACAGAAACATCCGACCTGCGTAACTCGTCAAGCTGTGGCCGCTTCGCGAGGGCGGAAGGCGACCTCCTCGTTCTCGTTGTAGAGCACGCCCTTCTGGAGGCAGTGGTGCAGGCAGCCGAGCATGCGGTTGAAGGTGTTGCGCAGGGCGCTGGCGCCTTCGACGAGTTCCTCCGCGAACTCATCGTCGAGGGCACCCTCGAGGGACTGGCCTCGGCCCGAGCGCGCGGCCGCGTCGGCGGGCGGCCGGCGGCCCTGGACGCTCACGGGGTGGAGATGGCCCGCGCGCTGTACGAGATGAAGGGCGGTGACGGCAAGCGCCGCTACACCGTGCAGCAGATCACCGACCGGCTCGGCGTCAGCCGCGCCACGATCTACCGCCACCTCGATCCCGACAAGCCGGTCTCGGCGTAAGAGGAGCACGGTGCTGCCCCCGGTCACCTACTACGGCGGCAAGGCCAAGCTGAGCTTGTTCTCAAGGCAGGAGCGATCTCGCAGCGCCAAGGTTGAAGGTCAAGTTGGCGGAGCGGTGCGGCGGAGCCGTACCGCCACAAAGGCGAGCAGCCCGAGGGCGGCCAGCGCGAAGACCGCGTTGCCCATGAGGTCCACATTCGCGGGCGCTGGGAAACTCGGCGGCTGAGGGAAGCCGTGCCAGGCGTAGGTGACCAGCCCGGCAGCTCCCAGGGCGAACCTGTGCCCGGGTCCCCAGCCCGTGCGCCGGGACCAGCGCAGGATGAGCAGCGTCATCATGGCGTAGAGCGCGAGGTAGAAGCCGACCGTGATCCACGCGGGCACGACGGACTCCAGCTTGATCCCCACCATGGCGAGCAAGCTGGGGAGCCAGAACGCCAGCCCGGCCGCGATGGTGATCGCGAAGACGGTCCACGGGCTGGCCGGCGTGGCCGGGAGCAGGGGGCGGCGGAATCGAACCGACAGGAACGCGGCGATGATCAGGGCGACGGCCGTGATCAGCGTCCAGGCGATCTGAGCGGCCGACAGCGGGTAGATGGCCGGACCTGCCAGGGCGATGGGCACCGCGCCGCCTAGCAGGAACAGGACGGCGGACACGGTGAGGCCGACCTTGCCGAGCCAGGGGGTGTCCGGCCGGCGTGAGCCCGCCTCCACGATCGAGATCGGCACCGCGATGCTCCACACCCCGTGGATGGCCAAAACGAACACGGTCCAGTAGGCGCCGATGCCCAGTGCCGGAATGAACCCGTAGTCGAGCAGCCGCAACCCGACATAGTCGGGATCGAACAGCGACCGGGTGAGCAGGCCCTCCTCGATCACGGCATAGGCGAGCCCGAGCAGGATGATCCCCGGCCACCCCAGCCGCCACCGGCGGGCGACTTCACGGATTAGCAGCGCGCCACCGCCATAGAGCGGAATCAGTCCGATGATCATTGGTAGGGCGTCGATGGCGATGTTGCCCAGCAGGTACTCGCCGACCAGCGGCGCGAGAACCAGCAGGCCAAGCGCTGGAAGAATGCGTTTGAACACCTCTGCCCTCACCGGTTGTAGAGCTCTGCGCGCAGGGCGTTGCCCGAAGGGGCGGGATCGAAGGGGCAGGCGGGTGGGCGGTCGAGGGGCGGAGTGACCGGCTCGTCGCGATAGTACGTGTTCATCACAATTGAAAGCTACGTTGCGTTCAGAAATTCTGTCAATCAATCGACGCACATAAGTGCAGTTCAAAGCCAATAAATTGATGCGTTGACACTGAAGCTGAATGCAATGAAACATTGCATTGTGTGGCGCCGAACGCAATAGTGGCGTCATGGCAGAAGGAAGGTTGACCCAGCAGGACCGCCGGCGCATCGCGACCGGCCTCGCCGAAGGCCGCTCCTACGCCGAGATCGCCAGGCGGCTGGACCGGCCGACCTCGACGATCAGCCGTGAGGTCGGCCGCAACGGCGGCCCCGGCGACTACCGCCCCGAGCGGGCGCACCAGGCGACGGCGCGGCGGGCGCGGCGCGGCGCCCCGGCCCGTTCGCCCGATGCCGAACCCCAGGACCGCAAGGTCTTCGAGGTGGAAGAGGGAGCCGTCGAGATGGCGGTCGGGATGGGCCTGCCGAAAATGATGGCGCGCGTGCTCATCGGCCTGTGGCTGAGCGAGGACGGCAGGCTCACCGCGGCCGAGCTGTCGCGCGGGCTGAAAGTCAGTCCCGCCTCGATCTCCATGGCGGTGGGCTACCTGACCCGGCAGGGGCTGATCAGGCGCGAGCGTGATCCGCGGCGGCGGCGCGACATCTACGTGGTCGACGACGACGCCTGGTACCACTCGACGGTGATCAGCGCGCGGCAGACGCTCACGGCGGCTGAGATCACGAAGGCGGCGGGGCAGACGCTCGGGCTCGACACGCCCGTGGGACGCCGCCTGGCCAGGGGCGGTGCGTTCCTGGAGCGGATCAGCCTGGACGCTCTGGCGTCGGCCGAACGCTGGCGCGACCTCCCGCCGTGATCAGACCGCTGGGATTGTGCCCCGGATTCCCGTGCTGTGGTCCAATCGTCCCCTCAACGCCCACGAGGCCCTGTTCGACCCGCGAAACGAAAACTCCCGCTCCGAGCGCCACGCCAGCGGAACCATGTGACGAAACTCCGTGCGAGGCTCCCGAATGCGGCCTGACCGTCCGCCGGCCTGCGCCGGGACGTCGCCGCCGCTACTGCTCAACCGCCTGCCGAGTTCGCGCGCATCGGACTACGACGCGATCGTGACCTACTCCGGGTTGCCCGGCTGCGCGACATTCCCGCTCAGCGCCGGTCGCTTGGCGACGTCCAGCCGTACCTCACCGTAGGGCTGGACGTGCGAGGGCGCCTCCACCGCGGCGCGAGCGTGACATGCCGCCGGCACCTGGGGCGCTGGCCTGGCTGTCGGTCGCGGTCGTCCTCGGCGCCTACGCGCTGATCGCCACCGAACGCATCCACAGGGTCGCCGCCGCCCTGGGCGGCGCCGGGATCATGCTGCTGATCCACGCCAGCAACGCCGAAGCAGCGTTCTTCTCCAAGGAGAGCGGCGTCGACTGGAACGTCATCTTCCTGCTGCTAGGCATGATGGTGATCGTCGGCGTGCTCAAGCAGACCGGCGTCTTCGAGCACCTGGCGATCTGGGCGGCCAAGCGGGCGCGCGGCAGGCCGTACCGGCTCATGGTGCTACTGGTGGTGATCACCGCCGCGGCGTCCGCGTTGCTGGACAACGTCACCACCGTGCTGCTGATCGCGCCGGTCACCTTCCTGGTGTGCGACCGGCTGGCGCTGCCCGTCGTGCCGTACCTGATCGCCCAAGCGATGGCCTCCAACATCGGCGGCGCCGCGGCGACCAGGATCCGCACCACCCCGGCCGCGGCCGCCTGTATCGACCAGCCGGACAGGGCCAGTACCGCGCCGAGCAGCAGGCCGCCCGCGGCGGTGCCGGCGGCGAGCACCAGGGCCCAGGCGGCGGCGAGGGTGAACTTGGCGGCCACGATGGCAGAGCGGGAGGCGGGCAGGGCGAGCAAATCCTTGGCGGTGTGGTCGCTGAACTCGCGGCCGAACAGCCAGATGGCGATCATGCTGTAGACCAGCAGGCCGCCCACGGCGACCGCTTGGGCCAGCAGAGCCAGATAGCCGGGCCAGTCGGCGCTGGCGCCGGACAGCTGAGCCTTATCGCCGAGCAGTCCCAGCGAGCGGGCGCGAGTGGGGTCGGCCAGGATGAACATGAACAGGCCGCAGACGAGTGTGACGACGGTGAAGGCGAGCGCGGTGCGCCGCGAACTCCTGAACGGATCCTGATCCTCAGCGAACTCCACCTGGCCTTCGTGCTTCGCGAGTACCTGAACCACTACAACGGGCACCGGCCGCACCAGTGCCGGCAACAACGGCCCCCGGACACCGCAACGCAACCCGCTCGTGACACGACCCACCTCAACGACCTGCGATCCATCCGCCGAAAACCCGCCGTCACAGGCATGATCAGCGAATACCGGCACGCCGCATAACCACGGTTCAGGCCCCGTAACCCAATATTCGAGCGGTACAGGGTGGGGGAGGGCGGCCTGCGCAGCCGGCCGTTCCCACAGCACGGATACGACGGACCTGGCAGAGCGTAGTAGATCTCTACGGATCGGCATCGCACGCCAAGCAAGCCCGCGCGTCGCGGAATTCCGGAAACCCGCGGCCCGACCGAGTGCCGTTCAGGCAGGGAGAAGGCATGCCGGCACTCCCGGCCGACCCTGGCAAGCCGAAGGGAGGAGAGCATGAAGTGCGCCCCCACCCGTCACCTCCACCCCGGCCCGTGCGCGCGCTCGCCGCCCGCGCCGACAACCTGGCCGAGGCCATCGACGCGCTGGCGACGAGAGGTCGCGAGCCGACCCCGCAGACCGCGCCGGTTACCGGCTACCGGACGCCGCCGTCCTCACCTGATCACTCATGGCTCGACCCTACGAGCTCGCACAGAGAGAAGCTCGAGCGGGCCACCCCCACGATCCGGCACAACCGCTTCACCCCGAAGGCGTTCGCGTGGTCGGCGACGAACGGGAAGCGGTTCACCAGGTTTCGCCGCTGCGGGTGCGGCGATGTCGCGGGCCGAGGTGGAAGACCTGGTCACCGCGATCATCACCGCGCCGGTCAGCTAGCGGGAGCGGCGGTCGGCACGGGCTTGCCGAACATCGTGCAGGTCACGGCCATCTGGAGCGCCTGGGCGGCCTTGGCGATCTTCGGGTCGGTCTCGAACTCGGCCCACATCTCCGTCGAGATGAGGAGGGTCGCCGAGCGGGTGCCGGTGCGGTCGGTGGAGCTGGTGGCGACGTAGCCGGAGATGCCGCCTTCGTGACCCCAGAACGTGCCGCACGGGTGGGGAACGGTCTGGATGCCAAGCCCGTAGCCGAGTCCGTCCGGCTGCTGCGGGTCCATCGGCACGGTGGCGCGCATCTGTGCCAGCTGGGCTGCGGGCAGCAGCTTGCCGGACATCAACGCGGTGTTGAACCGGGACCAGTCCTGCGTGGTGGACACCACCGCCCCGGCTGCCCCGGCGAACCCGGGGTCGTTGTCGGAGACGTCCACGTGTCCGTGGTGGCGCGCCCCGGCGAAGTTCCTGAACTCGGCCGGCACACCGGGTGGCATGTGGGCGGCATCCGGTTCGTAGCCGTGGGCGTGGGGGCCACGCCAGGTGGCGTCCGTGGCGTAGTAGGTGTGCTTGAGATTGAGCGGCCGGGCGATCCGGTCCCGGAGCAGGTCGGCCAGGCTCGCCCCGGTGACCCGCTCCAGGACGGCGCCGAGCGCGGCGTAGTTGGTGTTGCTGTACGACCATTTCGTGCCCGGCGCGAACAGCGGATCGTGCTTCACCCCTACGGCGAGCAGCTTCGCCGAGGTCCACCGCCGCCGATCCCTTCCGAGCATCGACGGCCGGAGCGCGGCGTCGTCGGTGTAGTCGAACAGGCCGCTGGTGTGGTTCAGCAGCATGCGCAACGTGATCGCCTTGCCGCCCGGCACCTTGCCCGGCAGCCACTTGTCCACCGGGTCGGTCAGGGCGAGCTTGCCCTCGGCGACCAGTTGCAGCACGAGCGTGGCCGTCGTGGTCATGGTGGTGGATCCCATCCGGAACTCGTCCCCTGCCTTGAGCAGGTGATCCCGTCTGGTCCAGGCGGCCTGCTCGGCGATCTCGACCGGCCGGCCGCGGCCGTCGTCGACCCGCACGATCACGCCGGGCGCCCCGGCCTCCACCAGCTTCCGCGCCAACTGCTGTAGCTGAGCGCGCTGCGCCGTGGCGCCGCTGTCGGCGTACGGCGTGGCAGCTGCGGCAGCCGGGAACGCCGCGGCCAGGGCCAGACTCACGGCCAGCGCCGAAGCCGTGACCGTACGCAGCCACCGTGGCCGCGCACGATCCGACGAAATGACAGGTTGGGACATTGACCCGTTCCTCCGGGTGATAGGTGATAGGTGATAGGTGATGGGTGACGCGGACGGTCTCACCCTCCAACCCGCCGCTCACAAACCGCACACAGCACGCTGTCAGCAGCGCGACCGGTATCGCCCTGCCATGGGAGCAGGATGTCGACGAGCCGGACCTGCGCGACCGGCGCGCCGCCCGGGTCCGGTGCAAGGGCGGGGTGATGGACATCATCGTCTGGCGCACCGGCACAGACGGCGTTCTCCTCTGGGAGATGGCCACTGGTCATCGTGCAGGGTGCACCACCTCGGCTCGGACAGGACAACCTACCCGTGCTCACGTGGAGTCCGATTCCGCAGAGGGGTAGATCTGGATTTCCACTCCAGCATTCGCGGTGCGGCCACGCCTGGTTCAGCTTGGCCGCATTTCGTCAGAGCAGCGAAATTGGGGTGAGGCGAACCGCGCCCACACCCCATCCGATGAGCCGAGCCTGAACCTCAGAGGTCGCCTGAGCAGGAGAGCACCGAACCGTCCGTGAACTCCGCCGTCGACGTCACGCACACCTTGACATCGGAGAAGTCCGCGCAGGCATATGCACTGCTCGCACCCATGAACGTCGCGCCACACAGCCCAACTACCGCCAAAACCCGAATGATCATCTTCTTCATTTCCGCTTCCCCCAGAAGGATTTATTCGCGCTGAATGTTTCGTTCAAGGATGGCGTGGGCGATGGGCAATTTGAAGATCGACGGGTGGCAGGATACTGCGGAAGAGAAGGCAGCATCATGCAAGAGAAGTCAGGTCACGAATCGTCGGCGGACAACAGAGGGGCTCAGCGTGTCCAGACCGTGATGGAGGCGGCGGAAATAGGTGGCCCGGCTGATATGGAGCTGCAGGGCGAGTTGCTGGTGCGTCCGTGGTCTCCCCAGGTGGTGGTGCCGCAGGATCCTGTACCGCGTCAAGACGCAGTCGCGACGGCTCTGAGCTGTGGTTCGACTGAGTCCGCCAGCGTGGACAAGAGCACGCCTTGTGCCTGTTCGCCTGCTCTATCTGCTCACGGTCCGGGTGTTCGGCTGGCTGATGCTGCTGGGCCGTCGCCAGGCGTCGAAGGACGTGGAGATCATGGTGTTGCGGCATGAGGTGGCGGTGTTGGGGCGTCAGGTTGGGCGCCCGAAGCCGGACTGGGCTGATCGGGCCGTTCTCGCGGCGTTGGCCCGGTCGCTGCCGGCGGTGCTGCGCGCGTCACTCCGGCGACGTTGCCGGCGTGGCATCGTCGCCTGCTCCGACGCGCATGGATCTACCCGCATCGTGGCGGACGGCCGAGCACGAGCCAGGAGGTCCGGGCCGTGATCGTCCGCCTGGCGCGGGAGAACCCGGCATGGGGCCATCGACGGGTGCACGGTGAGCTGGTGCGGCTCGGCCACCGAGTCAGTGAGGCGACCGTGCGGCGCATCCTGCGCTCGCGCCGCTTCCGCCCGGCGGGGTCACCCGCCGCGATCGTCTCGATGGGCTGATCCACGAGTATGCGCAGGTCGCGTAGGACGGCCGAGTTTCTGGCACCCACAGGGTTCTCCACGAGTGCTCACATGCCGCTTGACCTGCGTGGACGGAGTTTTCGGCAGGTGCAGGGCTCTTCGTCGCGGCGTCCCGCCCGCACGATGCGGACCGGAGCCGGAGCCGGAGCCGACGCCGAAGCGACGGACAGCGGAACTGTGTGTGAAGTTGCTCGATTTAACCTAGTCATTTTCATAAATGGACGCTAGCCTCTCCTCAACCACATTCACCTGCCCCAGTGGCAACATGTGAGGAGCGGTAATATGTCACGCGTTACATGGATGGCGGGCGGACTGTCCGCCCTCCTCCTGGCCGCCGTCGCTGCCACCCCCGCGCACGCCAAGCCCGTGGCGGACGACGTCAGGGTGCTCGCCTGGAACATCTGGCACGGCGGCAAGGACCCGGCCGTTGGCGGCGAGAAGAACCTGCCGCTGCTGATCGACCAGCTCGTCGACATCTCGCCCGACGTCTTCCTGGCCGTCGAGACGTACGGCAGCGCCGAGGAGATCCGTGCCGGGCTGAGCGCCGGAGCGGGGAAGGGCGACTACACCGCCACCCGGATCACCTCGAGGTCGGCCGACAACCTGTGGATCTTCACGCACTACCCGATCACGCAGACCTACCCGAAGCCGGTCGGCGGCATCATCAACGACTTCTACTTCGGGGGAATCCGCGTCAAGCTGCCCAGCGGCCGGGAGGCGAACTTCTTCGACACCTGGGTCAACTACTCCGACCCCTGGGTCGGCGACATGATCGACGCCAACGCGGCGGCGGTCAAGAAGGGCGAGCCGAAGCCGTACTCCGACGAGGACGTGGTAAAGGCCGACACCACCGTGCAGTTGCCCCAGGTTACCGACATCATCAAGAACCACCTGCCGACCATGCTCGCAGGCAACACCGACCCGGTGATCCTGGGGGGCGACCTCAACACCTTGTCCGCCGCCGACTGGACCAAGGGCAGCGCCCACTGCCACTACGGCCTCTCCTACGACCTGCAGGCGACGGATGTGGTGACCGACGCGGGGTTCGTCGACACCTACCGCGCCGCCAACCGCAACGTGTGCAAGTCGCCCGGCAAGACCTGGAGCCCCCAGCCCGACTACGACTACATGATCACTAAGGACCGCATCGACTTCATCTTCGCCAAGGGCAAGGGGGTGAAGGTGCGTGACTCGTTCACGGTCGACGACCGGCTACCCGCCCACCAGCCCGGCAAGTTCTACTCCGACCACGCCGCCGTGGTGACGGATCTGGAGATCTCGCACTAGCCCCGTTTTCCGCACGTGAGTGATCCTCAGCGGAGGTCTCGTGGATCGATATCGAGGAGGTCCAGGAGGCGGAGTTGGAGGTCGGTGGGTTGCGGAATGGTCGGCGGTGATTGGCCGGAGCCCGGGATCAAACGGATGCCGGCCAACGCGTCCAGAATGAGCTTTCCGGTCGGGATGGCGGGCCGGTCGGCGTACAACCCGTCGGCTGCGGTGGCGCGGGTAGCCAGGGCGCGGCGGACCTGGCGTTCGATCAGGCAGAAGATGAGCAGGGCCAGGCAGATGACGGTGATCAGCGCGTTGAAGCGGCGGTTGTTCTGCAGATACAGGTGGGTGACGGCCAACGGGCCTTGAAGGCCTGGTAGCGGCGTTCGACCGTTTCTTGGCCCTGTAGCGGCGCAGCACCTGCGCGGCGTCGACGGCCTCGGGCGGCAGGTTGGTCAGCAGGGCGTACCAGCCGTCGGTGGCAGCTTCGGCATCGATCGCGTTCTGGTCGAAGTGCCAGGCCAGAGTGGGCTTGCCGGTGGCCGCATCGGCACCGATCTCGGCGTGCAAGTGGGCGGCCACCCGCCGGGTGCGGCAGATCACGGCGAGGCGGTCGGCGACCGCCTGCTCCGTGAGCGCTCTGCTGACGATCGGGGCAGGACGCCTTTCACAGTGCGGGTATGGCCACAAACCAGTCCGCGCGGGCAAGCAACTCGTCGAAGGTCAGGATCTCCGGCTCCGCCGTGTTGGGACGGTAGAGCTCGAAGGACCAGATCTTTCGCCAAGATCGCGGATGGCGCGATGAACGGTTCCTTGAGCCTGTGCCACACCCCTGGTCAGTTCCCTGGACGGGGCCCAGCATCCGGACCTGTACTCGTCGGCCGCGAGCAGTTAGGTCTTGTGGGTCTTGAACTCGGCGAATACGAGCGACTTGATACGGCCCGCCGTACGGAGCAGGGCGTCCGCGCGCTTTCCTGGACCCGAGATGGACGATCCGGCCACGACCTGCTCAAGCTTCTCGTGGCTCCAGGACGTCAACAACTGGCCTGCAAGGGAGATCCCGAGGATCCATGGGTTCTCGTCGAAGAAGCGCTGCCACACCGACTCCGCCCTCCGCTCGGCGCTCCTGGCCCGTTCGGCCTCGAAGTAGACGTCATCCTGGAGCAGTTTCCGAAAGCGCTCGACCTGCTGGCGGCGGTGAGCGATGGCGATGATGTCACGCGCGGTCTCGTCGTCGGTGACGAGCTTCCGGAAGCGTTCGGGATCCCTTTTGCAGACCGCCAGCATGGAGGTCGAGTCAGCGAACAGGTCGCGGATGAGCGCGTCGTCGATACGCTCCGTGGTGCGCCGCGCAACGGGGACGTCATCCAGATTTCGAATGAGCTCCAGCAGCCGTTCCGCGTCAGTGCTTGTTCTGAGCCGCGATCTTCCGCGCCGGTCTCGGCCGGTCCGCCGTGGCTGGCGACGCCACCGTCTGTTGCCGCAAGGCCCACGGGGACGCCGACGACCCGCGCCGGAGGTCGTCGGCACCGCGAGGAACATCAGGGGCTCCCGTCAGAGCGGCAGCGGGATGCGGTCGACGAGCCAGTACAGGCTGACTCCCACGATGGGGACCGACAGCGCGACCACCGCCCAGCGGGCCGCGGACGTCCGGCGCACCAGCACCAGCAGAGGGAAGAGCACAGCGATGATCACCAGCTGTGTCACCTCGATGCCGAGGTTGAAGCTCAGGAGCGACAGGAGCAGCTCCCACGACCCGCTCCCGTCGATGTCCAACGCGCCCGCGAAGCCCAGCCCGTGTAGCAGGCCGAAGGCGAAGACGATCGGCAGCCGCCATGTGCCCGACCTGCCCTCGTCGCGGCCCAGGAGGTTGACGAGCGCCACGATGATGATCGACACGGCGATGACCGGCTCGACGATCTCTCCCGGAACGTCCACGACCCCCAACGCCGCCAGGAGGAACGTGATGCTGTGGGCGGCTGTGAAGGCTGAGACCGTGACGACGACGTCGCGGAGCCGGCGCGCGCCGATGAGCAGCGCGAGCAGGAAGAGGACATGGTCGAGGCCGAGGGCCAGGTGCTCGGCGCCGAGCAGGAAGAACTCCCGGACCTGACGCGATGCCGGGCGCTCGCCGACCCGCAGCGTCGGGCTCTTGGCGTTCAGGAGCGCGGAGCCCTTCTCGCCGTCGAGGTGGTACCCGACCATTGTCTTCGTGCTGTGGACGAAACTCTCGGCATCGGGGAACAGCGCGCTGGAGATCGCGTGCACGCCCTCGCTCCCGCTCTGGCAGGTGTAGGCGAGGGTCAGCACCGCGAAGGCCGCCTTGCCGCGGGGGCGCACGTCCGCGTCGCCCACCGTCGCGGGCGAGCACGGCTTGTCGTCGTACGCCACGGCGAAGCGGCGCGTGACATAGTCGGTCACGGCGCCACGGTTGATCTTCAGCTGGCGCAGCTGCTCGGTCCGCTCCTTCGCCTCGTACGCCTCCGCGTAGAGCCAGGCCGACTTCATGAGCAGGTCGTACTCCAGGTCGAGCACGACCTTGACGTTCGCGCCCATGCCGGTCACCTCGGCGTGGGCGGTCGTGGTCGCATCGTGCGCCGCCGCCGGAGCGGGTTGGAGCAGGTCGGCCAGCACGCCTCCGAGGAGGACGGCGAGGACGACGGCGGACAGCCAGCGCCTGCGGGGCATGTCTTCTCTCCAGATCGAGGGGGAACGCCGCCCCGGGCCGGGTCCGGGGCGGCGGGAATCGGCTAGTGGTCGAACCAGCGGTACATGGGCGAGTCAGCTCCCCACGTGCCGGGGCGGCCGTGCTCGTCCTTGGTGACGAAGACGCTCGGCTCGGAGGCGGTCACGCCGCCGCCGGTGGAGCGTGCCGTGACGAACCAGGCGTAGGCCGTGTCGTCCTTGAGACGGTCCCAGGTCACCGAGGCGACCCGACCCGACGTGACCGTGCTCTTGCCGATGATGCGCGTGGGCTTGTAGAGCGCCAGCGAGTCGGTCTGGAAGCTGGTCGTGCGGGAGGTGAGATCGACCGGCAGCACCATGTTGTCCTCGCGCCCGTCGTAGCGGCGCAGCGGGTCGAACTCGCCGGCGCCGAAGTCGTTGAGCAGCGGGGAGTAGGTGTCGACGGTCAGCTCCGCCCGTTTGACGTTGAACTGCAGCATCCGGAAGAAGCTCGCGCCGAACTGGAGCTGGTCCTGCGGGTTGTACCCACCGATCTGGGTGAGCCCGAGACGGTCGGCCGACACCGTGTAGAACTGGTAGTCGGCCAGGAGTTCGACGACGCCGTTGCCGACCTGGCCGACCTTCGGCTTCACGTTGGTGCCCACGCCGTGCTCGTGGCCGGCGAGGATGAGGAAGACGTTCGGGTTCTTCTCGACCACCGTCTTGTACAACATCGACCCGTCAGGTGCGGAGAATCCGGTGCCGCGCCCGTCGGGATTGGTGCTCGGCACGAGGTAGTCGTGCGAGAGCAGGATGCCGTTGCGGTCGGAGAACTTCTTGAAGACGGAGTCGGCCCATTCGGCCTCCTCCCTCGTCACGCTGTACGACAGGCCGACCACGACGAAGTCCAGACCGCCCGCGGAGAACAGGTCGTAGTGGTTCTGGTTGTCGCCTTCCTTCCACGGACCGCCGTACTTGCCGTGCTGCCAGCCCTGCGACGCCCCCTGGTACCGGTCGGGACCGTAGTACTTGTTGTAGATCGCCTCCGGGCCGTTCTCGGTGCCTGACTGGTTGTCGTGGTTGCCGGCGATCACGCCGTTGGGGATGTTCGCCTCGTCCAGCACGCGCTGCTGCTTCGAGGACACCTCGAACTCGCCGACGACCTGCCGCTGCGTGGCCTCGTCGGCGGGCTTGCGGATGTTGTTCTCGATGATGTCGCCGGTGTGCGCGACGTACGAGATCTTGCGTTGGTCCTTGTTGTCCTTGATCCAGTTGACGATGCCGGAGTAGGCGGACTCCCACACCGCGCGCTCCTCCGCGGTCTCCTGCTCCACCGCGCCCTCGGAGATGTACTGGGTGTCGGTGAAGTGGACCATCGAGAAGTCGTAGGTGGCGGGGTCGGCGAAGCCGTTCGGGTCACCTGGCTCGATGTCGTCGGCGAACGGGTCCTCTCCCGTCACCATGACGTGGACCTGCTGCTCGTCGACGTTCTCCTGGTCGACGACGGCCGTGAGAGTGGTCTTGCCCTCGGCGGCGCCGCGGGCGCTGGTCAGGAGGTCCCACGCCTTGGTCTTCGTGTTCCACACCCTTAGCGACGCCAGCCGCTCGGGGTCGATGACGCCCTCCCAGCGCAGGACCGGGGAGTCCACGTGCCCCCGCACCTGGACGTCGTAGCGCTGGTAGGTGACGTCCTTGCCGGCGGGCGCGTCGAGCGTCTTGCCGTCGGTGGGCTCGAGCCCCTCCGCCTTGACGTGCGTCTCGCCCGGAACCCGCAGGGTCGTGGGCACGGACGGGGCCGTCCCCTGGAACACCTGGTTCGGAGTGAGGATCTCGGCCGCGGAGAACGTCGCCGTCACCTGGCCGCCATCGGGTTCGGCGACGTTCGCAGAAAGCGTGACGGGGTCCGACACGTCGGCGGCCCCCAACGCCGGGGTCAGCTCGGCCGGGACGTCCGGGATGCCTGCGGATTCGAACACGATCTCCCGGGTCGCGGTGTTGCCGAGACCGTCGGCGCCGGTCACGGCCAGGGTGTGCTTACCGGCGTGCAGGCCCGGCCCCACCTGAGCGCCCAGGTTGATCGGCTGGCCGTCGAGCTTGACGTCCGGCCCGGACACGACGCCGGAGGCGTCCTCGAGCTTGAGGTCCAGCACGACCGAGGCGGTGATCTTCTCGTCCGCGGCCGGGACGCTCGCGGCGACCTTCGGCGCCGAGTTGTCGGTGATCAGGACGCGGGTGGCGACCTCGCCCGCGGCCGACGTCGCGGCGATGGTGTGCTTGCCGTCCTTGATGGCCGTGGTGTCGAGGTCCGCTCGCAGACCACGGGCGGGACCGTCCACCAGGAACTCGAGGTCGATCTCGGTCAGCGGGTTCACGTTGTCGCCGCAGTTGCCGTCGCCCATGCTGTACGAGGCCTTGAGCATCTGGCCGGCCGCCGTGCCCTGCGCGGGGGTCAGGGCGATGTTGGAGATCGTGAAGTCGTCGCGGTTCTTGCCGCACGACGTCGGGAAGGTGCCGGCCACGAAGTCGACCGTGTTCCAGCCGGGCACGAGGAACTCGTTCGGGATGGTGAAGTCCACGCGCTTGCTCACGAAGTCGCCGTCAAGCACGACCTTCTGGCCGTTGACGAGCACGAAGTTCTGGTAGCGCGCCTCGATCGAGTTGCCGCCCACGTTGAAGCTGAGAGTCGCGTTGCCCGAGCCGAGCGTCTCCATGACGTGCGCCGCCGGGCCGTCGATCGTGTAGCGCAGCTCGACCTCGCGGAGCAGGGTCGGGCTGCTGCCGCAGTTGCCGTCGCCCATCTCGTACGACGGCTTGATGTCCTGGCCCGTCACGGTGGCGCCGTCGAGGGTGAGGGCGAGGTTCGCGATCGTGAAGTCGTCGCGGTTGTTGCCGCAGGACTCCTTGAAGTCCCCTGTGACGACCTTGATCGTGTTGTTGCCGGGCACCAGGAACCGGGCCGGGACCGCGACGGTCACGCGCCGGCTCACCCAGGTGCCGCCCAGGTCGATGCGCTTACCATTGACGAGCAGGAAGTTGTCGTACTTGTCGTCGATCGAGTCCGCGCCCACGTCGAAGCCGAGCATCGCAGCGCCGTTGCCGAGCGTGGCCTTCGTGGCCGGTTTGTCGCCGTCGACGGTGAGGGACCTGACGCCGCCCTCGCCGACGGCCGGGACCGTCGCGAAGACCGACTTGGTGCCTGCCACGAGGGTGCCGTCCGTGGGCAGCAGCCGAGGCGCCCCGGCCGGGCTGTTGTTCACTGTCACGGTGTTCTTGACGGTGACCCCGGCCGCGGTCGTGGCGGTGATGGCGTGCTCGCCGTTGGCGAGCGTCGTGGTGTCGACGTCAGCGGCGAGACCCGTGGTGCCCTGCGGGTCGCCCTGGATGAAGAACTTGAGCGTGGCGCGCTTCAGCAGTGTGGTGTTCGTGCCGCAGCTGCCGTCGCCGAAGGAGAAGGTGTAAGGGTTGTCCTCGCCGTCCGCGACCTCACCGAGCAGCTCGAGGCCCACGTCGGACAGGACGAAGTCGTCGTAGTTGAGGCCACATGACGACTGGATCGTGCCGACGACGATCTCGACGGTGTTCTCTCCCTTGACCAGGTGCTCGTTCGGGATCTCCATGGTCGCCCGCTCGTTCACATGGTCGCCGATGTCGCTCCGGTACGCCCCGTTGACCAGCACGTGGCTGTGATACTGCGCCTCGGTCGAGTTCGAGCCGACGTCGAACCTGAGCTTGGAGACGCCCACCGTCCGGGTGGCGTTGAGCGTGGTGTCGTCGATGGCGAGTTCCGTGACGCTGTCACCGGCCGCGGTCGGGACTGCCGCGACCTTCGCCCTGCCCTCGAGGAAGGAACCGCCGGCGGGGGTGAGCGATGGAGAGCTCTGGGAACTGGTCGGCGTCGCGGTGGGCCGTCCCCGATCCTGCGCCGCCGGGCTGGGGTCGGCGTGCGCCGCGGTCACGAGGCCGGTCGCGAGCAACACCGCGATCGCGGCTGCCGCGGCGAGACGCCCTCGGCTCCGTAAACCGCCCAGTGGTGTGCGTGCTGCCATTGGCTGCATCAGATGCAGTCCCTTCTCTTACGCATAAGCAGCCCATAAGCGGCATGCTCTCGGGTGGACACCCTGGAGCGCGCAAGTGAACGGTGTGCATGGGGAGGCTGAAGTGAACCGAAACTGTCATCTCATTCTGGTCATCTGTCACGACACAGGAACAACCAGGTCGCGCATCGACCAATAGGCGCGTACTGGAACATTGACGGCGGGAGCGCCCGCCCTCGGCCGGTGCCGCTCGGTAGGTGGACATTCACCGACAGGTGGCGCCCGGGACGGCCCCGTACGCCAGCCGGTCAAGGAACTGATTGTGCGGATGGCGCGGGAGAAAGGCGATCAGTGGTCGAGGGACGCCAGCGTGGGTGCAGCCATTCGAGCACTGCGGATCAGTTCGCCAGCTACTCAGGCACCGCACCTCTGGACGCCTCCAGCGGCGATCAGATCCGGCACCGGCTCAATACCGGCGGCAACCGCCAGCTCAACTGCGCCCTGCGCACACCATCGCCGTGTGCCAAGCCCGTGATCCCAGCCGCGGGCGCGTCTACCACCAGCGGTAAATCACCGAGAACAAAACCCCTGCCGAAGCCCGCCGCGCACTCAAACGACGCCTGTCCAACGTGATCTACCGAAGCATTCGAAAAGATCAACTAGGAGTCGCAGCGGCAGTCGCTTGACACACAGAGGCGCTACGAGGTCACAACGCCACGTCCGGCGGGTGCATCGAGCACCTCCCGCCCCAGGCCGACAGATCCCGTTGAGGACCCCGGGTCAGTCAGACGTTGGGTCAGGCCCTGGCGGGAGGTGCTCCGAACTCGGCGGGCCGCCCGTCGGCGGGCGATTCCGTGGCGTGAATCGGTCTGCGGCGGCGGGCGCGCTGCCCGGCGGCCTGCTGGGCGCGGTCGGCGAGGTAGCCGCCTGGCGCGCTGTTGCGTGCCACTTCGCGGCTGATCGTGGACGTGGGCCTGCCCAGCCGCCTGGCGATCTCGGCGTATCCCAGCCCTTCGACCATCCAGATCGCGATCTGCCGGCGATCGTCGTGGGTCAGCCTGCCTCCGGGCATCTGCTCGCCCTCCTGTCGGTTCGGTCCACGGGTGCGTTCACCAACAGTACATTGCAACGGCTGGTCGACATGGATTGCATTCATCAACAATGCTGTTGCAACGATTGGCGTAAAAGCCCAGCATTTCAAGCGCATCCTTTAGGCTCGTCGTTGACGATTCTTGAAATGCAACGTAGCCTTTTCTCGCTTGGAAAGAATCGCGGCGAGACGAGGAACCCCCTTATGGCAAGAGCGTTGGATGTGACCCGGATACGAGCTCGCGTCGCCGAGCTGCTCGCGGAATACCGGATCCCGAGCGCCGCGATCGGCGTCCTGCGCGACGGAGAGATCACCGACTTCGCCGTCGGCGTCAAGAGCATCTCTACGCGGGAAGCCGCGACGACCGGCACCGTCTACCGGTGTGGCTCCGTATCCAAGACATGGACCGCCCTCGCCGGTGCGGACCTACCTCGACCACAGCCTGAGCGCGGCCGGGGTGTCCCGTGCCTCGTTCGACCTCCTCGGCCGAGCACCCCGCTGAAGCGTCCGCCCAGGATGGACGAGACGGGCAGGCTCGCCCTTGAGCGGGGCCTCGCTTCGATCTCCCGTAAAAGGACCTGCGTCCGGTGTAAGTACTGCTCGGAATCCTGCAGGCCGAGGTCGGCACGGTGCCACGTGCCCTGGCCGGCGTCGACCGCGCCGAGCTGCCGGCCCGACTTGAGAGCGTCATCGCGAACGACGGCATCGAGTGACGAGTACGCCCCATCCCAGTCCTCCGACCTCCCTTCCCTAGCCCGAAACGCCGTTCGCGCTTCACTGATCGGCACATGAGCCCATGGCACCTCCCCCATGGGCCCCCTCCGCGCATACGACAGGGGCCACCGACTGTGAGACGGTTCCGCTCCTCGGCTGCACCCTCGTCTGCTCCGGGCACGCCCCCTGACGGCCGACGATCCGAAGAGCTCGATCGACAGCACTCTTCCGTGGCCTTCACCGGCCTTCGCGTGCTCATTGACCCAACCCTGTGCAGGCACAACCATGCCTGAACCCATTGCGCCGACCTCCGGCCTTTCTGTCATGCCCAAGGAGGCATAAATGTTCATGCTTCGCGCCCATGCCGGTCTGCTTGTCGCCGCCCTCACCGTGGCGGGGAGCGCCATGATGGCTCCTGCCGCCTCCGCGGCCGAGCGCGACCGTGGGCACGCCGAACTCCAACGCGTGCTTGATCAGGCCGTGACCAACGACGGCGTCCCCGGCATCCTCGCTGAGCTCAGGGACGGTCACGCGAAGCCATGGTTCGGCACGGCGGGGCTGGCCGACCTGAAGACCGGCCGCAAGCGCCGGGCGGATGAACACTTCCGCATCGGCAGCTTCACCAAGGCGTTCACCGGAACGGTGGTCCTGCAACTGGTGGCCGCAGGCAAGCTCACCCTGGACGACACGGTGGCGAAGTGGCTGCCCGGCATGGTGGAGGAGCATTTCGGCGCCGACGGCACCAAGATGACCGTCAGGCAGCTGCTCAACCACACCAGCGGACTCCCCGACGCCGTCCCCGGCCAGACGACCCCGCACCCAGAAGAGCCCGGCAAGCGCTTCATCTACTCCAAGGTCAACTACACCCTCGCGGGAATGATCGTCGAGCGCGCGACCGGCTCGACCCTCGCGGAGGAGATCGACAGGCGCATCGCCCGCCCACTGCACCTGACGGGCACGTATCTGCCGGGCACCGACAACACGATGCGCACCCCGCACGCCCGCCACTACTCGAAGTTCGACGGGGCCGGTCGTCCTACGGAGATCCATGATGTGACCAACGCGGACCTCAGCTGGGCGGGCGCAGCCGGGGGCATGGTGTCCACTACTACGGACCTGAACCGGTTCCTGCGGGTCCTGCTGCGCGGCCGTCTCCTCTCGCCCGCCCTGCAGAAGGAGATGTTCACCACCGTCTCGACGGAGGGCGCGGGCTGGGTCCCGAACACCCGGTACGGCCTCGGCATCTACTCGCAGAAGCTCTCGTGCGGGGTCACGCTATGGGGCGGCGGCGGGTACATCCAAGGCTCGGTGACCTACGCGATGGGCGACCGGCAGGGCGCCCACACACTGGTGAGCAACATGAACGGCGACTGGAACGACTTCCTGAAGACTTTCACCAAGCTCTTCGAGGCGCGCTTCTGCCCCGCGGTCAATCCGCACCCAGCCTCGTAAGCCCCGCCCGCGCTTACCACCACAATCGTTCGGGTTCGGTGAAGCTACTGGATGACGTCGGTGACTCGAGGCTCAGCCGGGTGGAGCCTTACCTGACCGGCATCCGGTACCAGTTGCACCTACATAGCCGCATCTACTGGTTGCGAGTCCGCCAAGTGTGCCGGGTCGATGAACGTTCACTGACGATCATGTTCCCTGATCGCGGCCTCCACGAGGACGCGGGCGGCCCAGGTCATGGCCTCCTGCTCAGCCTTCGGGTCGAGCCCGCGGACATCCCGGAGGGCCACCTGGGCCTCCCAGCCGACCACCATGTCAAGGCCGAGATCAGGCGCTGGTAGGAGTCTTCGCTCAGCGTGTCGCGCAGGGGCGCGCAAGCCTGATCCAGCCATTCGATCCGGTGTTGGCTGCGGCGTGGGCCGACCGGCTCCGGGGCGCCGTTCGTGGGCGGGTCGACAGTCAGGCGGATCATGCGGCGCCCCAAGGGAAGTGACTGCGGCGAGTATTCCAGCAGCGTCCGGATGAGTGCGTCCACCCGCCCGGCCGCGTCGTCGGCGAGCGCGAGATCGGACAGCGCCGCCTCGACCGGCGGTTCGTTCAGCGCGCCGGCCGTCGCGTCGACGAGCAGTTGGTCAAGGGCTGGGAAGTACATGTAGATCGTACGCCGCGACACGTCGGCGGCGGCCGCGATCTCATCGATGGACGGTGTCGCCCCGGCGGCGCTCAGGCGTACCGCCGCGTCGACGATCGCCTTTCGCGTGCGGCGGCGCTGCGCTTCACGGCCGCCGCCGCGGCTCGGGTCGTCAGAGAGTTGTCTCGCCCGTATGCGTAGCCGTACGGAAAGGAAGGTTGATCATGCGAGTGTTCGTGGCAGGCGGGACTGGTGTTCTCGGCCGCCGACTAGTCCCCAGTTGGTGGCACGGGGCCATCAGGTGACGGCGACGGCGACCAGCGCGGACAAGCTGGTTCTGGAGCAGATGGGCGCCGAGGCGGTCCTGAGGAACGGGCTGGACGCCCGATCGGTCGGCGAGGCGGTGGCCAAGGCCCAGCCGGAGGTGATAACGAACACCGGCCCCACCGGGCTCTCCAACAAGCCGCCCCGCTTCGATCACCTCGTTCGACGTCCGCCGACATGATCGACTCGGAGGTTGTCCTGACGGAATACCGACACGTCGCTTGACCTGGCCGGATGATTAATCGGCACCCGCAGTCCTCATGGGAGCGGGCCCCGCAGTCCTTATACACCGCGTATATACCTCCGGTATATAGTGCCATGTCATGACAGTCCCCTTGGCCCTCATGGGCCTCCTGGACCGCGAGCCCAGCTACGGATATGACCTGAAGCGCGCCTACGACACCTACTTCGGCAGGGGCAAGCCGCTTCCCTTCGGACAGGTCTATTCGACGCTCGGCCGCCTGGCCAGGGACGGCAAGGTCACGGCCGGTCAGAGCGAGCCAGGCGACGGCCCAGACCGCAAGCGCTACGCCATCACCCCGCTCGGCAAGCAGGAGGTGGAGGTGTGGCTGTCCGAGCCGGCAGCGGCGGAGCCGTTCCTGCAGACGGTGCTGTTCACGAAGGTCGTGCTGGCGCTGATGCTGGGCCACGATGCGCAGAGCTACCTCGACACTCAGCGCGCCACGCACATGCGGCGCATGCGCGAGCTGTCAGAGATCAAACGCGGCGGCGCCCTCGTGGACGCCCTGCTGGCCGACCACGCCCTGTTTCATCTGGAGGCCGACCTGCGCTGGATCGACGTGACCACGGCCCGCTTGGGCGCGTTGGCGGAAATGGTGCGCCACGCATGACCGTCGACGCCCTTCCCGTGCCGGGCCCGCTGCTGGAGGCCCGTTCCATCGACCGCTCCTACGGCCGGACGCAGGCGCTGCGCGAGGCCAGCCTGTCCGTGACGGCGGGAGAGGTTCTAGCGATCATGGGTCCGAGCGGCTCCGGCAAGTCCACGCTGCTGCACTGCCTGGCGGGGATCTTCACCCCCGACGCGGGCGAGGTCTGGTTCGACGGGCGGCGGCTGGACCTCCTGAGCGACGCTAGGCGGTCCGAGCTGCGCCGCACCGCGTTCGGCTTCGTCTTCCAGTTCGGCCAGCTGGTGCCGGAGCTCACGGCGGCCGACAACATCGCCCTGCCGCTGCTGCTCGGCAAGGCCAGGCGCAAGCGGGCCTACCAGAGGGCGGTCGGTTTACTGCAACGGCTGGAGCTGGACGACCTGGGCGAGCGGCGCACCGGCGAGCTGTCCGGAGGGCAGGCGCAGCGGGTGGCGATCGCCAGGGCGCTGGTGACGCGCCCCAAGGTGATCTTCGCGGACGAGCCTACCGGCGCGCTCGACTCGCTCGCCGGCGAGAAGGTCATGGAACTGCTCGTCGGCCTGGCTCGCCAGGAGGGCACGACCGTGATCGTGGTGACCCACGACGCCCGCGTCGCCGCCTGCGCCGACCGAGAGGTCATGGTGCGTGACGGCAAGGTCACCGACCCCTACGCCGGCGAGGCCGTCCGATGACGCTCTGGCTGGGGCTGCGGCTGGCGCTGCGCGGCGGCCGGGAGGCGGCCGTCCGGCTGGCGCTCGTCACTTCCGCCGTCGCTCTGGGGGTGACGGTGCTGCTGTCCACGGTGGCGCTGTTCAACGCCTTCCAGGTCACCGCGAGCCGCCCGTGCTGGGAGTGCACGATCGGTTCCGCACCGGGCGGCTGGGCCCTCGGCGCCACCTCGGGCGCGGTGCTGTGGAACCACCGCCAGGACTCCTACGCGGGCCGCCCGATCAAGCGGCTCGACGTCGCCATCCTCGACGCGAGAACACTCACGCCGACCATGCCCGGCCTCCCCGCACTGCCTGGCGCGGGGCGGTACCACGTCTCGCCCGCGCTCGCCGAGCTGATGGATGCAGTGCCGCGCGAGCAGCTCGCCGACCGCTTCCCCGGCACCCGCGCCGGCCTGATCGGACGGGCGGCGCTGTCCGGCCCTGATGACCTGGTCGTCGTCGTTGGCCAGACCCCCGACGGGCTGGCCGCCATGGCCGGCACCGTGGCCGTCGACGCCGTCGACACCACCCCGGTCACGGACGAAACCACGGCCCTCTACGAGCACGGCTTCGGCATCGCCGCCATCGGCCTGATCTTCCCGCTGGTCGTCCTCGTCGGCACGGCCACGCGCCTGGCCGCCGCCCGCCGCGAGGCGCGCTTCGCGGCGATCAGGCTGGCGGGCGCCACTGCGCGCCAGATCAGCGCGATCGCCTCGGTGGACGCGGCTCTCGGCGCGCTGCTGGGCGCGCTCGCCGGCATCGCGGTCTTCCAGGCGCTGCGGCCCGCCCTGTCCGGCGTCGCCATCACCGGCTCCCGCTTCTTCCCAGACGTGGTCGCGCCCACCGCGCTGCAGTACGCCGCCGTGGTCGCGGGCGTACCGCTCGCCGCCGCCGGCGCCGCCCTGTGGTCACTGCGCCGGGTGCGGATCACGCCACTCGGCGCGGCACGCAAGCTGCGGGCCTCCGCTCCGGGTTGGTGGCGGGTGCTCCCGCTCCTGGCGGGGCTGGGGTTGTTCGCGGGTCCTGTGTTCGCAGGCGGCAACGACCCGAATGCGGTACTCGTCGACGTCGGCCTGGTACTGATCATGGTCGGTCTCGTGGTGGCCGGGCCGTGGCTGACGATGCTGGCCGCGCGGCTGGCCGCCCGGGTCACGTCCGGCGCGGCGACACTGCTGGCCGCGCAGCGGCTGGCGGCCGACCCGAAGAGCGCCTTCCGGTCGGTGAACGGGATCGTGCTGGCGGTCTTCATCGGCACGGCCGTCGCCGGCATCGTCCCCGCCGTCGTCTCGGGCCAGGAGGCGGCGGGCGGCGGCACGCTGAACGAGGTCATGCGGGCGTCGTTCGGGTACGGCGAGGCCGCCGAGGGCCTGCCTCTGCCGCCTGGCACGGCGGCCGAGCTGCTCGCCAAGGTACGCGCCCATCCCGGTGTCACTGTGCTGCCGATCTACCGCAGGGGCGAGACCGAGACGCCGGCCCCGCCCGACGGGCCTCCGCCGTGCGACCCGGGCCCCGGCTGTCGCCTCGACTTCCTGCTCGGCCACGTGGTCGAATGCGGCGCCCTGACCGGCTTCCCGGCGCTCGGCCGGTGCGCCCAGGACACCCGAGTGGTGACAGCCGACTTCAATCGGCTGCTGACCAGCGACAACATGCTCTCCGTCGACCGCAACCTGCCGATCGTGGACGCTGCCAACCCTGCCGCTGGCTCCGCCAACTCAGGAAAGCACGAACAGGCCGCCTCAGCCGGCTTGCCCCTGGCGGCGGTGCTGATCCGCGTGGACGACCCGGCCGTCCGTGAGCAGATCCGCACACTACTCACCCCGTACGTCGCCCGCTCCGGCAGCGCCGAGACGCCGCAGACGTTCGCCGAGGTCGCCCAGGCCCGCGCGGTGCTGCTGGAGCAGGTGGAACGTGTCGCGCTGGCGATCGTCGCCCTGACCCTGCTGGTGGCGGGCTGCGGCCTGCTGGTGGCGGTCGCCGGCGGCGTGGTGGAGCGCAGGCAGCCATTCACGCTGCTGCGGTTGTGCGGTACGCCGACACGGACCCTGTCCAGGGTGGTGCTGCTGGAGACGGCGGCCCCCGTGGTGCTGGCCGCCCTGGTGGCGGCGGTTGCGGGCTTCGGCGTGGCCAAGCCGATGATCGACCAGCTGGCGATCAAGAGCGCGCCGGCGGCGCTGCCAGGCCCCGTCTACTTCTTGACCGTCGGCGGCGGGCTGCTGGCCGCCCTGCTGGTGATCCTCGCCGGCCTGCCGCTGCTCAAGCGCGTGACCGCGCCCGACAACGCCCGCTTCGAATAGGACGCTCGATGATCACGACACATGTCCGGCGGCTGGCCGCACCGCTCGTAGCCGTCCTGGTCGGCGCCCTCCTCGTGGCGGCACCGGCGCCGGCGCAGGCCGCCGGAGGCCGCTACGCCGCCGACATCAGGCGCACCGAGTACGGCATCCCGCACATCCTGGCGAAAGACCACGGCGGTCTCGGCTACGGCTACGGCTACGCCTTCGCGCAGGACAATCTGTGCGTCATGGCCTCATGGGCGCTCACCTTACGCGGCGAGCGGTCGCGCTACTTCGGCGCGGAGGCGATGTCGGACGACGCCATCGATCCGATCTCCAATCTGGCCAGCGACGTGTACTACAAGAGCGTCCAGGCGTCGGGCGTGCTGCGCCGGGTGCTCGCCCGCCCCGCACCCCACGGCCCCAGCGCAGAGCTGCGCGCGCTCGTGGACGGCTACGTCGCCGGGTTCAACCGCTACCTGCGCGACACAGGCGTGGCCAGGCTGCCCGACCCGGCATGCCGGGGCAAGGAGTGGGTCGGCCCCATCACGGCCACGGACGTCTGGATGAACCTGCTCGACCTCGGCCGCTTGGCCGGCAGCTCCTCGTTCAAGGAGGCCATCGCCGCCTCGGGGCACGCGCAGGAGAACGAGAAAGAGTCGGACCAGCCGAAAAGGAAGGTCCCGCCGAAGACGGTGACCGCTCCTGGCAGCAACGCCTACGCCCTCGGGCACGAGGCCACCCGCGACGGCCACGGCATGCTGCTGGCCGACCCTCACTTTCCGTGGAACGGCAGCCGCCGCTTCTACCAGGTCCACCTGACCATCCCGGGCGTGTTCGACGTGTCTGGTGGGAGCCTGTACGGCACCCCCGTGGTCCAGATCGGCCACAACGCCAGCGTGGCCTGGACGCACACTGTCTCCCACGCCCAGCGCTTCACCCTGTACCAGCTCAAGCTGGTGCCGGGCCAGCGCACCACGTACCTGGTGGACGGCCGGCCCGAGCCGATGGGCCGACAGGAGGTGTCAGTCACCGTCCGGGACGCCCAGGGCGCGACCCGCGCCGTCACCACCACCCTGTACACCTCCCGGTACGGCCCGGTGCTGGCCTCCGGCTGGACGGAGGAGACGGCGATCGCCTTGGCCGACGTCAACGCCGCCAATCTGCGCTTCGCCGACGAGTGGCTGGCCATGGGCACCGCCCGCGACCTGGCCGCGCTGCGCCGCGCGCAGGACACCTACCAGGGCATGCCCTTCGTCTACACGCTCGCCGCGGACGCCGGCGGCGAGGCGTACTTCGCCGACGCCTCGGTAGTCCCGCACGTCACCGACGAGCAAGCGGAGCGCTGCCGCGCCAAGGACGACCCCGAGATGCTCATCCTGGACGGCTCCACGTCGGCCTGCCTGTGGGGCAAGGACGCGGACGCGCTCGAGCCGGGCATCTTCGGCCCCGCCGCCCAGCCCCGGCTGACCCGCACCGACTACGTGACCAACGCCAACGCCAGCCCCTGGCTGACCAACCCGAATGCCCCGCTAACCCAATATCCGCGCATCTACGGAGACACCCGCACGGAACGGGACCTGCGCACCCGGGTCGGCCTCGACATGATCGCCCAGCGGCTGTCCGGCGACGACGGGCTCGGGGCTCCCGGCTTCACACTGGAGACCCTCCAGCAGACGGCCACCGGCAAGCGCAACCTGGGCGCCGAGCTGCTCCGCCCGGATCTGCGCGCGCTGTGCCGGGCCAAGCCCGTGATGACGGCGAGCGACGGCGAGAAGGTCGACGTCCGCCGGGCCTGCGCCACGCTGGCGGCCTGGGACGGGCGGGCCCGCCTCAGCAGCCGTGGAGCGATCCTGTGGCGCGAGTTCTTCCTGGGCCTGAACGGCCCGCAGAGACGGCCCGACGGCGCGGTCGTCCCGCCGAAGAGCTGGTGGAAGGTGCCGTTCGACGTCGAGCACCCGCTCACCACGCCGCGCGGGCTCGACATCGCCAACCCGGCGGTGGCGACCGCGCTGGCCAACGCCGTGCAGGTCTTCACGGCCCACGACCTCCCGCTGACGCTCACGCCGGGGCAGGCCCAGCGGTACGGCGCCGTCCCGGTGCCGGGCTGCACCGAGGGGGAGGGCTGCTTCGACCGGATCCGCACCGGCGGCTCGCTCAGTAAGAAGGGCCGCTATCCGGACGTCAACACCGGCTCCAGCTTCCTGATGGCCGTGGAGCTGACGCCGACCGGGCCGCGTACCCGCACCGTGCTGACGTACTCGCTGTCGGCCAACTCGGCCTCGCCGCATCACGCTGACCAGACCGAGCTGTTCTCGCGCGGCCAGTGGGTGGCCGAGCGGTTCACGGAGGCCGAGATCAAGGCGTATCCGGGGCTGGCGACGAGGTCGCTGCGGTAGCGAACGCGCTCACCGGCATTCCCGGTGAGCGCGTTGCCGAGCGTCAGGCGGACGGGCGGCGGCGCAGCTCGAGAAAGCCGCCGACGACGCCTACGACGAGGGACCGCATTGCGAAGCAGCGACGCTACGGGATTACGAGGGTGAGGAACAGGAGGTTTGGCGGCTCATCGCACAGTGCTTAACGGGTCCGACCTCACGAGTACTCACATGCCGCTTGAACTGCAGCTCGTGCGGGGGACAGGTGCGGCCGGTCGGAGAGGGGTGGCGGCGATCGCCGTGCTCTGTCGTGCGGTGCGGACGCCGCCGGAGATGTACGCGATCCGCGGTGACGTCGAACGCGGCGGCGTTGTACGACGAATTGCATGTGCGGCTGTCCCCCGGGCGAGCTACGCGCGAGTGTCCACCGCACGGGGATGATTCCAGACCACCGGATCCCTAGCGTTTCTCGGCGTAGCGGCGGCGCCCCGTCGCGGAATCCTCCAAGTAAGGGAGTCGTCATGCGGTTGTTGAAACAGCTCGTGCCCGTCGCGGTGGTCGCCTTCGCCGGCGGCGCGATCGTGGGCGCGGTGAAGGAAAGCCCGCTCCTCACCCTGCTCCTCGGCGTCGCGACGGCCGTGCTCGCCGTACTCGTGTACGCCCGCGTGGTCCGGTGGTCCGAGCGCCGGGCACCGGCGGAGGTGGCGGCGCGAGGCGCCGCCCGCGCCATCGCGCGAGGGGCGCTGATCGGGGTCGCGTTGTTCGCGGCCGTCATCGTGAACATCGCTCTCGTGGGCGGTTACCGGATCGACGGCCCGGGCTCGCCGGCGGGCGCGGTCGGGCTGATCGGCTTCATGGCCGCCGCCGCGGTGACGGAGGAGCTGCTGTTTCGCGGCATCCTGTTCAGGATCGTCGAGGAACGCACCGGGACGTGGCCGGCGCTGGTGCTGACCGGCCTATTGTTCGGCCTGTCGCACCTGCTCAACCCGCACGCCGATCTGTGGGGCGCGATCGCCGTCGCGGTCGAGGCGGGCGGCATGCTCGCCGCCGCCTACGCCGCCACCCGCACCCTGTGGGTGCCGATCGGCGTGCACTTCGGCTGGAACTTCGCCGCAGCCGGCATCTTCGGGACCGAGGTCTCGGGCAACGGCGCGACGCAGGGGCTGCTGCACGGCGTGACGTCGGGCCCAGCCCTGCTCACGGGCGGCGAGTTCGGGCCGGAGGCGAGCCCATACGCGGTGGTGTTCGGCCTGCTGTTGACGGTCGTGTTCATGTGGCTGGCCCGCCGGCGCGGCAACGTGGTCCCGCTCCGGTGCGGCGCGACCGCTACGCTCGCCCAATGATCGATCTACGGCGGGTCACGGACCTGTGGCGGCGGTGCGACGTCGTGGTCCGGGACTTACCGTTCGGGCTGCTGCTGGCCGTCGCATCGCTCCTGCCGGCGCTCCACGGCAAGGGGACTCAGGTCGGCGACCTGCCGGCCCGGCCCTTCGACGCGCTGGCGTTCGTGGTGATCGCCCTGGAGTGCCTTCCGCTCGCCGTCCGCCGGCGGTGGCCGGCCGTGTGCCTGGCTCTGGTGTCGCTCGGCTTCGTTCTCGACCAGCTCCGCGCCTACCACGTGTTCGCGAGCAACGCGATGCCCATCGCGCTCATCAGCGCGGGCGCCCACCTGGAGCGCCATCGGCGCGTCACCGTGGTCCTCCTCTCCATGGCGTACGTGCCGCTCGCGCTCGCGCTCGACCGACTCGGCGCGAGCGAGAGGGTGGAAGGGTACGTGGTGTTCTACCTGGCTCTGGCCCTTGCATGGGGCATCGGGGCCTGGCTGCGCTCCTCCCGCGCCGCCGATGCGGAACGCCGCCGCCACGTCGCCGAGGCCACCCGCGCCGCCGAACGCACCCGGATCGCTCGCGAACTCCACGACGTCGTGACGCACCACGTGACGGCGATGGTCGTGCAGGCCGAGGCGGCACGCTACCTCACCGCCGCGCCCGACCGCCTCGACGCGACACTGAGCGCCGTCACCGACACCGGCCGGCGGGCCATCAGCGACCTGCGGCACATGCTCGACCTGCTCAAAGCCGATCACGATACCGACGTCAGCATGCCGTCCGCCGGCGACCTGGGCACGCTCGTGGAGCAAACCCGCCAGGCCGGGCAGCCGGTGGAGTTCACCGAGGAGGGCGACCCCGGGGAATCGGCGGGCAGCGCCGAGTTCGTGACCTATCGGGTCGTCCAGGAGGCCCTGACGAACGCCCTCAAATACGCCCACGGCAGCCCCACCGCGGTCTGGGTGCGCTACGGCGAGAAGGAGATCAGTGTGGCGGTCAGCACCGACGGCCCCGGCTCCAGGGCCGCCTCCCCCGGCGGAAGCGGGCGGGGCCTGGCCGGGCTGCGCGAGCGGGTGGACGCTCTGGGCGGCGAGTTCAGCGCGGACCGGCAGGCGGGCGGCGGCTTCGTGGTACGGGCCCGCATACCTGCGGGGAGCCGGTCATGACCGCGCCGGTCCGGGTCCTGGTCTGCGACGACCAGGCGCTGATCCGCACCGGCTTCGCGACGATCATCGACGCGCAGCCCGACCTGGAGGTGGTGGGCGAGTGCGGCGACGGCCGCGCCGCGGTCGAGCTCGCCCGCCGGCTGAGCCCCGACATCGTCGTCATGGACGTGCGGATGCCGGTGCTTGACGGCATCGAGGCGACCCGCCTGCTGGCCGGCGCCGGGGTCGAGAATCCGGTCAAGGTGCTCGTGGTGACCACGTTCAACCTGGACGAGTACGTCTACGAGGCGCTGCGCGCCGGGGCGAGCGGGTTCCTCCTCAAGGACGCCCCGCCGGCGCAGCTCCTGCAGGGCATCCGCACCGTCGCGGCGGGCGCCGCGCTGCTGGCGCCTGAGGTGACGCGGCAGCTCGTCGGCAGGTACGCGTCCCGGATCCGCCCGGCCCGGGACACGCCCGACGAGACCGCGCTGACCCCGCGCGAGCTGGAGGTGCTGCGCCTGATCGCCGACGGCCGGTCCAACAGCGAGATCGCCGCCACGCTGGTGATCAGCCAGGAGACCGTCAAGACGTACGTGTCGCGCATCCTGACCAAGCTCGACCTGCGTGACCGCGTGCAGGCGGTGGTCTACGCCTACCGCAGGGGCCTGGTGACCTGAGGCACACCGCCCGGAAACCTCGATGGGGCGAACGCCGCAGACGTCAGGAACTGTCCGTGGCCCTGTTCGACCATCAGCGCGCGGCCGTCGGCCCCGGTGCGGCGCGTGTACGCGGCGAGCGGGCCGAGACGATGTCGAGCAGGCTGACGAGCCGATCGAGCTGTTCCGGGTCCAGGCGGCCGGTCGCGGGCGCCAGGGCACGCCGGATGTCGTCCTCCACACGTTTGGCGAGTTCGAGCCCGGCCGGGGTCATGTACACCTCGACGACCCGGCCGTCTTCGGGGTTCTTGCCGCGTGTCAGCAGCCCCCGGCGCTGGGCGCGGTCGATGAGGCCGGACATCGTGGACTTGTCCAGGCCGAGGTAGGCGGCCAGTTCGGTGATGCGGACGCGGCGGTCGCGGAGGATGCCGAGCACTCGTAGCTGGGTGAGCGACAAATCGTGCTCACCACCGATGCGGGTCAGCACGCCTGCCACCTCGAAGGTGGCCCGGACGAGGGCATCCACGACATCGTCGGCGGAGCTCATGCCGTCATGCTAGTCCGGCATGGTTGGCAATACCAACCATGCCGGAGCGAGGAAGGCAGACACCGCCGCCCGGGACGCCTCGCGAACCCGATCCCGCGCCAGGCGATCGACGGATGCGTCATCGATCACGCCGACTCTTGTTGACATGGTTTGTATTACCAACCATCATGGAGATAGTTGGTAATACAAATCATTTTCTGGAGGTCACCATGCACGCTGCCGTCATCCCAGCAGCCGACGCCCCGCCGGTCTATCGCGACCACCCCGACCCCGCGGAACGCCACCGCGACGAGCTGCTCGTCGAGGTCCTCGCGGCCGGCCTGCACCATCTGACCAAGGCCAAGGCGAACGGCTCGCACTACTCCAGCAACGGCACGTACCCGCTGATCCCCGGCGTCGACGGCGTGGTACGCGACCAGGAGGGCAACGTCCGCTACGTGGCCCTGGACGACACAACTCTGGGCACGTTCGCCGAGCGCACCCTCATCGACCCTCGCCGCAGCGTGATCCTGCCCGACGGCATCGACCCCGTACGGATCGCCGCTGCGATGAACCCGGCCATGTCGTCCTGGGTCGCGTTGCGCCGACGCGTCGACTTCCACGCTGGCCAGCGCGTCCTCGTCCTCGGCGCCACCGGCAACGCCGGACGGATGGCGGTCCAGATCGCCAAGCTGCTCGGCGCCGACCAGGTCATCGCCGCCGCCCGCGACACCACCCGCCTGAAGGCGCTGACCGCCCTCGGCGCCGACGAGACGATCACCTTCGACCAGATCGGCCACGCAGCCGACGTCGACGTGGTCATCGACTACGTGTGGGGTGAACCCGCCGCCGGCGCCATGATTCCTATGTTCACCGCCCGCGCCGACCGCACCGCCCCGCTGACCTGGATCCAGATCGGATCCATCGTCGGCCCAACCGCGCCTATCCCCTCCGCGGCCCTGCGCTCCGCCCGCCTCCAGATCGTCGGCAGCGGCATCGGCTCGGTCCCCGCCCGCGACTTCCTCGCCGAACTGCCGGAACTGGCCTCAGCGGTGACCGCGGGCGCGATCGACGTACGGGCGCGCGCCGTACCCCTCGCCCAGGTCGCGCAGGCGTGGACCGCCGAGACCGACGACCGCATCGTCCTCGTCCCCTAGCCGTGTCACATCCGAGGAGGAAGCCATGACTGCGCTGAGCAGCAGCAGGAAACGGGCCCTGGTCGTGGGGCTCGGCGTCAGCGGCATCGCCACGGCGATCGCCCTTCGGGGCATCGGCTGGGATCCGGTGATCGTGGAGAGAGCGCCGGGCCGTCGATCGGATGGTTACTTCGTCGTGTTGTTCGGCGCCGGTCGGGCTGCGGCGCGGCGACTCGGCATTCTCGACGCCATCCCCGACCGGTCGCCGCCCAGCAGCGTCACCTACACGGTGGATCGCGCTGGCGTCCGCAAACCCGGTCTGGGGTTCGGGGATCTGCCGGCCTCGCCTCGCATGATGCTGCGCGGTGACGTGGAACGTGCCGCCTTCGCCGCGCTCCCGCACGACGTGGAGATCCGCTACGCGACGACCCCCACCCGCATCGAGCAGAATGCCTCCGGCGTCGAGGTGACGCTCCAACACGACGGTGGATCCGTGACCGAGCGATACGACCTCGTCGTGGGCGCCGACGGGCTGCGGTCCACGGTCCGGCGTCTCGTCTTCGGCCCGCACGACAGGTATCTGCATCGGCTCGGCTACATGATCGCGGCGACGACGCTGCCGGGCCCGGTCGGCGGCCTCTCCTCGCACGAGGGGGCGAGTCTCCTCGAGCCCGGCCGGGCCATGTGGGTCTTTCCGTTCGCCGACCACCCGCCCACCGTGCTCTTCTCGTACCGCACCGACGACGTCGACGCCGAGTTCGCCGGCCGGCCCGCCGAACGGGTCCGCGCCGCGTACGGACCTCAGCCCACGGGCCGCCTGCTCGGCGAGGCGCTCGACGCGCTCGACGCCGCCGACGCGTTCCTGTTCGACTCGGTGGAGCAACCCCGCATGGACGCCTGGTCGCACGGCCGGGTCGTGCTGGTCGGCGACTCCGCGTGGTGCCCCAGCCTGTACGCCGCCATGGGGATCTCCGCCGCGCTCGCCGGAGCCGACCTGCTCGGCAGCATGCTGCACCATAACCCCGGCGACATCCGCGGCGCCCTGCGCGCCTGGGAGGCACAGCTCCGCCCGCACATGACCTACTACCAGGCCAACGGCCTCGACCAGCGGTATTTCGTCACCCCCGGCAACCAGCGGCAGATCACCCTCCGGCCGGTCATGGCGCGCAGCCTCCGGCTCCCGGTGATCGGCAACGCCTTGCGCTCCCTGCGAAGCAACACCAAGTCCATCCGAGAACGGGAACTGGACATCGCCCACGCCGGCTGACGACCACAAGCTCCGCATACACGCACTCAGACGGTGATGCCCGCCCGGACATCGTTCGCGAGTTTGCGCTCGTGGCCATGGGTAGCACCGTTCCAACCGAAAGCAGATCACCGCCTGCGGCTGGGACCCGGCAGCCTGCTATGACACCACAGGACCGCAGCGAAGTCGCCGACCGGGTGTGACCGTATGTCCGGCAGCCTGTCCGGTGCCAGAAACTGGCAATGAGGGTCGGACCTGGTCTTCTAGGCTCGGCATTCGTGCTGTTTCGCCTTGTCTATCTGCTGGTGGGTCGGATGTCCGGCTGGTTGGTGCTGCTCACTCGGGGCGGCGCCTCCAAGGAGGTGGAGATCTTGGTGTTGCGGCATGAGGTCGCGGTGCTGCGTCGCCAGGTCGCCCGGCCCAGGCCGGGCTGGGCCGATCGGGCGCTGTTGGCCGCGCTGGCCAGGCTGTTACCCGCTCGCCTCCGGCTGTATCGCATCGTGACGCCCGGCACGCTGCTCGCCTGGCACCGGCGGCTGGTCAAGAAGAAGTGGAGCTTCCCCGCCAAGCACGGCCGGCCGCCAATCTCTGAGGAGATCCGCGATCTGATCGTCCGGTTGGCGGGGGAGAATCCACGGTGGGGGCATCGGCGCATCCGGGGCGGGCTACTCGGTCTTGGGTACCGGGTGGGGGAGGGGACGGTCCGCCGGGTGTTGGCGGCGGCGGGGCTTGGGCCCGCGCCGCGCCGGGCTTCACCGACGTGGCGTCAGTTCCTCATCTCTCAAGCCTCCGGCATGCTGGCGTGCGACTTTCTCCACATCGAGACGGTGTTCCTCAAACGCCTGTACGTGCTGTTCGTCATGGAGATCGAAACGCGGCGGGTGCATATCCTCGGTTCACGGCTCATCCGACCGGTGCCTGGACGGCGCAGCAGGCGCGCAACCTGCTGATGGACCTGGACGAGCGAGCCGACGGGTTCCGGTTCCTGATCCGGGACAGGGATGGCAAGTTCGGTAGGGGTTTTGACGAGGTGCTCGCCGGCGCGGACGTGCACCGTCCTCAAGACCGCCGCTGCGGACGCCTCAGCGGTGAATGCCGCAACCCGGAGCGCCCAGTCTTCCGGTTGAGCTGCATGTTCGGACTTCTTGAAGCGGCAGCTGACGCAGATCGGGGCGCCGCGCCCGAAACAGTCAGGGCGGTCGGTGCGGCGGCGATCCTCCAGGAGGCCTGTCCGGCTCGAAAGCACCGTTTCGGGCTCTGAGCTGGGCCGCGGTGGGGTCACGCCAAGTTACTCGCGGGTGCCGCCAAAGGCTGTCCGCAGGTTCCTCAACCCCGACCCTGGCGACGCGTACCGTCCGACTCTCGCGGTGAACACGCACGGGGCAGGGTCGCCACCTCCTGGCGGGTGATTTTGGAAAAACTCGGACGATTCAGGACGCTGCCACTATGGTCGCCCGCTATGACGATCATGCACCTGCCCAATCTGTCGTCGGTCACCCCGCACGAGTACCTGGCGGCACTGCGCGACGTGGACTGGCCGGCGTTCGTGCCGACCCGCGACCTCCCGCCCCTCCGCGCCGCGCTGGCCGGGCTGGAGCAGATCCACGGCGTCACGGAGGCGCACTGGTTCGCGACCGAGCGGATCAGGGAGCTCGGTGCGCTCCTGCGGCACCCCGACGGCCATCCATACGACCTCATCGGACACGCCCTGAGCCCGTGCGGGCGCTACCTCGCGGTCGGGAGCTGGTGCGGGGACGACTACGAGCGTGGCGGCGTGCTGCAGATCTGGGAACTGGCCGGCGCGCGGTGCGTCAATGTGCTGGACGGGATATCGGGCGGTGTGGGCTGGCCCGACTACCCCCGCAGGATCCAGTGGTCGGCCGACGGGCGGCGGATCGGCCTAGCCTACGACACCAACGGCGTGGGGGTGTGGGATCCGTTCGGGCACGAGCCGGAGCCGATCGCCGCGGCGTACGTGACCGACGGGTACTCGCGCCCGCCCGTCTTCGCCCTCGGGCCCGACGGCAGCCGCGCCTACGTCGTGGCGGGCTACCCGGAGGACGGGCGGGCGCAGGGCTACGCCGTACCGCTGGCGGAGGGAGAGGTGTACGAGGATGACGCGCAGGAGCTGTCCGAACCGGTGCCGGACCAGGTCAGAGCACTGCTGAAGGACGAGAACCTCAGCTTCGACCGGGTCTTCTGGTCGCGCGACGGACGGCGGCTCTACGGCCACACGTACGGCTGGGCCTGCGCCCTGGACGCGGTCAGCGGACGGGTGCTGTGGTTCGCCGAGGCGGGCAGGCGCGTGGATGCCCCGGCCTGGAGCAGGGACGAGCGGTACTTCGCCCATCAGTCGCGCGGGCGGCTGCTGGTCGGCGATGCCCTGACGGGGCAGACGGTGGCGACGCTGCCGGAACATCCAGGCGCTTCCGAGCTGTCCTGGGGCGCGCACGGCGCCGCTCCACGGCTGGCGGTCGTGGTGCCGGATGGGAACGACGCAAACGCCCGTCCCCATGTCACCGTTTACGACAACGGGCGGCACCGCTACGACCTCGACCTGGCGCTGCAGGAGGCCCACCGCGAGGACGAGGACGGCACCGCCTGGGCGTGGTCGCCGGACGGGCTGCATGCGGCTGCGCTGACCGCTGATGGCGAGGTCGAGATCTGGAGCCTGGGCGACGTCCCCGGCCGGGTGGGGACCGTCGAAGCGACCGCGGACGCGCGCGGCGTGGTGTGGGGCGCCGACGGCATCGTCGTCATCGTGGGCGGGACCACCTTGCGCTTCTTCCTGGCGGCCACCGGCCAGGTCATCGGCGACTTCGCCTTCCTGCGCACGCCACCTGAACCGCGCCCGCTGGAGCTCGACGGGGACGACGCGGGCGAGAGGCTGCGCGAGGAGGGGGAGGCGAGTGTCGACCCGACGTTCGCGCTCGACGACGCGACATGGGCCGTGGCCTTCGAGCAGGGGCCGGTCATCGCGCCGCGCGGCCGTGAGCAGGACCTCGACGGTGTCCTGGCCTGGACGGTCGAGCGCCGTTTCGGCTGGCCGGTGCGCTGGGGCGCGCTCGACGTCCTGCCCGATGCCGCCACCGTGGCCGAGCGGGTCGGCCCGCCGCTGGAGGAGTACCTGGAGGCGTTCCGCGGCCGCACTGAGCCGGCGCCGGCCGGGACCTGGCCTCCGCCCGACACGGCGACCCTGGACGACCTGTTCGCGCTCGTGATCGACGCGGTGGAGCCGCTGCACGAGGGCTGGGACCATCACGTGAGCGAGGGCCTGCGGCACGCGGCCAGGCTGCGGGCGCGCCGGGGCGAGCCGGACGGGGCGCGGGCGCTGCTCGACGGGATCCCGGAACCGGCCCAGCGGGTGCGGGGCCTCGCCGACGTCGCGATGATCCTGGCAGCCGCCGGACGGCGTGAGGACGCGCGGCCGTTCTTCGACGGCGTCGAGTCCCAAGCCGAGGCCGTGATCGACGAATACAACGCCGCGTTCGTGGCCTCCTCGGTGGCCGGCGCGCACGCCGCGCTGGGGGACGCCGCCCGCGCCCACGCGTGGTTCGATCGGGCGCGGGCGGCGATCGAGCCCGAGACCAACCCGGGCGAGCACCGCCTGGCGGTCGCCTGGGCGCTGATCGAGTGCGGCCGCGAGGACGAAGCCCTCGCCCTGCTGCGGCAGAGCAAGGAGAACCCCTCGACCTTCTACAGCGGGCCGCTGCTGGCCTACCTCATCCGCACCGGACGCGACCGCCTGGCCGGCCAGCTCATCCCCATGCGGGCTCTGCACGCCGAGGAGTGGCAGGCGCAGGGCTGGTTCGACGGCTGGGACGCGGTCGAGCTGTTCGTCGCGGCGGGCCGTCCGGACCTGCTGAGCGCATGGGCGCAGATCTACGGTGGCGGGTACGCCTACGAGGAGCATCTCGCCCAGGCAGGCACGAACGCCCGGCTCGACCCCGCGCGCGCCCGGCCGGACCAGGTGGAGCTGGCCGCGCTCGCCGAGGCCCATGCCACGCTAATGAAGACACCGCGGACGCAGCGCGAGCACCCGACCGGGCAGCTCGTCCTTCAAGCGGCCCGTTGCGGCCACCTCGGAGCCGCGGTGGAGCTGATCCGAAGCCTGCCCGGCAACGACTTCAACGGCCGGCCGGGTCACGCCTTCCGCGCACTCTGGACCGCCGCCACCGGGTTCGAGGTCGAGTCCTGGTGACGCCCAGCTGTATCGACCACGAGCGGCGTTGCCCCAGTTGATCTCGTCGCCGAAGCGGCCGCTGGAGCCGCAGTCGTAGACGGGCGTCGTCAGGGCCACGTTCTTCCACGAGATGGCGCAGGTCGTTTTCGATGCGCGGCAAGGCCCACGGCCTGGACGCCAACGACGAGGCCGTCCGAGCTGTCACCGCCACCGGCGCGGTGCTGTGGGAGCACCGCGGTCACCGATGGCACCCCCGGAAGGAGAACCGCTCCTCATGCCGGGTCAGCGACGACGGCCGGCACGTCTGGGCGATGCTGCCAGGCCCGCCGAGCTCGGGGGTGTGGCGTGACGACGGCGAATTCGACGGCACCCCCTACCAGGGCGACGAGTGGCTCGGGCTGGCGGCCGACAGCGGACGGGTCGTCGCGCGGGAGACCCTGGGCTGCGCCGCCGTCGGCGGCCAGCACCTGCCACACGCCGACGGGCGGCACATGGGCCTGGCCGTGGGGGAGGGCCAGGACGGCCTGCACGTGTACTGGGGCCGGCTGGAGGAGGACGGCCTGCGCGTGTGGAAGCACGAGGACGACTACCGCATCCTGCTCGACGTCCATCCCACCGGGCTGTCCTATCTCAGCTACGCCCCGCCGGACGAGATCGCCTGGCACTCCTTTCCGCGGGCTCATCATGCGCAGGCTCCTCGCCGCTGATGCATGGCGTCCGGCCTCGGGCGAGGCCTTCTGGGACGGAGGCGGCTACGTTGACGCCGACACCGTGATCGCCACCGCGACGCTCTACACCGAAACGCCGCAGGACGCCAGGCACGTCCTGATCGACGCTCTCAGCGGGGAGGTGCGCTACCCGATGCCCGCGCACGAATCTGCATACCCGCTCGGGGACGGCACCTGGCTCACCGCCGAAGGCGTTACCCTCTTCCGCTGGACGCACAGGTGAACCGATCGGCGCGCCGCGTGCCGGTCCACAAGCCCGGCGGCAGGATCAGACGGCGGGCGGCGCGAGGTTGAGCGCCCGTGCCACCCGTTCGAGCACGTCGTCCCAGGGGCGGGCGGGAACGACCGGCACTCCAGCCGCTTCGGCCTGCGACGCCAGCCAGTCGCCGTACAGGCGGCTCACCACGGCCCGCCCGTGCTGCGCCCCTGCCGAGGGTTCGCGACGCCGGTAGTTCTCGGCGATCTGCTCCTCGTCGCCCTCGTGCAGGAAGACCGCGCGCACGCCGTCCAGCTCCGCGGCCGTGGACGGCAACAGGTAGTCGCCCTCGACGACCACCGGCGTCATGGTCTCGAGATGGTTGGCGACCACCGCCCGCACCGCGGGGACGAGCGCCCGCGCCACGGAGATCTGCATCTCCACGATCCGCTCGTGAGGCAGGTGGACGGCCTCGGGGTTGGCCCGCCAATAGTGCAGCGCGGGCAGCTGCTCCGGCGTGGTCATGGCCTGCAGCGCCTCGACGATGTCGTCGATCTCGACGATAGGTGAGGCCAGGCGGCGCGCCAGGGGATAGGACACCTGGCTCTTGCCGGTCCCCGAAGCGCCGCCGAGCAGGATGATGGGGGCGTCGTTCACCCGTGGACCCTATCCGAGGACCTCAGCCGGCCGGTCCTGACCGGCAGGCGAAGACGACCGGCCGCGAATCCGTATGCTCGACATTTTCTCGATCAAGGCCGTACGCGGACCACAGGGCCTTTACGTGTCATGCCAGGAATAGAGCAGTACTACTGCCTGATGTCGGCGCTGGTCAACGGCAACTCGCTGGTGTGGCGCACCGCTTCTCCGCGTTGGGCCGGCCCGCCCAGGCTCGACGGCACAGGGCGATGCTGGCCAGCCTGCTCGCCGCGCCCACCCGGATGATCTCGCGCGGTCCGCGGGCGACGACGCGGACAACCACCTGCGCGCGACACTGTTCGCTCAGAACCTTGCTGAGGAGCAGCTGACCTCCTTCGAGGAGCGCTTCGGCAGGACCTAGCTAGTGATCATGAAATGTGGGGGAAGATCATCCCGGGGGGTGCCCGAGGTATCGGGAGGGTCGAGTTCGCGCGTCTCCGTCGATCTCAGCGCGTCGTCCGAACCCCCCGATCAGGGGAGAAACCGCGCGTACCGATACGAAACCCAGACTGATCATGAGGGTACACGGTTGTCAAGCCCTGGCAAGTCCCGCCAGCGGAAACGCAAGCCAGGCGCGCCGGCCGAGCTTCGACACGCCGCCACAACGCGATCGCGCGCTTCACATCCGGCTTTCGTGTCAAGTCACGAATTCTCGTGACAAGACCTGACACCTCTGGCGTGCTCTTCTGGACATGGCCTTCCTGAGGAAGGGCTCACAGCAGCCGCCACCACACAACAGGAATCTATATGTCCACATCCGAGAGTCACCTGCCGACCGACAAAGGTCGAATGCTCACCGTCGTCGTACTCGCCCTCGTGCTGGCCTCCGGTGTGGCGGCCGCGATGGTAGTGGCGGCCGACGCCGCCAACGCCAAATCTCAGCCTCACGGAGCCATCGCCTTGACCGGGAGAAACCACAACGAGACCGTGCTGATCCGCAGTTGACCACTGCCCGCGGGCGGGAGCGCTACCGTCCCGCCCGCCTCTACTTCACAAGACCGTGTGCGTACCGGAGCTGGAATGTATGTGAACGTCAAGAGTTCAATGATCGCAGCAGCCATCGGGCTCAGCGCCACACTTAGCTTCCAAGGGACCGACTGCCCGGCCATCAATGCAGGGCAAGAGCTCCAGCCCGCAGGTAGAAACAGGTGTTACCGGAACTGCATCGATCACTACGAACCGCTCAAAACCGGTTGCTTCAAGCTAAAGAACTGGGTCCAATGCCTGTGGCACTTCACTCAACAGGAGGAGAAGTGCAAGGCGTCCTGCAGGAAGAAATTCCCTTCAGGCACAAGGCCGAGCGACGGACAAAATCCTGCCGCCAGCTCGACCGTCGGGGGAGGAGCTCCCGAGTCGATCAGCGCGGCACTGGCGAGACGGACGCAGACTGCTTGACCTTTCCCGCTTTAGCGCTGAGGCACTGCCGCGGTTTCGGCCTCGTCGCTGAACTCGGCCTCGCCGCGTGCGAACAACGCGCCTCGTAGGCCGGTGAGTCGTCCAGCATGGCGACCGCCCGGTTGTACCGCATCGTGGTGCGCGGGTCGGCGTGGCCCAGGAAGTCCTGCACCTTGTGCAGCGACCAGCCGCCCGGCCCAAGCATGTAGGTGGCGACGCCGGCCGGCAGGAAGCCGCGCAAGTTCTGCGACAACAACAACCTGTGCAAGAACGCCTACTACCGGAACAGGGAACGCACCGAACGCGAGGCGGTGACCACCGCGGTGACCGCCACCGGCGCGGTGCTCGCCGAGGCCCGCCCGCTGCTGGACGGCCTGCAGGCCCTCGTCGCCCGCTTCGCCGACGGCGTGCAGATCGTCGAGACCGGCGCCCTGCAGCGCATCGCCACGCTGACCGCCGAGGCCACCGACGAGCGCGCCGACGCCCTGGACGCCCGTCCGGCCGCTCACGAGGCCGAGCAGGCCCGGCGGGCGGCCGAGCGCACCACGCGCGAGGCGCAGCAGGCCCAGCGGCAGGCTGAGGAGCGGGAGGATCGCGCCCGCGCCGACGCCGAGCGCATCCAACGCGAGACCGAGACCCGCGTGGTGGTGGCCGCCGAACGCCGCCAGGCCGCCGCTGAAACCGCCCGTCAGGCCGCCGAAGACGTCCGCGACCGCCAGGCCGACGAGCTGCGCACCCTGCGGCGCCAGCTCGCCGATCAAGTTGAGCGTGCCGAGGCCCAGGCCACCGCGCTGGGCGAGACGCAGGCCCGACTCGGCGAGGCCGAGACGAAGCTGGCTGCCGAACGCGCCGAGGCCCGCCGCCTGTCCGACCAGCTGACCGGCTCCCGCCAGCGCCTGGCCGAGGCCGCCGAGCAGATCGGCGAGCTGAAGGCGGCCGTGGCCGAGGCGCGCGCCGAGTCAGCCGGCGTACGCGAGGAGCTCACCGCCGAACGCCACCGCCACGAGCGCGACGTGGGGCGGCTGCGCGAGGACCTGACCCG
>NZ_JBYITD010000041.1:0-83940 GCF_057708945.1 Nonomuraea sp. bgisy101
ACTGTAGCTATCACGACGCCTGCTGGAAAATGCAAAAAATATTCTTCAGCCGGAAATCGTCGTAGATGTCACCTGGGGTGGGATTCGCGGACGGAGCCGCATTGACCTGCAGCTCATTGTTGCCGTCCAGAAGGGGACCGCCGGAGATATTGATCGTTTGCATGTACCAATGACTCGCGTTGGCCCCGGGATAAGGGTCGATCCGTCCGATGAATTTATTGTTCAGCCGGACTTCAGCTCCGTTCGAACCCGTGAGGCCTCTAACCATGAAGACCAGGACGGCGTGCCCGTTCCTGTGACGACCGCCGGTTGAAAAGGTTTGCTCCCAAACGGGTTGGCCATCTCCGATATCAACTCCCGTTTCAACACCATGCACCCATTGAAAATCGCAGAGAATAGTCAATTTCGATCTCCTCCCGTGGAACGGCACGTAATGCCCCTGGGGTTCGTGTCAGGTAATTCCTCAGTCCTGGCCTTGATCCATATCTAGCGAGTGTCGGGGTGTTTTGTCGAAGCGGCGCGCCGGGTCATTTCGCCTTGACGAGGTGGCCAGCCTTGTTGGGCAGCGGAGTTTACGCAGATCCGCCAGGACTTGAGCTGGTCGTTCGCGCGTTCTCCAGGGCCGTGCAGGCGAGCAATACGCGAGGCACGCCCGATCTGATCATGTGCGGGCTCGACCTGGACCTCATGCACGAATGTCTCAACATCCTCGGCGAGGCCGAGCGCGCCCCCGCCCCCGAGCAGCGGCGTGACGACGTGTTGGAAGGCCATGCCGTCTTCGTCAAGACGGTCGATCCGAGCTGGCACCCGATCCTGCTCGGCTCCACCTCCAGCTTCTATCAGCATGCTCCGATGGAAGTCCTGCAGGTCGTGTGGCCAAAAGCGCTGACCCGGGGCCGACTGACCGGCGCCGACTACGCCTACTTCCACCTGGGCGGCCTGCGCGCGGCCTCGGCTCTGCTGGTGGAGACCCAAGGCAAGATCGGCATCGCCGGAGACTGGGGTGGCGGGCATGTGGCCTCGGCTGACGGGATGCGTTTTGCGGTGCCGCTGCGCTCGATCCATACCCGGCCCAATCGCAAGTACTTCGGCTCCGGCCGCGGCGCCACCTGGCTGAACGTCGTCTCCGACCGGGTGCTGGGCCTGGGTGGCATCGTCATGCCCGGCACGCTGCGCGACTCGCTGGGCATCTCGGATGCGGTGTTCAACCTCGACGGCCCTGCTCGCCCCGAGATCGTGATCACCGACACCGCCTCCTACAGTGACCTGGTGTTCGGGTTGTTCGCGATCTGCGGTTATCAGTGCTCCCCCCGCATCGCCGACATCTCCGATGCCCGGCTGTGGCGCTTCGACCTGGGCGCCGACTACGGGCCGCTGGAACCGGTCTCGCGCCAGCGCATCCAGGCCGAGCGGATCAGCGCTCACTGGGAGGACATGCTGCGCGTGGCCGGCACCTCGTGGCCCAGCGCCTGGCCGCCGCCGGTATGCAAGAGCAGCTCGCGTCCGCGCTAGCGGCGCTTTCCGAGGCCGACCGCGACGTACTGATCCTCACGGCCCTGGCCGGGCTCGGCTACGAGGAGATCGCCCAAGCCCTCGACATCCCCCCGGGCACCGTCGGATCCCGGCTCAACCGCGCCCGCAGGAAGCTTCGCGCTGCCCTGGGCGGGGTCAACCCGATGCACGAAGACTTTGGAGACGCAGATGGATGACCTGAACGCGGTGCGGGACCTGCTCTCCTCGACCCCGCCCTCCCCGCAGGTGACCGCCGAGGGCCGTGCCCGGCTCGTCGCCTCCTTCACCGCCCAGACGACCACTCCGAACCCTCAGGAGAATTTTCACCTGGCCACGCAGACCTCCCCTCACTCCCGCCGGTCCGCTGCCGGGGCGGGGCGCCGCCGCGCCGCGCTGCGCACGGCCAGGTGGACGGCGCTCGGGGCGGGGCTGCTCGGTGCGGCGGCCGCCGTCACCGTGGTGATCACATCAGGCACGGCCCCAGGCGGCCCGGACTCCGCCACCCTTGCCCAGCCGCCCTCGGTGGACACATCCACCGGCTCGTCCCCACGGCCCGACGCGACGCCGTCGGCCCGGCAAATCCTGCTCGCCGCCGCAGCGTCGGTCGCGAAGACTTCCGCGGACGGCGACTACTGGATGAACCATGTCGTCAGCGGCAGCATGGAGCCTGACCCAAGCGGCAAGTACTTGCTGGAGCGGACCTTCTCCGAGCAACTGTGGGCGTCCCCGCAGGCGGGCAAGCCCACCTGGCGGATCACCCAGTTCCTCGGGGCCAAGCCCGCCACCCCGAAGGACGAGGAGGCATGGCGCGCCGACGGCTCACCGAAGACCTGGACGTATCCGGGGAAGCGCATCGACGAGGGCGGTACGTCCTTCGTGACGAAGAGTAGGGCGGTCACCGCCGCTGCGGGCCCGCGCGAGGTACGGCGGGAGGACGCGGGCGGGTCACTGGGCATGCTGACCAACGGCGAGCCGATGACCCCGGACCGGCTGGGCAAGCTGCCGGCGACTCCTGAAGGGCTCCGGGACTACCTGGAGTCGGTCATCGAGAAGGGCGCCGCGGACGGCAACCTACCTCCCCTGGGCCGGGGCCAGCACGCCGACCTGTGGCTCTACGACATGGGTGCGCACATCATCATGCACTTCCCGGTGTCACCGGAGGTGCGGGCCGCCGCGTACCGGATGATCGCGTCCCTGCCCAGCGTGACGGCCGTCGGCGAAGTCACCGACCCGCTCGGTCGCCGCGGCCGGGCTGTCAGCATCCCACGCACGACCGACACGGGCGAGTCGGAGGGCGTGGACCAGCTCGTGGTAGACGCCCAAACCGGGCTGCCGCTGGCGCTGGTACACACCAACGCACCGGACCCGTCGAGGCAGGGTGCGGCCAGCTTCTCCTACGAGGCGGTCAAGGAGACCGGCTGGACCGATGAGAAGCCCGACCTGCCCGCGAACCGGCGTGGCCCCGCAGACGCCGCCGACTGATCCAACGCCTTGCCCGACCGGTCGGCCGGCCGCTGGCGAGCGGCCAAGATACGGGCGGACTCACGGGCGATCGCCCTCGACGTCGCCTCCATCGGCGTCCCGGCCTACTCCTAGAGCGTGGTCCCGTGGATCATAGGACAGGGTCACGGAGCCAGATCCTGATCGAGGCGACGTCGATGGCGCCTTCGTAGATGCGTTCTGCTTGTCGGTGCGAAGGGCCACCGCGCGGTGGCCCTTGATCCCTAAAGAACAATCCGGCAGCGTGACTCGGTCCAGCAACGTCCTGTCCCGCGACATGCTTGATACAGCAGTCTCAGGACATGTTTGACGGCGGCCTCCCCTGAATCCCATCGGTGTTGACGGGCTCGACGGTATGGTCCGGCCATGACTCGCGTCGACTGGCAGGCCGCCCTCGACCTTCTTGCCAGCATCCTGCGCCAACACGGGCAAGCACCCGACGCTATTACGGACACCATGGCCGCGTGGGCGGCATTCGCAGAGTTCGCTCAGACGAAGGTCGCCGGAATCGATACCCAACCGGATTCCGACTCCGACGGGTTCATCCTGCAATGGGGGCGCTGGTCAGTACTCAGCTCTCATTCGGACCACACAGGCTTCTATTTCCCCAACGGCGATGAGGAGTGGCAGGCGGCTCTTGCGGAGGCACAGGACTTTCCGCCGTTCCAAGCCGTCGCCAAAGCCACCCCGGTGAGCAGCGCCTTGACATTGGAGCATGCCGACTAGTATTACAGCCAGACTTTGTGATCTATATCTGGATCTGGTTGTGGCGGAGCCAGCGTTTCCAATAGTGGCTGCTGCGGGCGCGTGTTTGATGTTGTCGCCGACGCTGTGACCAGGCGAGGGCCCGTGGGAGCCTCTGGCCGAGGGGGCGGGTGGCGGCGCTGGTCAGGTGTGCCAGGAGACGGCGGATCTCGGCGGGTGTGAGGCGGACCAGGCCGCTCGGGCTTTTGGGGCGCAGGCGGAGGTGGCGGCCAGGTAGGCGTGGGCGAGCATGGCCAAGGTGATGTGGCGGTGCCAGGCGTCGTAGCGTCGGACCTGGTACTGGTCGAAGCCGGTCTCGTTCTTGGCGGACTGGAAGCACTCTTCGATGGCCCAGCGTGCTCCAGCGATACCGATCAGGTCCTCGATCGTGGTGCCGACCGGGCCGTGGCACAGGTAGTAGGCCAGTTCCAGCTCGCCCTTGGCGTTGGGGGTCAGGCCGCGGCGGACCAGGAGCCAGCGCTGGTAGCCGGGCTCGGCCTCGAAATGAACCGTGGCGAGCGCCCAGTCATACACGCGCGGCCCTTTGGCGCCCTGGCCGCAGGAGCGGCGCTTCCACGCCTCGGGCGGAGCTTGGGCGGTCGCGGTGTCGGCGCGGACCTCCCCGCCCCACCCCATGCCGATCCATTGGTTCTTGGGCACCGCGACCACATAGCTGAGGTGGTGCTCTTCCAGGAAGCGCCGGAATATGTGCTCCATGCCGTAGGCCTCATCGGCGCTCACCCAGGAGACCGGCACGCCCGCTTCCACGGCGCGGGCCAGCATCGCTCGTCCTCCGCGGCCGGCTGCCGCCGCCGTCCCGCCCTGTGGCCGCGTCGCCGCGCGACGTCGCAGAGCGGATCGGGGTCACGATCGAGGACGCCGATCCCGGACCCGCTCCCCGGCCTCAGGAAGGCCCGCAGGGCCTGCCGGATTCTGTGTACTACTGTCGAGGCAGGCCTGCGAGCTGACTACGACTCCGAGGAGCGACTGCGGGCGATCTTCGAGACGGCCTTCAAGCATCCGATCACGGCCAAGGTCGAGGCCACGCCGGCCGCCAAGGTCGCCGACCCGGTGGTGGCACCGGGTCCTGCGGCGGGTCACGTCGGCACGACTGCGACTGCTGCGCGAGATCTTCGCCGACCTCGGGTGACCATCAGCCGTGCCCGCCCAGCGCCACCGCGAGCGTCAATCCGCCCAGGGCCAGGCAGACCGGCGCGTAGACCTTCAGGTCCCAGGTCCTGAACTCCTGACTCCACGTGCCGCGCAGCGTCACGACGGCAGGGAAGACGGCGCCCCGCGCCAACAGCACAGCGGCGATCACCCACGCTCCCGCCGTGTAGAGCTGCGCCGGGCCCACCGGTGGAAGCAGGCCCGAACGGACGGCGACCACGTAACCCGCACCGCCGAGCACTGCCGCCATGGCGATGCAGGCAGGGCCCCACGGGAATCCCTCGCCCTCATCGCCGAGCACGACCTTGGCCAGGGTGGTGCGGTCGGTGGCGGGCCACGGTGAGAAGGCCCATACGGCGTGCAACCCTCCTACGGCGGCCAGCCCCACGACGGCTAACAACCCGACGATCTCCATTGCCCTGCCCTCCGGTCGACGGTGTCCACGATCCGTACCATACAGTGCTGTATGGAAGCCTTCGCAGACGGGTACGGTGGCCGACGGATGGAGCCTGTCCGATGGCGTTCCCGAGCATGTCGCGACCCCTTCGCGCCGCTCGAGACCTCGATTTCTCCGACGTCGTCAAGGTGACGGCGCAGCTCGCCAGCCCGCACCGCGGCCATGAGGCCTGCAACGCCGCATACGAGCAGGCGCCGACCAGTCCCTGTTGCGGCCCAGGGCACAGCGACGGCCGGGCACGGGCGTTGCCGGGGGTCAGCGCCGGTGTACGTCGCGGCGGGCGATTCCTTTAGTCCTTTTTGGATTACTTTCACACCTTTCGAGGCATCAGATCAGGGGCAACGCGGGACGGGGGCGAGGGATGGCACGCACCAAACTGGCCACTCGACACTGGACGCAGCGGCGGACCGCCGAGCAGGAGCGTTCGGACACGGTCCGCCCCTTCGTCTCCGGCCGGGTGGTGGACTCCGGGCGGATGCGTGAGGCGCTCCAGGCGTCGCTGCGCCCCGGGGGCCGGGCGGCGCTGGAGGGCGACGACCGGAAGCATGGGAGGCCGGGCTCCACGAAGGGCTCGCCCTCGCCGAGGCGGTGACCGAGGTGGTCGCCGCGGACGCACACCTGCCCAACCACGCCGGACATCGTGTGATCGCCCTCATCGTGGGAACCTCCCTCTCCGGCGGGCTGCTCCCGCACGGTCCGCGGGCGAGCCAGATCCCGGCGCTCGACGACCCAGGCGTGGTGAGCCACGACCTGAGCAACCGCCTCACCTCGCCGAGCGCCCGGCAGACCCGGGCGGCCTCCCGCCGCGTCCACGAGGAGCTCGCCGCGCGATGGGGATGACCGCGCGCCCCGGGCGGCGGGGCCGCCTGGGCCCGCCATGAACGACCGGTCAGCCCGGCGCCACGAGCGGCAGCGCACTGCCCGACCGAGGGGGAAGAGGATGGCACTTTCACGCCGAAGGAAGATGATGACGTCCCTGGCGGCGTTCACCGTGGTCACCACGCCTGTGGCGGGGGCGGCGGTCAACGCTGAGACGGCCGCATCCGCCCCCGCGATCCCCCTGCCATGCCCGTCACCGGCCCCTACCAAGCCGGCTGTCGTCATGGTCCACGGAGCCTGGGCCGACACCTCGAGCTGGAACGGCGAGGCTGACGCCCTGCGAAGGGCGGGCTACGACGCACGCGCCATCGCGAACCCGCTCCGCGACCTGACCAGCGACGCCGAGACGGTCGCCGACTTCCTGAAGACCATGCGCGGCCCGATCGTGCTCGTCGGGCACTCCTACGGAGGTTCGGTGATCACGAACGCCGCCGCGAGCGTCCCCGGCGTCAAGGCGCTTGTGTACGTCGACGCCGCCGTCCCGGACGTCGGCGAGACCACCGCCCAGCTCAGCGGTTCCGGGTCCGCCCTCAGCGCGAATCCGGACTCGCTCTACGACACGGCGCCCTACGCGGGAGCGCCTCAAGGAGCGAAGGACCTGTATCTCAAACAGGAGCCCTTCGTCCGCTCGTTCGGCTCCGACCTGCCGCGGGACACCGCCGTACGCCTGTGGGCCTCCCAGCGAGCCGCCTCGACCAGCGCGTTCATGACCCCGTCGAAGGCCGCGGCGTGGAAGACGATCCCGTCCTGGTACTTCGTCAGCACCGGTGATCAGATCATCACCCCGGACTCGCAGAAGGCCATGGCCGAGCGGGCACGCTCGAAGGTCACCACGTTCCAGGGCGGATCACATCTGACACTCATATCGCACCCGGACGCGGTGACGTCGGTGATCGGCTCGGCGATCTGCTCCGTGCGCTGAAGGCGTCGCGGAAAGGAGTGAGCGGCATCCCCGCCCGCGTCGGGCCTGCGGCTGTTCCGGCTGTGCGCCAAGGCCCGTTCGCGTCGCGGCAAAGACTGCGGAACACGCGCCGCACCTGGCCGATTAACCACGACATGCCTTGAATCGGTTGACCGAAAACGGGGAACGGTTGCGGCGCGGGCCACGGTGTACACGAACGCTTGAGGAGGAGCGGCATGGCGGAACTCGCGGACGCGCTTCCCCAACCGGTACTGAGCCCGCTGACAAGAGCGGCGATCTTCATCGTGGCGACCATCGATCCGGGTGGCGAACCGGCCGCAAGAGACCTCCTCTCCGACCTGGACGCGCTGCAGCGGGCCATCGGCTTCAGGGCGCCGGACAGCACGCTCAGCTGCGTCGCCGCGATCGGCTCCCACGCCTGGGACCTGCTGTTCGCCGGACCCCGACCCGCCGAACTTCACCCCTTCCGTGAACTGGTCGGAAGCCGGCATCGTGCCGTGTCCACCTCCGGCGACCTGCTGTTCCACATCCGGGCGCAGCGCCTCGACCTGTGCTTCGCCCTGGCATCGGAGATCATGGACCGGCTCTACGGCGCGGTGACCGTCCGCGACGAGGTGCACGGGTTCAAGTACTTCGACGTCCGAGACCTGCTCGGCTTCGTCGACGGGACGGAGAACCCCGTCGGCCCTGACGCGCACGAGGCGGTCGTGATCGGTGACGAGGATCCCGCGTTCGCCGGCGGGAGCTACGTCATCGTGCAGAAGTACCTGCACGATCTACGAGCCTGGAACGCCCTGCCGGTCGAGGCGCAGGAGAGAGCCATCGGCCGCAGGAAGCTGACCGACATCGAACTGGACGACGACAGCAAACCGGCCGACTCGCATGTCTCCCTGACCACGATCGTCGACCCCGACGGCACCGAGCGGCAGATCCTGCGCGACAACATGCCCTTCGGGTCCGTGGGCCGCGGCGAGTTCGGCACCTACTTCATCGGCTACGCCCGCACCCCCACGGTCACCGAGCGGATGCTGGAGAGGATGTTCCTCGGCACCCCGCAGGCCGACCACGACCGGGTCCTCGACTTCTCCACGGCCGTGACCGGCACGCTCTTCTTCGTCCCGAGCGCCGACTTCCTCCAGGACCTTCCCGATCCGCCGAACGGCGCGACCACGACCGACACGGACCTCTCCCCCGCGGCTCCAGTCCCGGCCACGACCGACACGGGCCCCTCCCCCGCGGCTCCGGTCCCGGCCACGACCGACGGATCTCTCGGAATCGGCGATCTGAAGAGAGGCACTGCCCGATGAACAATCTGCATCGCGAACTGGCGCCCATCTCCGCCGCGGCATGGACCGACCTGGAGGAGGAGGCCCGGCGTACGTTCGAACGCCATGTGGCCGGGCGTCGTGTCGTCGACGTCTCCGATCCGGGAGGCGCCCAGCTCGCCTCCGTCTCCACCGGCCGGCTGGAGGAGATCGGCGCTCCCGGCGATGCGGTGATCGCGCGCGTCCGCCTCTCCCAACCTCTCGTCGAACTCCGCGTGCCGTTCACCGTCGACCGGCGGCAGGTGGACGACGTCGAGCGCGGCGCGAAGGACGCCGACTGGCAGCCGGTCAAGGACGCCGCGCGCCGGCTCGCCTTCGCCGAAGACCGCACTGTCTTCGACGGGTACGCCGCGGCCGGTATCTCCGGCATTCGCGAGAGCTCCTCCAACGCGGCGATCGCGCTGCCGGCCGAGACCCGTGCCTACCCCGACGCCGTGAGCCGGGCCGTGACGGCGCTCCGGCTGGCCGGTGTGGGCGGACCGTACACGCTGGTGCTCAGCGCCGACACCTACACCGCCGTCAGCGAGACCTCCGACCACGGCTATCCGATCCACGAGCACATCGCCCGCCTGCTGGACGGTCAGATCATCTGGGCGCCCGCCATCGAGGGCGCTCTCCTGCTGTCCACCCGAGGCGGCGACTTCGAGATGCGCATCGGCCAGGACGTGTCGATCGGCTATCTCGCGCACGACGAGACCAGCGTCCGGCTGTACTTCCAGGAAACGTTGACCTTCCTGGTCTACACGGCCGAGGCGTCGGTCAGCCTCACCGCGGCCCCCGGCGTGCCGGCATGACGGCTACCTCGACCGGTTCCCCGGCAGCCGCCGAAGAGCCGGCCGGGGCAGCGATCACCACACGTCGACGTCCACGCCGATCGCGATGGTCCGCAGGGCGCTGAGCGCGACCCAGGTGCGCGCGTTGCTGTCCAGTCCGCCGTACTTGTCCGGGTCGCCCGTCCCGGGCAGCAGGTCGAGCACGGCGCTGATATGGCCGCACTCCGCCGCGATACGGGCCAGCTGCGCGGACTCGCGACGCTTCGTCGCCTTGGGGAGTTTCGCGAGGGTGGCGTGCTGGGCGGCGAGATCGGTCACCTGGTCGTCGGTCGGGCGGGTGGGCCTGCCCTCGGCCGCGATCCGTTCGGCCGTCGGCAGGTCGTGCCGTACCGAGACCCAGTTGATCTCGGCCCGCAGCTGGAGCAGATCCGGCTGCCCGTAGGCGGTGAGCGCGCGGGCCGCCGTCCAGTCGTCGAACCAGCGCACGCCGTTGACGTGCGGTTTCTCTGGATCTTTCGGCTCGCTGCGCTCGCCGATCAGCTGGCGTACCAGTTCGGTCTCGCCCCGCCTGAGCAGGCAGACCAGCCAGGGCGTGCCGTGATACCGGCCCACCGGTGTGCCGACGCCCTCGTCCAGCACGGCGCGGGCCTCCCGCTCCCTGCCGCACTCGGTGAGCGCCCACACCAGTGGCAGGCGGACCTCCCAGTTCGAACGGTGAGCGTCGGCGGCTTCGCGCGCGGAAGCGAACCACTGCTGGGAGCGTCGATCCTGCCCCAGGACCGCGCAGGCCCCGGCGAGCGCCGCCATGTCCGCCGCGTCGCTCACGTCCGCGAGATCGCCGCCGGCGTAGGGCAGGACGGCGGCGGCTTCGGCGTCGAAACCGGCCGCGCCGAGCGCGAGCGCGATCCGCGCGAGGTGTCCGAGACGCCGCCGGTGTTCTGGCATCGCGAGGGCCAGCTCGCGGGCTTCGGCGGCCTCGCCCCGCCGGGCGTGGATCATCGCGAGCTGCTGGAGCGTGTCGACGGTCCAGTCTCCGCGGACGACCGAGTCCTGAACGGTCAGGTCGACGAGCGTGCCCCGGACCACCGTGATCAGATCGGCGACGGTGGCGGTGTCGGGTGGCGGCCACGTCCCCGTCGCCTCCGCCGTGCTGTCACGTCCCCGGAAGGGCTCCAGCAGCCGCTCGGTCTCCGGTGAGGCCGCCCCCACTCCCGCGCGGGCGGGATCGGGGAAGATCTTCCGCTCGCCCCAGCGGTACGGCCAGGCGAAGCGTCGGGCGATGGACCAGCAGAGCCGGCCGTCGAGCTCCGCGAGTTCGTCGTCCCTGCCGGGCCGCGCGATGACCGTTCCGTCCTCGAATGCCACCGCCCAGGTGTCCTCGTCCAGCGCGAACGTCGGGTTGAGCGGGAACCGGTCGCCGAGGTCACGGCCGGTGAAGAAGAGCGGGCGACGGGCGGCAGGGGCGTGGTGGAAGGGGTGGTCGGCCACGATCTCGCCGCTCTCGGGGCGCAGGAAGCGCACCGCGTGCGAGCCGATCGCGATCAGCACGTCGTCGGCGGGCCATTCCAGGCCGAAACCGTGATCCCACTGGCCGACGGTGCGCCGGACGCCGTCCAGGACGCCCAGCCGTTCGGGGCGTTCACCGAGCGACCAGATCTCGATCCGCCCCTCGGCGGTGACGCAGGCCGCCCGCTCGCCGTTCGGCGACCAGGCCCACGACCGGGCGTCCCAGCCGCGCGGGTTGGAGGTGGCCGCCCGAACGTTCAGGTCGTACCGGTGCTCGCCGGCGGCCGCGTCGACGATCCCGACGGTCCCGGCCTCCGGGTCCACCACCGCCAGCCTGCCGCCCGGCCCCCAGCACAGGACGTCGGCGCCGGGTCGGCCGGGAAGCTCCGCCGTCGTCTCACCCGTCAGCGCGTCGGCGATGACGAGCTTGCCGTCGCGCTGGTGGGCCAGGAGCCGTTCGTCCAGGCTCCACTCGGGCGGAGCCGCGTCCTGGTCCTCCTCCAGGCCCAGAATCCAGGAGATCCGCCGTTTCTCCACGTCGAGCGAGAGCGCCGCGTACTCGTCCGTCGACTCTCCGTAGACGCGCGAGCCGTCACGCGACCAGAACGCCCGGCTGAGGATGAGCTCGGGCTCGTCGCCCCAGGTTCGCCTGGACTCGTCCGGCAGCGGTCCGCTGAACTCGATCGGCGCCGTCCCCTCGGGGTGGGAGTCCGGCGGCCCGGCGACCGAGCCCTCGTGCATCGCCACGATGACGTTGCGCAGGACGTCCGACTCGCCTCCGTAGACGAACGCCCGCCTGCCCTCGGGGGCGAAGGCCATGCCCAGTGGCCTGCCGGAGGCGAGGAAGAACGCGTCGGCGATCGGCTCGCGGGCGGTGCCGAACGGGTCCCACACGCCGGTCGCGTTGGTGTTGTACTCCAGGGCGATTCGCGTGCCATCCGCTGACCACTGGAGGCTGCGCGCGTAGTCCGGAAAGCCGATGCCCCCCATGATGCCGTCGATCGCGTGAACGCAGCGGCCGGTGGCGACCTCGAAGACCTGCAGGACGCCGCCCCTGTCGGAGTCGTCGCCGGTCCCGCTTCCGACCGCGAGGTGGCGGCCGTCGGGGCTGAGCGCATGGCCGTTCAGCTCGCCGTGGTGCACGTCGGAGTGACGCAGCAGAGCGCCCGCGTCGCGGAGCCGGGCGGTCGCGAGACGATGCGCGCCGGTGACGCCGTGGACGCGCTCGAGAGCCTGGAGGGCGTCCCGCAGTGGCACCGTGTCGCGCTGCGGGCAGAACGCGGACCAGTCGGCGTTCTTGAGGGTGTCGAGGGCCTCGTCGGGCCCCATCCGCTCGTCGGGGACACCGGTGAACGGCGGGGACTGCGGCGGGGTGCCGGGCTCCCTGCCGTCGAGCACGGCCGCCAGCGCGTCCTCGTCGAGGATCGGGATGCCGCGCACCGCAGCCGGACCCGCTTTCGCCCCCGACTTCGCCCCGGCGAAGACCAGGTCCGTCTTCGCCGAGACCGACGCGGTCACCTTCACGCCCAGCGCCTCCAGGCCACGCTTGGCCTCATCCTTCGAAAGCCGGACGAACCGCCCGGCCAGCACGATCTGGCCGCCTTTGATGATCATGCCAGACGACCGTAGTAGACATGACCGACACTTCGCCCGTTGTGCGGCGGTTGGCTCGGCCCATGGCCAGCATCACGGGGGAGCTGCGCCCGCACGCGAGCGAGGCACCACGATGACGGCCGAACCGGCCTCATCCGCTCCCCCCAGGACTTCCACCCCAAACCCGCCTGTAGGATGATCGCGGCGCCTGACCGGCGAACTTTCTCGTGCGAGGCACACGCAGCACAAGTGCGTCATCCCTCGCCTCGTCGCCAAGCTTTGGAGGTGCCCACCATGTCCCGTCCCGCCCCGAAGAGCCCGCTGAGCGGCCGGCTGGGCCGGATCGACAGCTCGCCCGTCCGGGACCTGCTGGCCCTCATCGACCGGCCCGAAGTCATCTCGTTCGCCGGCGGGCTCCCGTGTCCCGAACTGTTCGACGTGGACGCCCTGCGCGGCGCCTTCGATGACGTCCTTTCCTCGGCCCAGGCGCGGCGCGCGCTGCAGTACTCCTCCACGGAGGGCGACCCGGCGCTGCGCGACCTGCTGGCGCGACGGCTCACCACCAGGGGGCTGCGGACGTCGGGCGACGAGCTCCTGGTGACGACCGGCTCTCAGCAGGCCATCTCCCTCGTCGCCACCGCCCTGGTCGAGCCGGGCGACGTCGTGCTGGTCGAGGAGCCCACCTATCTGGCCGCGCTGCAGTGCTTCCGGCTGGCGGGCGCCCGCATCGTCCCGGTCCGCAGCGACGAGGACGGCCTCGACCCCGACGCCCTGCGCGAGATCGCCGAGCGGGAACGACCGACGCTGCTCTACCTGGTGCCCACCTTCGCCAACCCGACCGGGCGCACGCTCACCGGCCCGCGCCGCCATGCGGTGGCCGAACTGGCCGCCTCCCACGGCTTCTGGATCCTCGAAGACGACCCCTACGGCGAGCTGCGCTACCGCGGCGAAGCCCTGCCGCCGCTGAGCTCCTACCCCGGCGCCGAGAACACCTCGATCTACCTCGGCAGCCTCTCCAAGATCGGCGCCCCCGGCCTCCGCCTCGGCTGGCTGCGCGCTCCCGCCCAGCTCCTGCGCGCTCTCACCATCGCCAAGCAGGCTACCGACCTGCACACCTCAACGATCGATCAGTCCGCCGCCGCCCGCTATCTGACCGCGACCGACCTCGACGCCCGCATCCGCACCCTCACCGACGCCTACCGCCCCCGCCGGGACGCGATGATCGAGGGCCTCGCCGGCATCGCCCCGCAGGGCACCACCTGGACCGACCCCGACGGCGGCATGTTCATCTGGGTCCGCCTCCCGGACGGCGTCGACACCACCCAGCTCCTCAGACGAGCCCTCACTCACGACGTCGCCTTCGTCCCCGGAGCACCCTTCTACCCGGCCGAACCCGACCCCTCGACCCTCCGCCTCTCCTTCAGCACCTACCGCCCTGAGGACATCACCGAGGGCATGCGCCGCCTCGGCCGTGCCCTGTCCGAGGCACTCGCCCCCGCCCCGGCTTGAGAGATGCCTTCTCCCCTTACAGGGGTGTATCAGCGCCTCTGGCAGGCCGGCTATCGGGTGTGACGGCACAATCGGTCGTTACGATCGGTACTGAGCCACGAGCCGTCCCCTAGTGGTCTGACGTCGTACGCGTGGCTGGACTGTGCACCGAGCGTCCCGTGTACCTGGCCGGTCCGTACGTCGACGAGATGGTGCTGGTACCACTCCTGTTCGTCCTCGGTTTCCCCGCCGATCGTGACAATGGCGTTATCGGCGTCGAGGTAGCCACCTGCCCACTCCACGTATGCCTCGTCGGGGTCGTAGCCGAACGACTCCACCGGAATCCGGATCACCACGTCACCGTCGGGGTACGCATGGAAAGCGACGTCCTCCTGATCGTGGTGGACAGTCATGAAGTGATGGCCGTCCGGAGCGAGACTCACGAGGCTGCGGTCTGTCCACGGGTAGACGGTCAGGTCGATGACGCTTCGGTCGAGGCGGCCGCGGTACACCCGCGAACCGTCCTGCCCCTCGCCGACATCGAGCAGCATGTGGGCGCCGTCCGGGTGAACGAACTGGTGCCCACCGTGTCCGGCGCAGTCCAACTCGGCCTGCGCGACCACGCCCCCGGTTTCGGCGTCAACAGCGAGCCAATGATCCAGGCCATCGCCGCGTCCTGACATCGCGTCGGGCCGGTAGACCCACACCACCGTCCCGTCCAGCGAAAACTCACAGCTCGCCACAGCGTTGTACGGCTCCTCCGCCCCAGGGCCGAAGCCGAGCCGCCACAGCACCTTGCCTTCGCGGTCGAGGCACGCCATCTCGTCGGCCGTCGCATACACCGCACGTCGCAGGTTCGGCGCCACCGCGTGGCTCACCGGTTCGACGGCCTCGACGATGGGAAACGCGACAACCGACGGCGCAGCCGACTCAACCGGGCTGCTCGAGAAGTCATACGCGTGGACAAGCCCGTCCGTGAACCGGGTCATCACGTGGGAGGTGGCAGTCATGCCGCCAGAGGTTAGCCGACGGCTCACCCTCATGAGGAGCAGGGTTCGCTCGATCGCTCCTTGACACAGCTGGCCGAAGAACCTGGCCACGACATCCACAGCAGCGGAATGATCTGACTCACCTGAGCGAAGTACTCTCGATGCACTTTCGGAGGGGTTGTTGACGACGGTTTGATTTCATCCAGGCGCGAAGGCCCTCCGACTTGGGATCATCACGAAGCACCGCCATGGTTCCAGGACGGGGAGGTTTTCCATGAGTCGAGCACCTGACGTCGCAGTCTCACAGCTGGCGAACTATCTGGAGACCGCACGCGCTTACTACGAGCCCCAGATGAAGCTCATGGGACTGGGTCATCAGGAGATCGAACAGCAGTCCTTGACTGAGCTCAAAGACTCCCTCGACAGGGTGAATCGCGCCATCTCCCATCCGTCGCAATTCGGCACGCTGGCGTTGAAGCTCACCACATCAGCGGGCGCCATCATCGCCAGAGCAGGCGCCGAGGCCACGGTGACGATCGGCGCCCTGCCCATCCTGCTGGAGCGGAAGCGTTCCATCATCGACCGCATCCGCGTGCTGTATCCCCAGGAGCAGTTGGAAGACGTTCAGGAGATCGTGAACCAGAAGGTCGACGACCCCGTGGTTCGCGACGAGCTGTACAGCATGATTTCGAGCCTGATGGCGGAGCAACGCTTTCTTGAGGAGCAATCCGCCGCGACACAGTCCACGGACATGGACATGGCGCTGAAGGACATCGAGATCAGCGAGCGCAAATGGCGGATGCGTTGGTCGTTCCTAGAACGCGAGCCGGTGGCGATCCTCATCGGCGCGGTCCTGCTGATCCTCTTGGGTCTCGCTCTCATCGTCGCCATGTTCACCAGCACCCGAACCCCTGAAGTTGTGACCAGTGCCTTTCTGCTGATCCTCGGCTTCTTCTTCGGGCAGACGACAGCGGGGACGCGGCAAGATGACAGGCGAACCCTCACAGGCAACATCGCCACAGCGGACGAGCCCTCGCCGAAGTAACGCATGAAGCTGGAATCTCGCGTCACCGGCCGACACCAGCGTCCGCTCGTACGGCTGGGGGTCGCCCTGGCCGAGCGCATGCCGGTCGCGCACGATCGAGTCGTCCCACCAGGCCGGCAGCGCCCGCCGGTCACGGGTGCGGATCTTCGGGTGGGTGAGCGGGTCGCCCTCGCGGCGGCCGAGCGACGTCGCACGTCACGCTCTCAGCGGCCCCGTCGTCACCGGTCCGGTTTGAACATCCGGTCGACGAGCACGTGCAAGTGGGCGCGGAAGCGCCGGAGGTAGTAGATGTTGCCCGGCCCCGCACGCTGGCCGCTCGAGGTGAGCACACCGCCTACGACGAAGCCGCGCACGCACCAGATGATGGTCCACAGCGCCTCCTCGAGGTCCACGTCGGTGTCGATGATGCCCCGAAGTGCGTCGGTGAGCCGATCGAGCGTCGGCTTGAGGTAGAGCGCCTCCAGCCCGTTGACGTCGGCGGCGTCCGACAGCCATCGATGGATCCAGAGCTCGGGCACCTCGGGGTGCTCCACGCAGAAGTCCAGATAGCGGTTCGCGAGCAGGTGGACGCCGGCCCGGTCAGGGGTGAACTCGGCGAACACTCCGTCCAGCATCACCCATACGTCCCGGTAGGTCCGTTTCATCACCGCGAGGTAGATCTCGCGTTTGTCGCCCACGAGATCGGTGACGGTGACGACGTCGAGCCCAGCCGCGTCGGCGATCATCTGGACCGGGGTGGCGTCATGGCCGAGCGAGGCGAACAGCCGGATGGCCGTCTCGATGACGCGGTCCCGCATCATGTCCGACTCGGAGCCACGTCCGTGGCCAACTCCTCGCATACCCACCATGCTAGCCGCGCCACCACGATCGCCCTGGTCAGGGCCATCGCCCTCATCGTCGTTGCGCGCCGACCAGCCGGGATCGAGGCCCAGCCGGACGGCGTCGCCGCCCGCCGCCCACCGCACGCGACGACGCGAGGGGAATTCCCAGAACGCGCCACGGCTACGTGGTGGATCAGATGCTGCCCCTGCGTTCGATGACCAGGATGCGCGCCTCCGGTGCGGGGTGCGCGACATGCTCGTCGCCTGGTGCGGCGTGGCAGATACGCCCTGGGGTGAGCCGCTCGACATGCTCCTCGCCGTCGCTGCGGTAGTGCATGTCGACGACGCCGTCGAGCACCACGAAGACTTCGGGCCCGTCGTTGACGTGCCAGACGTACGGCTGGTCCGTCCAGTGCAGCCGTACGCTCACATCGTCGATCTCGGTGATGTCCAGGGCTCCCCAGGGCCGCTCGGCGGTGTAGGAGCGGGCGTCGATGAAGAGCATGAGGGTTCCTTCTCCTTCGTTCGCGGCGCTCGGACCTCGCCGGCCGAGCCCCGGTGCCGAGCCACCAGCCTGCCCCGCGACGGCGCACGGAACGAGTAGCAGGAATGCCTCTGTGCGCAAGAATGCTGCCATGCACCGTGTCATCGCCCTGGCGCTGCCCGACGTGGTCGCGTTCGACCTGGCGATTCCGGCAGAGGTCTTCGGCGACCGGGACCACTACTCGTTCGCCGTCTGCGCGGAGTCGCCCGGACGGGTGCCCACGACCTCCGGTTGGGACATGCATGTCCCGCTGGGGTTGGATTCCCTGGCCACCGCCGACACCGTCGTCGTGCCGGGTTACGCGCCGCTGGACGAACCCGCGCCACCGGTGCTGGACGCGCTGCGCGCCGCCGCCGCGCGAGGCGCGCGGGTGGTCTCGGTGTGCACCGGAGCGTTCGCCCTGGCGGCCGCGGGCCTGCTGGACGGCCGCCAGGCGACCACCCACTGGATGGACGCGGCCGAGCTGGCCGCCCGCCATCCGGCGGTCGACGTCGATCCCGACCTGCTGTACGTCGACAACGGGAACGTCCTGACCAGCGCAGGCTTCGCCGCGGGCATCGACCTCTGCCTGCACCTGGTGCGCACCGACTACGGCCCGCAGGCCGCGGTCCGGGTCGCGCGGCGCCTGGTCGTCGCGCCCCACCGTGACGGCGGTCAGGCGCAGTTCCTGGAGCGCCCGGTACCGGCCGCCGGTGCCGGGATGGCCGCGGTCTGCGCATGGGCGCTCGACCGGCTGGCCGAGCCGTTGACCGTCGCCGACCTCGCCCGCCAGGCAGGGTTCGCGCCGCGCACCTTCGCGCGGCGCTTCGTCGCCGAGACGGGCACCACCCCGCTGCGCTGGCTGGCCGCGCAACGTCTCCTCGAGGCGCGTCGACTCCTGGAGAACAGCGATCTGACCGTGGAGGAGGTGGCCCGCCGCTGCGGGCTCGGCACGGCCGCGAACCTGCGGCTGCACATGTCCAGGGACGCGGCCACCACGCCGACGGCCTACCGTCGCACCTACCGGGGAAGGCCGGCGACGTGACCGGGCCCTGGCAGTGGGATGTCAGGCGGCGGGCGCGCTCTCGGAGTCACCGAGCGCGCACCGGATGAGGGTTTCCGCGGCGGCGCGGGCGTGCGCCGCCGCGTCGGGATCCTGCGAGATGGCGGCCGTGGTCTGGGCACCCTCGGCGAGGAGGGCCAGCTGCGGAGCGAGGTGGCCTGGGCCGCCGGCCTCGCGGACCAGTTCGGCGACACGGCGCTGGAAGGACGCCTTCTGCTCGCGAACGGCCTCGGCGACCCTGTCGCTGCCGCCTCCCAACTCGCCGAACACGTTGATGAAGGCGCAGCCGCGGAAACTGTCCTCGCGGAACCACGCGGCGAGGAAGTCGAAGATGGCCAACACCTTGTCACGCGGCGTTCCCGCACCGGCGACGGCACCGGCCATGCCGGTGTTCCACTGGTTCGTACGGTGGCGCAGCACGGCGAGGACCAGGTCGTCCTTGGAGGGGAACAGCGCGTAGATGCGCTTCAGCGAGACGCCGGACTCGGTGCGAACGGTGTCCATCCCGACGGCCTGAACCCCGTGGGCGTAGAACAGCCGGTCGGCAGTGGACACCACCCGTTCCTGCGCCGTCGCCTCATCGATCACGAGAACCCTCCTTGCACAGAGAACCATCGTTCTCTACTGTAGGGGACACAGGCAGAGAACGATCGTTCTCTGCGAGGGAGGGAGTACTGTCATGGGCTACATCAAGGTCGGTGCCGAGAACAGCACCAGCATCGAGCTCTACTACGAGGACCAGGGGGCCGGTCAGCCGGTCGTCCTCATCCACGGCTATCCCCTGAACGGGCACAGCTGGGAGCGCCAGACCCGCGAGCTCCTCGCCGCCGGCCACCGGGTCATCACCTACGACCGCCGCGGCTTCGGCCAGTCCAGCAAGGTCGGCAGCGGCTACGACTACGACACCTTCGCAGCCGATCTCAACACCCTCCTGGAGACACTGGATCTGCGCGACGTCATCCTCGTCGGATTCTCCATGGGCACCGGCGAACTCGCCCGCTACGTGAGGAACCACGGCCACGAGAGGGTCGCCAAGCTGGCCTTCCTGGCGTCCCTGGAGCCGTTCCTGCTGGCGGCCGACGACAACCCCACCGGAGTACCGCGGGCGGTGTTCGACGGCATCGCCGACACGGCACGAGCCGACCGCTACGCCTGGTTCACCCAGTTCTACAAGGACTTCTACAACCTCGACGAGAACCTGGGCAGCAGGATCAGCCAGGAAGTCGTCACCGCCAACTGGAACACCGCCACCACCTCCGCCCCAGTCGCGGCCTACGCGGTGGTGTCCTCCTGGATCGAGGACTTCCGCGAGGACGTGGCCGCGGTGCGGGCCGCCGGCAAGCCGTCACTGATCCTGCACGGCACCAAGGACAACATCCTGCCGATCGACTCCACCGGACGCCCCTTCCACCAGGCCTTCCCTGAGGCGGACTACATCGAGGTCGAGGGAGCGCCGCACGGGCTGCTGTGGACGCACGCCGCCGAGGTCAACGAGGCGTTGCTGGCCTTCGTCGGCAAGTGACGCGGGGAAGCGCCGGCCAGTGACGCTTCCCCGCCGTCGCCGGGACAGGACGGCGCCTCGCATGCGCAGGTGCCTGCCTTTCCGGATCCTGTCGGGCCCACAGCGCGGCGAATCGCGCCGTGGGCCCGACACGCGGGAGGCGGCGGTCAGCACCGGTGGGACGGGTCGGCCGGGTCCGCCTTCGTCCTCTGGAGAAGCTTCGTCCACCGGCCGAATCGACGCCTTTGGGACGATGGCGGCGGCAGCTGCACGGAGCGGGCGTGTTGCGGCGACCCGTGGCAGGCCCGCGAGTATCTCGAGGCCGTGATGGCGGCGATGTCACGCAAGCGGGCGCGCGAACTTCGCGGCCTCGTCGCGGTGCTGGACCAACGCTACTGATCGACGTGGTGTCGAAGGGCCGGCCCGTGTCTCCGCGGCCCCCGACGGCCGGCGCGCGCACGCCGTCGCCTTTCGGGCCGGCGCGCGCCGGCCTGTCCGCCTCACGCCGACGCTGAACCGCTGAGCAGTTCCGCCGCCCTGCGGGCGATCTCGTCCGCGGGGACGTCCCGGACGTGCTGATTCAGCGCCCACCGGTGCCCGAACGGATCCAGCAGCTGGCCGGTGCGGTCACCCCAGAAGGCGTCTTGCACCGGCTCGAAGACCGTCGCACCCGCCTCCATCGCCCGAGCCCACGCCGCGTCGACGTCGGGAACCGGGACGTGAAAGGCCGCGGAGGTGGCCCCGAGGCCCGCAGGAGCGCGCATCCCCCGAGCAGGCATCTCCCCCGCCACTGCCAGCGTGGTGTCGCCGAGACGGAGTTCGACGGTCAGCGTGCTGCCGTCAGGGAGGGTCCCACCGTTCGACAACGAGGAGGTCCTGGTCGACACGCTCACCAAGGCCTGGACATCGCTTCTGTACGGCGATGCCGTACCCGGCTCCTGAGTCCTCGCCCGCAGCCCCGGACCGGCGGCCGCATCGACGCCCTTCGTGTGTCCCTCGCGCATCAACCCCGGTGGCTATCCAGGTCGACGCGGGTGCCCGGCGCTTCGAGGCCGGTGCGCGAGGCGGTGCCCGCGTGAGCGGTACCAGACAGCACATTTCTCCTGCTGGGCGCGACGATGTACATGGGGCTCAAGGGGTACCGGCCGGCGGTCGAGGACCTCACTCTGTCCCTGCGGTCGCCGACAATCCCGGCCTGGCCGACCCGCACCGTGAGACCGGGCAGCGCGACAACGCGTTGCGGAAGGTCGTCGTGTCCGACTCGCTGACCGAGAAGGACACGGCGCCGTGGACCGACACCACCACCATCGCGCGGCGGGCGGACGCGCACAGGGCCATCGCCGATCTCAAGGGCCGGCCGGGCGAGGACATCCCGATGTTCGGGAGCCGGACGCTCTCGAACAACCTGCTGGTCGCCGGGCTGCCCCTCATGGTCGGCGCCGGCGTTCTCGGCGGGGGTAGCGTCCAGCACGCTGCGCGACGCCTCCGTGAAGACGGCCAGGTCGGAACGAATGATAGGACTGCGCGCCCCACCCGGCGGAAACTCGATGGACGAGGCGGCCATGGCGATGCGATAGTCCCGCCGTGACCACGACCACCGCCTCCCCCGCAGCCACTCCACTGGCCGACGGTCTCGTCCTGCGACAGGCACAGCCCGCGGACCTCGACCAGATCGGCACGCTCCTCGCCGAGCGCGGTGATCCGGTCGACGCCCTCGACCACCGGCTGGTCGTCACGGACCCCGACGCCGGTTGGTCCGCCTGCGCCGTGGTCGTCGACGGCGACCGGGTCGTGTCCACCGCGACGCTCCTCGACGAAGTGGTACGCATCGGCGACGTCCACCTGCCCGCCGGCCAGGTCGAGCTGGTCGCCACCGACCGCGAATACGAAGGACGCGGACTCGTACGAGCGCTCATGCGATGGGCCCACGACCGCTCCGCCGCCCGCGGCCACGTGATTCAGACGATGATCGGGATCCCGTACTTCTACCGGCTGTTCGGCTACGAGTACGCCATCGACATTCCTCGGGCGCTGACCGTGCGCACCCCGCCGCCCGGTGAGGGGATCCCCGCGCTCCGCGCCGCCCTGCCCTCCGACATCCCCGCCATGGCGGCCCTGCAGGACACGGCTCAGGACCGGTTCGACGTGGCCATGCCGCACTCGGCGGCGTGCTGGCGGTGGCTGCTGGCCCACGAGGGGAGCAGCCTCTGGGTCCTGGAGCGCGCCGGCACCGTCGTCGCCACCGGACGCACCACGCCACCCGACGACGACGAGGTGCTGCTGGCCGAGGCCGCCGCACGGGACGAGGCGGCGGCACGGGACCTGCTGCGAGGCGTCGCCGGCCTGGTGCCAGGCGGCCAGGTGCGGGTCGTCCATCGGGCCGGTACCGTGACCGCCGCCGCATGGCAGGACTTCCTCGACCATGAGCCGCGCAAGCAGGCGGAGCAGTACTACGTCCGCATCCCGGACGTCGCGACGCTGCTCGACCGGCTGCGGCCGCTGCTCCGGCAGCGCCTCACCACAGCCGGGATGGATCACACCGGCCGCGACCTCGTCATCTCGACCTTCGGTGCCCACTACCGGATCCCGGTCCACGCCGACGGCCTCGGTGAGGTCGTCACGGGCGGCGCGATGCAGGGCCCGGGAGTCGTGGGAGGCGCCGGAGTCGCGCCCGACCACCTGCCCGCCCTGCTGTTCGGCCCGCACGGGATCGAGGGGCTGACCCGGATCCGGCCCGACGTCTACGCCGGGGAGGAAGAGCTGTTCCAGGCGCTCTTCCCGCCGCTGACCGCCGACCTGCTCAGCTACTACCTGCCGTACTAGGACAGTGGATCACTCGGTTGATCCACTTCTGAGATGATCTGGTGGGTCGTGGTGATCCGACCGCCGTTCAGCGGCCGTCCTGGAGCCCTACTCCACCCACCACGTGCAGAGGGTATACACAGGTGACGAACGGGCCGGACGCTGAGGTGGTTCAGCCTGCGATGCTCGCACGCCCCGTGGATCCAGCCCGTTACGGGGGTGTGGTCCGGCCGGACAAGACCGTGCGGTGGGCGGCGGACGAGCTCGAGCAGGTCAGGCGGCTGCGTGGGCGATCCCCGGATACGTGGCCCACGCCGACCGCCTTACCCGACTCGCTGGACCGACTCGCCAAGTGGCTGACCGAACTGGGATGGGACGATCTCACCTGCCTGGCTCGCCGGGAAGAACTGGCGGTCTATGGGAGGTTGTCCGCCGTCCGACCGGGTCTGTTCGCCGACCGGATCGTCCACGCCTTGGCCGCGTTACGTCGCAGCCTCATGGAGTGCAAGCGGCACGAGGAGGCACTCGAGGTCGTCGACGAACTCCTGCTGCTGTCGGAGACCAACCGATCCGCGCAGGCAGAGGCCCCGGACGCGCGCTACTGACGGACGCTGCTCCTCGCCAGGCTCGGCCGCGACCAGGAGGCGGTGGAGTCCGCGGCCGAGGCGGTGACCGAGATCCGCGGACGGCTCCGGCACGCTGGGGCCACATCGGCGAGCTTCGAACTCATCCACGCGTTGACGGCCTATGCGGATCGGCTGGACAAGGTCGGCCGCGTGGCCGAGGCCGCAGAGGTGAGCGCCGAGGTCATGGCGGCTTGGTGGCACCAGGCCGACTCGACGGTTCAGTTCCTCCAGGCGGTGGACCTGTGCAGCGAACGGCTCGTCCGCAGCGGGCAGCCCGAACAGGCGCACGCGTGCATCGTCGAGGCGATGGGAAGGATGCGGCGCCGTAAGCGTGACACTTGCCAGGCAAGGGCCTGGCACGACCTCGGCGTCCGCCTGCTCGCGCTGGGGGCGCCGCATCCGCCTGCCGTCACCTCAATCGTCAGGCGGGATCACCCGAGGTTCGTGAGCCAGGCCGTTCGGCCACGTCCAGAAGCTCACCTCGGGCCCAGGACGGGTCAGACAGCGAACGGCGGGATCACGCATATGAGATGCGCGGCCGGCGGACAGTCTGATGACCGCTTCAGCGATCGAGACCCATTCCGCGTCCAGCACATCCCCATCTGGATCTTGACAACAGATCTCCCCCTGCAGCCCTTCGACCTCGAAGTACATCGCGGTCAACATGCCAGGAGGCGGCGCGTCGGGGTTGCGGAACTGCGCGATGCACAGCAGCCGGGACGGCATGTCCGCCCTCAGCCCTGTCTCTTCCCAGATCTCGCGGAGCACCGCGTCGTCGGCGAGTTCTCCAGCCTCGACCATCCCGCCGGGCAAGTCCCATCCCGAGCCCGCATCGCCCGCGTTCCGCTGTCGGACCAGGAGGACTTCACCGTTCCTGCGCGCTACCGCGCTGACGGTGAGTACTGACAACGCTTTCATGATCCCCAGTCTGTTAAGGCCTCCGCCGTACCGCAAACGGCCGGCTGCCGGCCACCGCGCCACGACCGGTTGACGCGCATGCCATCCATATGAAGATCAAGGGGCTCACGGTGATGTCGGACGCGGCATGATGATCGTGCCCGGCGTCGGAGGTGATCACGGTGCACCCGGTCCCATGACGGCCCCATCCTGGGGCGTCACGGAGCCGAAAGGTGACCGTATGAGCAAGACCGACAAGACCCGGCCCTGGTGGGTGCGGATGGCAGACTCGCCGATGGTGACCTGCCTGCCCGTGCATGATCATCGGTTCGGGCCGTGCACGCTGCCGGACGAGATCACCGCCGAGAGCGCGTCCCTGGACCACCGCAAGTGCCCCCGCCTTCTACGTGTTCGGTTGCGGCACCAGGGGTGGGAATCGGGAGTGGTACTGCTTCCGACGGGAGGAGCGTCGGCGCAGCCGTCACCAGGCGCGCCGGGAACTGCGCGCTCATCGCGGCGACGGCTGAAGGACGGCGGAGTGCCGGACACCCGGGGGCGGTGGCGCCTTTCCCGTCTGACCGGTGTGGAACGAGAACAGGTTCCGATCGGAAGGCACCTTCTTGGCTTTTTCGTGGGGGTGGGAGGTCCTCGAACCCCCACGCGACGCGCGGCGAGCCCGGCCAGAATCACGCCGGCGCCTGCCGGAGGGCGTGCGACGTGCCGCAGGGGCCGCGGCTGACGGCGGGCCTTCGGGTGGCCGGTCGCCACCCCGGCGGTCAGGACGCGTCGCCGGCTCGTGCGTGGTGCTCGACCAGCCGTCCCAGGAGCTCGACCAACTGCTCTCGTTCCGCCACGGTCAGGGGCGCGAGCAGTTGGTCCTGCAGGGTCGACAGCAGGGCGTCGAGCCGGTCCAACTGCTTCCGGCCTTCCTGGGTGATGGTGATGACGTTGCGGCGGCGGTCGGTCTCATCAGGGGCGCGCTCCACCTGACCGCGCTCGGCGAGCTCGTTGATCACCGCGACCAGGTCGCTTCGGTAGATGCCGGTCCGGCGGCTCAGCGTCGCCTGGCTGGCCGGGCCGGAGTCCTGCAGCGCGGTCAGGGCGGCGTAGTGCCACTTGCGTCCTTCCGCTTCGGCCAGTCCGGTGGTCACCAGCCGATCAGCCTGCGCCGCCGCGATCGACAGCAGCCTGCTGGGTATCCGCCGCAGCCGTGCCGGAGTCGCCTGATCGTCGCCCAGATGCCGCATGTCGCCGATGGCCATGGCTCCGATGATATCTCCCTTGCGTTAGTCGCCCTAACGATATAGATTCGTTAGTGCCACAAACGTTCGCCTGACTAACAGATTGTTGTGATCATGCCTTACGTCGACGTCCTGGACTCCTCCATTCACTACGAGGACACCGGCAGCGGTCCCGCGCTGGTCTTCCTCCACGGCAACCCTTCCTCCTCCCATTCCTGGCGCAAGGTGCTGCCCGGGATCGGCGCTCCCGCCCGGCTGCTCGCCCCCGACCTCATCGGCATGGGCCGCTCCGGCAAGCCCGACATCGCCTACACCTTCGCCGACCACGCTCGCTACCTCGACGCCTGGTTCGACGCCCTCGGCCTGGACGACGTCGTGCTCGTGGGTCACGACTGGGGCGGCGCCCTGGCTTTCGACTGGGCCGCCCGTCACCCCGAGCGGGTGCGCGGCATCGCCTTCTTCGAGACGATCGTCCGCCCCATGTCGTGGAGCGAACTGGGCGAGGCCCCCCGCGCCCGCGCCGAGACCATGCGCTCGCCGAAGGGCGAGGACCTGGTCCTCGACCAGAACTTCTTCATCGAAACCGCCTACACAGGCGGCGTCCTCCATCCGCTGAGCCCGGACGAGATGGCCGCCTACCTGGAGCCCTACCCCACGCGTGACAGCCGTCGCCCCGTCCTGCAGTGGGCCCGCTCACTGCCGCTCGACGGCGAGCCCGCCGACGTGGCCGAACGGGTCGCCGCCTATGACGCCTGGCTGGCCACCAGCTCTGACATCCCCAAGCTGCTGCTCACCTTCGACTCCTCCCCGACCTTGCTCATCACCCCGGAGACCGCCGCCTGGTGCAAGGACAACATCGCCGGCCTGCAGATCGAACACATTGGACCGGCAGGTCACCACGCCACCGAAGACCAGCCCGAGGCGATCGCGGCTGCGATCACCGCCTGGGTTCCCCGCTGATCCGTCGCCCCATTCGACGGGAATCGTGATGCGTCATCTCAGGACAAGCGCGGTGGCGACACACCTCGCGTGACCTGAAAGGAACCGTAAGAAAAACAAGGGGCTCGCCCGGCACGGCCGAACGCGGTGACGCCGCGTCGCTCTCGTAGGCTGGGCCGGGTCGCCGACCGTGCGACCCGCTGAAGGAGTGAGATCGTGGGTCGCTATTCACGTGTCGTGGTGAAGCTCAGCGGGGAGGCCCTGGCGGGCCCCACGGGCTGGGGCGCCGATCCGGAGAGCCTTGCTCAGCTTTCGGACGAGTTGCTGTCGGTGCACGAACTCGGGATCGAGCTCGCCGTGGTCGTCGGCGGCGGCAACTACTTCCGGGGGCGGATGGCCGAAGGATGGGGCATCGGCCGGGCCGAGGCCGACAACATCGGCATACTCGGCACGGTGATGAACGCGCTGATGCTGCGCGGCGTGCTGACGGCGCGCAGCGAGTCGGATGTGCGGGTGATGACGGCGGTGCCGATGCAGAGCGTGGCCGAGCCGTACATCCGGCTGCGCGCGGACCGGCACCTGCGGCGCGGGCTGATCGTGCTGCTGGCGGGCGGCATCGGGCAGCCCTACGTCACCACCGACTATCCCGCCGTCCAGCGAGCGTTGGAACTGGAAGTGGACGCGCTGCTGGTCGCCAAGCGTGGGGTGGACGGCGTCTACGACCGCGATCCCAACCTGGACCCCGACGCCGAACGATTCACCGACCTCACCTACCGGAAGGCGCTGGCCGCAGGGGTGAAGGTCATGGACCAGAGCGCCTTCGTCCTCGCTGACGAGCAGGGGCTGCTCATGCACGTCTTCGACGTCGCCGCGGTGGGCGCGATGAGCGCGATCTGCCGGGGCGAGGACGTCGGCACGCGCATCGCCCGGTCCGTCTGACCTGCTAAGAACCGGTTGGAACAGTATGAGGGGGCCCAGTGGATGCCGAAGTAACCAAGAAGAGGACACCGTCGCAGAGCATCGCGTCCGCCGTCGACGAACTGCTCGACGCGCTCGGCTCGTTGGACGCGGAGGGCTGGTATCCCGCGATCGAGGTCGAGCGGCCATGGTCGACGGCCAACCCGCGCATCACCGGAGAATTCGCGAGGCCGGACGCGATCCGCGGCTACCTGCATCGAGAGCTGTCGGCTTTGCTGAAGGCCGGTGCGACCGTGACCGTGCGGGCATCCCGGCGCGCCCCGGCGTTCGACGACCCCGCCTTCTTCGCGGCCCTCGACGAGGACCGCATCGACCTGCGAAGCAAGAAGCTGTTCCTGTTCGGCCCCGAACGCATGGCGCTGTCCCTCGACCGGCTCTCGCACTACTGCGGCACACCGGCCGAGTCCTTTCAGCGGCATGTCCTGTTCACCAACTACGCCATGCACGTCGAGTCCTTCAGGGAACGTTTTCCCGATGCCGAGGGCCCGAGCCGACCAGGGGTCCAGATGCCCGCCTGGCATCACCGCACTCCGCACGGCGACGGTGTCAGCCTGGTCAACATCGGCGTCGGCCCGTCGAACGCCAAGACCATCACCGACCACCTCGCCGTGCTGCGGCCCGACACGATGATCATGATCGGGCACTGCGGAGGCCTGCGCAACCATCAGGCCCGGGGCGATTTCGTGCTCGCGACCGCCTACCAGCGAGCCGACCACGTGCTCGACGAGGTGCTGCCGATCGAGATCCCCGTCATCCCCAACCACCGGCTGAACACCTTTCTGCTCGACAGCCTTGACGCCGCGCACGCCCGCTACCGCCTCGGCGTCGTCCACACCACCGACAACCGCAATTGGGAGTTCAACCAGGGCAGGACCCTTGCGCTGATGAAAGGCGCGCGCAGTATCGCCGTCGACATGGAGTCGGCGACGATCGCGGCCAACGGCTTCCGCTACCGCATCCCGAACGCGACGCTGCTGTGCGTCTCGGACAAGCCTCTGCACGCCGATCCCAAGCTCTCCGGTGGCGCGCAGTCCTTCTACGAGGCGAGCAAACGCGGTCATCTCGGTATCGCGCTGGCAGCCCTCGATCGGGTGAGGCGTGAGTACCCGAACGGGCTGCCCAACCAGGATCTCCGTGCGGCGGACGAACCGCTGTTCGGCGTCGACGTCGAGTCATGATCCGATGGCGCTCGGTGAAGGCGTGGAACCGGCCCTGAGGTCCGAGGTGCCGACAGAGCGCGCATCAGCGGACCATCAGCGCTTCCGAAGCGCTTACGAGCACAGTCATTCCTGCCAGCAGCACGAACCAACGGCAGGAGCGGACCATGACCGCGTACGCACAGAACGAAGAGCTCGTCGACGGCACGCCGGGCACAGAACCATCACCGGTGTCCCCCTTGTTCGAACCCGCCGAGCTGGGCGCGCTGCGTCTGCCCAATCGGCTGGTCATGGCGCCGATGAGCCGCAACAGGGCGGCGGCGGACGGCGTCCCTGAGCCCATCATGGCCACCTACTACGCGCAACGCGCCTCCGCCGGATTGATCATCGCCGAGGCGGCCACACCGAACGCCGTCGGACAGACCTACCCCAACATTCCCGCCATCTACGGCCAGGCGCACGTGGCCGGATGGCGGCAGGTCACGGGCGCCGTGCACGCCGCAGGGGGGCGTATGTTCCTGCAACTGCAGCACGGCGGCCGCGTCGGCCACCCCGACAACAGCGGGTCGACACCCGTCGCGCCCTCCCCGGTGCCTCTTCCTGACACCATCTTCACTCCCAGCGGGCACCAGAACACCGTCGTGCCCCGCCAGATGACCCTGGACGAGATCGCCTCCACGGTGGCCGACTTCGCCGCCGCCGCCCGCAACGCCATCGACGCGGGGTTCGCCGGAGTGGAGGTGCACGCCGCCAACGGTTACCTTCTGCACCAGTTCCTGGCGCAGAACACCAACCGCCGCACCGACGCCTACGGCGGCCCTGTCACAGGCCGCGTCCGCCTCGTGGTCGAGGTGGTGCGGGCCGTCGCCGAGGCGATCGGCTCCGACCGTGTGGGGCTGCGCATCTCTCCTGGAGTCGCGGTCAACGGCATCGACGAAGGCGACACCGCGCGCATCTATCCGGCGCTCATCGACGCGCTGGCGCCTCTCGGCCTGGCCTACCTGCACGTCGTCTTCGCCGACCCCGACCAGCCGATCTTCCGTACCCTCAGGGAGGGCTGGCCGGGCACGCTGATCGCCAACCCGGCGCTGCCGTGGCCGGGGCCGCTGCCCGCCGACGGCGGCAGGCACGAAGGCGAGCGGCTGCTCGCCGCCGGAGCCGACCTGGTCTCGCTCGGCCGCGCCTTCCTGGCGAACCCCGACCTGGTCGAACGGCTCCGCACCGGTGCGCCGCTCAATCCGGTACGCGACGCGGGCATGATGTACACGGGCGGAGAAGCGGGCTACACCGACTACCCCGTGTCGACCGCCGCCCCGCATCAGGTCCCGGCGCCCGAACCGGCCGCCGCATGACCATCGCGAGCCGGCCCGCGGACGACGAGGGGCCATCCCTCATGAGATCTCCTGAGCCGGGCGAGGCACCGCAGTCCCCGCGAGCACCGGAGTCCCTCGAGGTCCGCGCGCCAGGCCGGGGAGCCGTCCGGTGTTCCGGGCGTTGACCGGTCAGGACACAGGAGAGCTGACCAGTCAGGACGCAGGAGTGAGGGCTGCCAGGGCGGCGTCCCCTGCCTCCTCCGGCGTCAGGTCCGTGCCCCGCAGGAACGCGTCGGCGAAGGCCGCCCCGCCCAGGGCGGCCGTCAACGCCGTCGTGATCCGGTCGACGTCGCCGCGCTCGGCCGGCGGCAGCGGTGCGCCCACACTCCGGCGAGCCGCGTCCGCCGCGCCGAGCAGCAGGGCGCCGCATCCGGCTCGATCCGCCTCGCCATACAGCGCCGCCGCTCCGGCGAGTCCCTCCAGGGACAGGGCCATGGCGCGCGGTTCATCAAGAGAGCGGGCGATCTCGAGCCCGAGGAGATGGCGGGTTGCCGCCCGAGCCGCGTCCCCGCGCAGTTCGGCGACGAAACCCAGCTCCGCGAGGACCAGATGGTCGCCCGCCTTCGAGGACAGACCGGCGTACGCGTCACGGATGCGCAGCAGGCGCGCCTCGGCGGCATCGAGGTCGCCTGAGCGACGCGACGTTCACCAAGGGCCAGTCCCATCTCCGCGTGGACCTCGCCGTATTTGTACCCGTGTTCGGCGGCCAGCCGCCTGGCACGCTCGTGCAGCTCACGAGCCCTGTCCCACTCCTTGGCGAGCAGCGCCAGCCTGCCGAGGCCGGACTGGCGTGAGGAGAGCTCCGTCTCCAGGCCGAGGTCCTGCGCGATGCGCAGTCCCTCGCTCTGCAGGCGCCAGGCCTCCTCGTAGTCGCCCTTGATCTCGGCGAGCGCGGCGAGCGGCTGCGCGGTCTGCAGCTCGCCCCAGCGGTCCCCGAGCGCGCGGAACAGCTCGGCGCCGCGCAGACCGTCCCGTTCCATGCCGGCGAGGTCACCCCGGATCAACGCGTGCATGGCCCGCAGCCCAAGAGCGGCGGCCGTGCCCCACAGGTCGCCGGCCGCCGTGAAGAGGTCGAGTGCCCGGCCGTTGACCTCCGCGCTGGCGGCGGGATCGCCGCCGTTGAACAGCCCGTACGCGTACAGCCACACGGCCCGGCCGCGCCGCACGGGATCCGCGATCGCCGAATCGAGGCCCGGACGTGCCTGGGAACGGTCCCCGGTCAGCAGCGCGAACGCGCCTCGCAGGACGCGGAGTTCGGCGGCCTCGGGAGCGACGGCGAGTACCGCCGACAGGGCGCGGCCGGCTTCGCTCAACCGGCCACGTAGCAGCCACCACCAGCTCAGCGCGGTGGCGAGCCGCACCGCTTCACCGCCAGGGGCCTCGTCCGTCGCGGCCCGCCGTACCGCCTCCTCGAGCGCCGAGCGCAGGTTGGCGGCCTCGGCGTCGAGGCGACCGAGCCACGCCTGCTGCCCTGCCCCACGAAGCCGGGGCTCGGCCCGCTCCGCGAGGTCCAGGTAGTGGCGCAGGTACCGGCCCCGTGTGGCGTCGGCCTCCTGCGCCTCCCGCAGACGCTCCATCGCGTACACGCTCACGGACTCGAGCAGCCGGTAACGGGGGCCTGCCGGCCCGTCGACCATGACGACCAGCGACCGGTCCACGAGCCGGGTGAGCAGGTCGAGGACCTCCTCGTGAGGAACAACGTCACCCGCGCACACCGCTTCCGCGGCCTCCAGGGTGCAGCCGTCGACGTGCACGGCGAGACGGCGCAGCACGGCACGCTCGGGCTCACCGAGCAGTTCCCAGCTCCAGTCGATCATCGCCCGCAGGGTTCGCTGACGGGCGGGGGCGCCTCGCTGCCCATGGGTGAGCAGCCGGAACCTGTTGTCCAGGCGGGCGGCCAACTCTCGCACGCCAAGAGCACGGACACGGGTGGCGGCGAGTTCGAGGGCGAGCGGAATGCCGTCGAGACGGCGGCAAATCTCCGCCACGGACACCTGGTCGGCCTCGTCCAGCGAGAAACCGGGGGCCGCCGCCGCGGCACGCGCGGTGAACAGCCGCACCGCCTCGGTCTCCTCGAGCGGCTCGACCAGGAAGACGGTCTCTCCGGCCAGACCCAGCGGCTCCTGGCTGGTGGCCAGCACGCGCAGTCCAGGCGCGGCGCGCAACAGCCGGTCGACGAGCTCGGCCGCCGGTTCGACGACGTGTTCGCAGTTGTCGACGACGAGCAGGGTCCGGCGGTCGCGCAGGGCGGCGATGAGCCGGTCGACGGGCGCCTGAGGCCCACCGAGGCCGGAGGGCACGTCGTCCCTGACACCGAGCACTCCCGCGACCACCTGGACGAGGTCCGCCATCTCACCTCTCTGGCCGGCGAGCTCCACGAGCCACACCCCGTCGGGCACCTCCCCGAGGAGCCTGGCGCCGAGCTCCACGGCAAGCCGCGTCTTGCCGACCCCGCCCGTTCCCGTGAGCGTCACCAGACGCGCGGTGCCGAGAAGCCGTACGACCTCCTCCACGGACGTGTCGCGGCCGATCAGGGCGGTGAGCGGGGCCGGCAGGTTCGACAGGGGCCGGCCGCCGTCCTGCGCCGCGGCGGGAAGGGGTACGGTGCCGGGAGCGAGTGACACGTCCTGGCGGAGGATCGCGGTGTGCAGCGCGGCCAGTTCCGGACTCGGGTCGAGACCCAGCTCCTGCGCCAGCCTGTCACGCAGCTCCGCGTACGAGGCCAGCGCGTCGCCCTGGCGACCGGCCAGGTACAAGGCCCGCATCTGGACGGCGCGCAGCCGTTCCCGCAGCGGATGGCGGTCCACCAGATCGGCGAGCTCCCCGGTCAGCAGGGTACGGTCGCCCGCTTCGAGACGGGCCTCGGCCTGCTCCTCCAGGACGGCCAGGCGCTGTTCGGCCAGGCGGTGCGCCGCCGCACGCGCGAACTCCTCGTCGGCGAAATCGGCGAACGCGGGTCCCCGCCACAGCTCCAGCGCCTCCGTGAGCAGCGCGGCCCTCGCCCGCGGGTCGCCCGCCAGGCGGGCCTCGGCCACCAAGGACTGGAAGAGACGCTGGTCGACTTCGTCCTCGGCGTCGTCGACGCGGAGCCGGTAACCGGGCACCTGATGGACCACGCGGTCACGGCCGAGAGCCCGGCGCAGCTGGGACACCTTGGCCTGCAGGGCGTTGGCCGGGTTACCCGGCGGCTCCTCACCCCACAGGTCGTCGATGAGCCGGTCGGCGGAGACCGGCCTGCCCTCGTGCGCCAGCAGATCGGCGAGCAGCGCCCTGACCTTCGCCTCGGGGACCCTGATCTCCTGCCCCTCGCCATCCCACACCATCAGTGGACCGAGCACCCCGAACCGCATACGGAAACCGTACACACCGTACGAAGGGCCTTTCCGCTGCCCCAGGTCCCGATCGTGGCGTGCCACCGGTCGTTGCTCACCCGGAAGGCGTCCTCGCCCCGGCGCGAGATCACCTCTCCTTGTGGCGGTCGTCGAACCCGTCGAGCATCACGTCCGCGAGATGCCGCCGGGCGGGGCTCTCCAGACGCCGCGGGCCACGATGCGTGCGCTTGGCGCGGAGGTCGTCCTCGGCGATCTGACGCGACCCGAGACGGTCGCGGCAGCATTGGAGGGCGTCGGTCGGATGTACTTCGCGATGCCCGTCTCGCCGGACCATCTGCTGGCGGCGACGGTGGTGGCCACCGTGGCGAGGGAACGCGGGGGGCTGGCCGGCCTGGTCGGCATGTCACAGATGACGGTGTCGCAGATGAGCGCCACCAGCACCGCGGAGTCGCATCAGCAGCGGCTGCACTGGCTGGTCGAGCAGGTGTTCAACTGGTCGGGCCTGCCGGTGGTCCACATCCGGCCGACGTCGTTCCTGAACAATCCGCTGTTCACCACGCTGGCGGCACAATCGATCAGGGAGAACGGCACGATCGCGCTCCCGTTCGGTACCGGGCGCACGTCGCCGGTCGCCGTGGACGACGTCGCCCGGGTGGTGGCCACCGTGCTGCGCGACCCGGCTCCGCACGCCGGGAACGTCTACGAGCTGACCGGGCCACGCACGGTCGACATGACGGAGATGGCCGAGGAGTTCTCGAAGGCGTTGGGGCGTGCGGTGTCCTATCTGGACGTGCCGCTCGACAGGTGGCTGGCCGAGGTGCTCGCGAAGGCGGGCCTGCCTCCGCACACCGAACAGCACATCGCCACTATGGCCCGGCTGCACCGTGAGAATCGCTACGACCGCGCGTCCGACGACGTGGAACGCGTGACAGGGGTACCCGCCCAGACGATCGAGTCGTTCGTGGCCGCTCGCAGGGACTTCTACCTGGGTTGACCGCGCGAGAGCCACCTCGGCCGCGTCATGGCGGATTCCGGCGCACGGACGCGAACCCCTCATCACTCGGACCGTCCTCCACACCGGCTTCCAGCCCTGGGCCGAGTGAGACACGACTGCGCCGAGGGCCGTACGGCTGGCAGTCTTCCGCCTGTCGTCCAGGGAGCAGAAGAGCTCGCCACCTTCTGTACGGCAGGCCGTCCTGACGGCGTCCGTCCCCGGTCAGGGTTCACACCCGGATCCTGCGACGACCTTCCCCGCGAGGCGGTCCCCGCGACCACGAGGCCCGGTTCATGACGTCAAGGTCCGGAACAGGCCGGAGGCCATGCCGTTCACCGGCCGCGAGATGCTGCTCAGCACGACGACGCCGATCCGCCGATCCGGGTCGGAGCCCACGTATGAGGCGAAACCGCCCTTGCGACCGTTGTGCCAGATCCGGCGGCCGCCGCCGCTCTTCGGATGCAGGCGGGATTCCATCCAGCCGAGCTGGATCGCCTGCGACGGGTTGATCCTGTGCTCGCTCCGGCGGCTGAGGCGGATCGCGGCATCGTCGCCCTCGAGCTGGGCCCGCAGGAAGGTGAGCAGGTCCGCCACCGTCGAGCGGACGACCCGAGCAGTCCGGCGCCGAGATTGGAAATACCGGAACCGGGCGCCTGGCACGGTACGGAGCCGCGTGCCCGCCGCCCCCGAGGATCGCTGCCTCGTCGCCTGCTTGGCAGGCGCCAGACCTGTGAACACCTTGGTCACCGATGCGATCTCGAACAGGGTGTCGCCGTCCGGCTCGCCGGGTTGTCAGCCCCGCGCCATCGGTGGGGGTGTGTTTCATGGCTTTGCCATCGCCATCGTCCGTCAGGTGAAACGACGTCTTGCGGGCGGGCGCCGGACAACTCTTCGCAAACCATGGATAGCCGCGGACGCGAGAACCTCTCACGACAATGTCCTCAGGCGACACCGGCTGCTGTGCTTTCAGGTATAAGGTTCATGCAGCACACAGGTAGGCCGTCGAAGTATGCCTACTCGTTCCGCCCATTTGCTGACGACGGAAGACCCGAGCTTGGCTCGTCTTCACACATAGATGCGAGAAAATGATCAATGGCTAAGCAGATTGTCGAGACGTTCGTTGATGACCTCGACGGCAGTGTCGCGGAGAAGACGACGAAGTTTTCCCTCGATGGCGAGAACTACGAGATCGACCTGTCGGCGGCGAACGCCGACAAGCTGCATGCGGCGCTCGCACCCTTCATCATCAAGGCCCGCAAAGTCGTGCAGCCCAGAAGCGTGCGAGCCGGTCGTGGCGGGACCCGCGGTAGCGCCGCGATGAGCAGGGAGAAAAGCGCCGAGATTCGCCAGTGGGCCAAGGCACATGGCCTCCAGGTCAGCGAGCGAGGCAGGATCTCCTCCGCAATCGTCGAACGGTACGAAGCCGCTCACTGATTGCGAGTAGGCCCGCTACTCAACGAACGAAATTTCCCGGTCTGGGATCAATTTCCGTGCCCTGCCATAGAGCTACGGCCCGCCCTACGGCAGGGCGGGCCGCGGCCATGGCGTGGTTATGCTTCCCACCGGAAATGCCGCTCCATTGCCGTATCCCGGCCACGTCGGCAGGCCCCCGTTTCGCGGCGTGCGCGCCTTCCGAACGCGCGCAGATCCTCTTCGGCCTCGAACTCGGCCGCCGCCTGCGCGCGGCCGGCAGCACACCCCGGGCGTGATCCCTGCTCCGGCGGCGCAGGGGACCGCCTCGCCCCCCCTCGCGCCCGAGTGACCCAGGAGGGGTCGCCGGCGCTGCGGGACGGTCCGCCGGGGTCAGGGCGTGATCGCCAGCTTGCCGCGGACGTGGCCGCTACGGCTGAGGTCGAAGGCCGCGCCGACCTGCTCCAGCGGGAAGGTCTGCGCCACCTCGACCGTCAACGCCCCCCTGTCGGCCATCTCGGCCAGTTCGGCGAGTTTGGCGCCGTCCGGCCGTACCCAGATCCAGTGGCCGCCGTGCTGCTCCACGGTGTTGTCGGCGATCGACACGTGCCGCCCGCCCTCGGCCAGAACGGCGAGGGTCGTCTCGAGCTGGCCGCCGACGAAGTCGGCCACGGCCGTCACGCCGTCCGAGGCCAGCGCGCGGACGCGGTCGGCCAGGCCCTCTCCGTAGGTCACCGGTTCGGCGCCCAGTTCCCGCACGTGGCCGTGATTGCGTTCGGAGGCGGTTGCGATGACGCGGGCACCCCTGTCGCGGGCGATCTGGACCCCGAAACCGCCGACGCCACCCGATGCGCCGTGCACCAACAGGATGTCGCCAGGGCCGATCTCGAGCCGGTCGAGGCTGCGCTGGGCGGTCAGCCCCGCCAGCGGCAGCCCTCCGGCCTGGTTCCAGTCGAGAGCGGACGGCTTGCGCGCGACCGCCGAGGCCGGCGCCGTGACGTACTCGGCGAACGTCCCGCCCTGCACGACGGTCTTGCGGGCATAGGACATGACCTCGTCGCCGGGCGCGAACTCCGGAGTGTCGGGGCCGACCGCCCGCACCACCCCGGCGACGTCCCAGCCGGGCACGACCGGGAACACCGTCTGCATCATCCCGTCCAGCAGACCGGCCATGATCTTCCAGTCCACCGGGTTGACCCCTGCCGCGCGAACCTCGATGAGCACCTCGCCCGGCCCGAGCTTGGGATCGGGGATCTCGCCGACCTTCAGTCGCGAGTTGTCGGCCGCGTAGGCGTCGTAGGTGACGGCGCGCATGAGCTGATCTCCTTCCTGGGCGCGGCGGACCCGGGTCCGCACGGGCGACGCGCCTCATGCTGTTCTCACCGGGGCCGCGTTTGCGCTAACCCTTTGCCGTCCCAAGCCGGTGGCGATCGCTCTGAGCCGGATGCCGGCACCGTCGCGAGCCCCTTGCTCGCCTTACTCACATGAGTTAAAAATTACTCATGCAAGTAAAAAGGGCGGACTCGGTCACCAGCTCCGCCAGACGGCGGCAGATCGTGACGGCCGCGATCCAGACGATCGCCGAACTCGGCTACCACCACGCCTCCTTCGCCCGCATCGCCGAGCGCGCAGAGCTCAGCAGCACCCGTATGATCTCCTATCACTTCGACGGCAAGGACGAGCTGATCGGCCAGGCGCTCTCCACGATCTACGCCGACCTGGCGGCCTTCATGACCGCCAGGGTCGGCGCCCAGACCACGCCCGTCGCGGCCCTCGACACCTACATCCGCTCGCTGGTGGAGTACATCGGCGACCACCGGGCCGAGATGCGCGCCGCCACGGAGATCTTCCTCAACTTCCGGCCGGAGGGCGGCACGGCCGCCCGGGAGGCCGCCACCGACCTGTCGGCCCTGGCCCACATCGAACGACTGCTCTCCTGGGGCCAGGACACCGGAGCGTTCCGCCCGTTCAGCACCCGCGTGATGGCGATGGCGATCCAGCGCGCGCTCGACGGTCTGCCGTTCCTGCTGGAGGCCGACCCGGACGCGGACCTGGCCGAGTACGCCGAGGAGCTGGCCGAGCTCTTCGCCCGCGCCACCTGGGCCGCGCGATGAGCCCTCGGTCGAAGGGGCTGCTGGTCGTGGCGGTGGACGTCGCCGTGCCGATCGGCGTGTACTACCTGCTGCGCGCCACCGGCGTCAGCGATCACGGCGCGCTGCTTGTCAGCTCGCTCGTCCCCGGCCTGAGCGTCGTCCTGGCCCTCTTACGGCGGCGCAGGCCCGACGGTCTGAGCCTGTTCATGACGGCGATGATGCTGGGCAGCGCCGCGGTGTCCCTGCTCGTCCACGACCACCGGTTCCTGCTGGCGAAGGACGGCTGGTTCACCGCCGTGGCCGGGCTCTGGTTCCTGGCCACCGCACGCGGCGACCGGCCGCTGGCCTTCGTTCTCACCCGCTTCCTGCTGGAAGGGCGCATCGGCCCGAACCGCGAGTCGTGGGACGTGCTGTGGGAGCGGCTGCCCGCCTTCCGCAGGATCTGGCGGGTGGTGACGGTGATCTACGGCACCGGCCTGCTGCTCGACGCGGCCGTGCGGGTCGTCATGGCCTACACGCTGCCGGTGGACGTCGTGCCCGGCCTCGGCGCCGTGCAGTACGGCGTCTTCCTGCTCCTGATGCAGGTCGTCATCAACGCCTATCTGGTGCCCACCGGCCTCTACAACCGCTATTCCAGGCTCTACGCGGAGGTGGGCCCGCCAGGAGGCCGAGTGCGGTGAGGGCCGCCGGGTCTCGCCGGATCGTCAGTCCAAGGCGGCGAGCTTGCGCTGGAGCAGGCCGCGCTCGCGCTCGTTCCCGCAGAGCTGTACGGCGAGCTCGATCTCACGCCGCGCGTCGTCGGGTTTCCCGAGTCGGCTGAGCAGTTCGCCGCGCACGCTCGGCAGCAGATGGGAGCCGGAGAGGCCGCCCGCCGCGACCAGATCGTCGACGACCGCGAGTGCGGCCGCCGGGCCCTGGGCCATGGAGATCGCGACCGCCCGGTTGAGCTCGACGACCGGCGAAGGCGCCAGCCGGCCAAGCGCCTCGTAGAGCAGCACGATCCGCTCCCAGTCCGTCGCCTCGACAGACGGCGCTACCGCGTGACACTCGGCGATCGCGGCCTGCACGCCGTAGACACCGAGACCACGACCGGCCCGCCCGGCCTGAACCAACGCCGCCCGACCGCGCCGGATCGCAGCCCGGTCCCAACGCCGGCGGTCCTGCTTCTCCAACAGGACCGGTTCGCCGTCGTCATCCAGGCGCGAAGGGAACCGGGCGGCGGTGAGCTCGAAGAGCGCGAGCATGCCGTGCACCTCCGCCTGGTCCGGGACCAGCCGCGCCAGGATCCTGGTCAGCCGGACCGCCTCGCGAGCCAGGTCGAGGCGGATCCACTGATCTCCGGAGGAGGCAGTCGAACCCTCGGTGAAGATCAGGTACAGCACGCTGAGCACCGAGCCGAGCCGCTTGCGGCACTCGTCGGACGGCGGCACGTCGAACGGCACCCGCGCGGCCGCGAGCGTCTTCTTCGCCCGCGTGATTCGCGCCTGCACCGTGGCGGTCGGCACGAGGAAGGCGCGGGCGATCTCGTCACTCGTGAGGCCACCGAGGACGCGGAGCGTGAGCGCGATCTGGGCCTCGCGCGACAGCACCGGATGGCAGGCGATGAACATCAGCGCCAACAGGTCGTCATCGATGCGGTCCGGATCCCACAGCAGGTCGGTGTCCGGTGCGGCGCCCGCCAGAGGCATGCCGGGATCGCCGGAGGCTAGGCCGCCCTCGCCCAGATGCCTGGCAAGGGCGGCGTACCTCTCGTCGAGAGCCGAGCGGCGGCGGTAGGAGTCGATCGCCCGGCGCCGTCCCACCGTGAGCAACCAGCCCGCGGGATTGCGCGGCACGCCGTCCCGCGGCCAGGCGACAAGCGCCTCGGCCAGTGACTCCTGGGCCAGGTCCTCGGCCAGCGCGAAATCGCCGGTGAACCGGGCGAGCGTGCTGACGATGCGCGCGGACTCGATCCGCCACACCGCCGCCACGGCCTGCCGACCGCCGTACGGATCGCTCACAGCTGGCCGGTCGCCACCCGCCATGCCCGCTCCTTCTGGATCCACTCGTTGTCCTGCGGGAACTCCTCGATGCTGGCGACGCGCCGGATCTCGGCCTTCATCCCGGGACCGCTCATCGGTGCCCGCTTGGCCCACTCGACGGCCTCTTCCTTCGAGGCGACGTCGAGGATCCAGAATCCGCCGAACAGCTCCTTGGTCTCACCGTAGGGTCCGTCGGTGACGACGGGAGGCTCGGAGGAGTAGTCCACGACAACGCCCTGTGACGCGTCGTCGAGACCCTCCGCGGCGACCAGCACGCCCGCCGAGATCATCTCATCGTTGAACCGGCCCATGGACTCGATGATCTGGTTGAAGTCGACATCCTGGAACGCGGCGTTGGCCTCGTCGGTCGCACGCATGATCAGCATGTACTTCACGGTCTTCTCCTACCGTGTCGCGGGTCCCGTTCGGACCCTCTCACCCATGAGTCGAACGGCGGAACCGCCGGATCGACATCGCGCCCAAGATAATCCGAAAAGATGCGGAGGACCCGCGAAGAGCCCTCGCGTCCAGCGTCGATCCCGCCCTGCGGGACGGGCCCGGCGATCTTGACAGGGCTCGCCTCCAGCATGCGGGCCGTACCGCAGGGCCAAGGGGACCCCGATGACCGCCCTCTGCCGCCAGCGGAGAAGTCTCCGGCAACGGCGAAGAGGCGCCGAAAAGCGTGGCTTCCGGCGCCTCTTCGTTTCCCTTTTCACAAGATTTCAGAAATGTGTATTAGTTGTTTCTGTTGCTGCCGCCGCCACCCGCATTGGTGCCGCCCAGGCTGATTCCGTTGCCAAGGCCGGGCCTGTCGGCGGATGCGATGTGGTGTGCGGCGGCCACGGTGTCGGTGCTGAAGACATCGGCCGACACGGTCGCGGGTGCGACGAGGGCGAAGGCTGCCACTGCTCCGGCTGCGAGAACGTTCTTCATCGTGAACATGCGGATCACTCCGTGTCTGGTCTCTTGTGCCTGGGCGGGGCCCGGGCTGGTTCCCGGAATTATGTGATTAATCCGGATATGTGGTGCTGCAACCGTCGGGGTGGGTTCCGCATTCCGCGAATCGGGGTGATTTCCAATGAAGGGGCATGCCCATACCTGTATTTGACGGTGCAGCTCGACGGCCATAGCAGGGATGCCCGTCTGGTCCGACGGATCCGGCCCGTCGACGTCCCGTGCGCCCCTGCGGCGGATGCGCGGCGTTGAGCGTGCGAGTCCACCCCGGCGCGCTGAGCGGGGCCGTGTCGATCGGGGCTCATGGACAATCGGGGCTCATGGACAGGAGAGAGCTCCCTTCGCCTGGCCTGCCCCATCCACGGTGCCGGAGGAATGTCCCTTGGCGGCTCTTTCCGAGCGACTGTCGGGCGAGGTCAGGAGCGACCTCGGCCGGAGAGTGCGTCGCGGATCCGGTCGACCAGACCCACTCCCGGCGCCAGCAGCTTGTTGGCGGGCGGGGTATCGGGCGCGGAAGGATGCGGCCGGGTCGGCGCGACCTTCTTGGCACGCTCGATCTTGCCGCCCAGCTCTTTCAGCTGCTCCTCGGTGCAGGCCGCCCGCAACCGCGGGAACAGATCGGCCTCCTCTTCGCGGACATGGTGGCGGATCTGCTCCATCAGCAGACGGACGGTGGGCCAGAACGCGTTGTCCCCCGGCTCCAGCCCCTCCAGACGCTTCATCGTCTGCTCGGCCTCGGCGTGCTCGGCGAGCTCCTCATCTGCCAGCCGGTCGCCGCCCGGCACGTGCTCGCGCACCGCCGGGTACAGGTAGGCCTCCTCGGCGATCGAGTGCCGGACCAGCTCGATGGTCACCTGATCGGTCAGTGTCTTGGCTTTCTCGCCGATGTCACCGATCATCCGTTCCAGCTCGGTGAACATCTGCTCGACCTCGCGGTGGTCGGTGACCAGTACCGAGATCACATCTTCCTGCGCGTCCATGTCGCTACCTTCCTGCCGGCCTCTGTGACGGCGGGATCACGCCGTGGCGGGCGACGTCGTCGTGCTGGGCATGGCGCCCTTTCCTCGTGGCGTTCACGTTCCCGCTGACACCGGCCGAAACCTGCGGCGTCGGTCGCGCGGTCGAAACCGGGCGTGTCGCACGAGAGCGGGTGTTTCCGCTCGCCCCGTCCGGCCAGGCGCCTGGTGCGCCGGCTCAGGCCCCGCGCAGGGCCACGCATGGGAATGCGCGGACATCGGGGTCGAGTGCGCGGTGGCCGCGCCGATAGAGTTCGTGACCGGCTGCGAGTTGACGACACGGAGGGCTCGCGATGTCCACACCTGACCATGTCGTGCTGAGGCTGCCGTTTCGCGGCACGTGGCTCGCGCGCAACAGTCCCGCGCGGCGCGTGCCCAGCCACGGTACTCACCTGTTCGCCACGACGTACGCCATGGACTTCATCGCTGTACAAGGCAGGCGCACGGCCACCAAGCGGGACTGGCGGTCGCTGCTGTACACGGAGCCGGTGGAGCGGTTCTTCGCCTTCGGTCAGCCCATCCTCGCCCCCGCGGATGGGAGGGTCGTGTCGGTCCACGACGGCGAGGTGGACCACGTGGCGCGACGGTCGCAGCTCGCCCTGCTGCCCTACGCCCTGACCCAGGCGGCCAGGGCTCGCGGGGGCGCCGGCGCCATCGCGGGAAACCATGTGCTTCTCGAGCTGGACCATCGTGGCGGGTATGTCGTGCTCGCGCACCTGCGCGCCGGTTCGGTGCGGGTGGGCGAGGGCGAGTCGGTCGTGGCCGGCCAGGAGCTGGCCGACTGCGGCAACTCGGGCAACTCCACGCAGCCGCACCTGCACATCCAGATCATGGATTCGGCCGATCCCTTCACCGCGCGGGGTCTGCCCATGGCATTCCAGGAGTACCGGGCGTGGCGCCGCCCTGGTGTGACGCCCGACGTGGTCGAGCGGGGCATCCCCAACGAGTCGGAGGTCGTCGAACCACTGTGACCCGCCGGCGTGCCGACGCTCGACGTGGTTCGCATGCCGGCTGTGCCGAACAGCCGGCCGGCCATCCGGGGCGAATGAGAGCGACGGACGCGCCCGGCCGTTGACGCCACCGCGGTTGCACCGTGGTCGCGCGGCTGTTACTGTCGCTCGCGTCCAGCTGGCTGATCACCACCAGCTGTCAATATCTGCGATCCCCTGGAGCCTCGAGAACAAACGACCATCCGAAGAACCGTGATCAATGTGGTTGATCAGGGTTGAGAGGGCCGAGTAAGGCCGGTTCACGTCAGGCGCACGCCTGGCCGCATCCATTCTCCGTCGCCCACGCGGTGGCGTTCTTCAACGGTTCGTTTCTCGAGAGCCCGTGCCTCATCGGCGCGGCTCTCCGATCGCAAGGACTCCCCTTCCATGTCTTCTCGCTCTGCGGCGCCCGCCGTCGGGACCGCACCGGCCGAGCCGGCCACCACCGTCGTCGCCACCCTGATGGCCGCCGTCTTCCTGTCCCTCCTCGACTCCCAGGTCGTCGCCACCGCCCTGCCGCGCGTCATCGGCGACCTCGGCGGACTCGACGCCTTCGCCTGGATCACCACCGGCTACCTCATCGCCGGCAGCGCCACCGCGCCCGTCTACGGCAAACTCGGCGACCTGTTCGGCCGCAAGCGCATCTTCCTGATCTCGATCCTGGTCTTCCTGGCCGGCTCGGCCGCCTGCGGTCTGGCCTCGACCATGTCCCAGCTCATAGCCTTCCGCCTCATCCAGGGCGTCGGCAGCGGCGGCCTGTTCATCTCGGTGCTCGCCATCATCGGCGAGATGTTCGGCCCTCGCGAAGGCGCCCGCTACTACGGCTGGCTCTCCCTCACCTTCGGCGCCGCCTCGCTGGCCGGCCCCACTCTCGGCGGCCTGCTCACCGACCTGGCAGGCTGGCGCTGGATCTTCCTGGTCAACCTGCCCATCGGCTGCGTCGTCATCGTCATCGTCGCCACCCGGCTCCACCTGCCTGCCCACAGCAGGTCGAAGGCTCGCGTCGACTATCTCGGCGTGCTCCTGCTCATCTCCGCGATCGTCTCGCTGAACCTGCTCACCACCTGGGCGGGCACCACCCACACCTGGACGTCCCCCGTCATCGTCGGCCTGGCCGCGACCACCGCCCTGTCGTCGGCGCTGTTCGTGCTGTCCCAGAGCCACGCCGCCGACCCGATCATCCCGCTGCGCCTGTTTCGCGACCGCACCTTCACCGTCGTCGTCGCGGTCGGCTTCATCGCCGGGTTCGTCGGCCTCGGCATCGTCAACTACCTGGTGCTGTGGCTGCAGACCGTCCTGACGATCGGCCTCCAGGCCTCCGGCCACCTGCTCACCGCGATGATGCTCGGCGTCGTGGCCACGTCGTACACCACCACCAAGCTGATCGCCCGCACCGGCTCCTACCGCTGGTATCCCGTCGCCGGCATGGCCGTCTTCGCCGTGGCCGCCGCCCTGTTCGCCACCGCCGGTCCCGCCACCAGCCCGTTCCTGGCCGCCGTCTACCTGCTGCTGTTCGGTATCGCCGGTGGCCTCAACACCCAGGCCCTCAGCCTGGCGGCCCGCGGCACCTCCAGCCGCGCCGACATCGGCGCCACCCAGGGCACCGCCACCCTGGCCCGCCAGAGCGGCACGGCACTCGGAGTGTCGTTCTTCGCCGCCCTCATGACCAGCAGGCTCCCGTACGGCGCGGCCGACGCGGCCGCCTACGCCGACGCCCTGCGGCCCGTCTTCATCGCCGTCATCCCGATGGCCCTGATCGGCCTGGTCATCTCCCTGTTCCTCAACACCACGCTCTCCGTCTGAAAGGCCCCGCCCATGATGCTCATCACCGGTGCCACCGGCAACGTCGGCTCCGAACTCGTCGCCCTCCTCGCCGCCGGCGACATCCCCGTCCGCGCCATGACCCGCGAGCCCGCCAAGGCCACCTTCCCCTCCGGCGTCGAGGTCGTCGCCGGGGACTTCGACCGGCCCGACACCCTGGCCGCCGCGCTCGACGGCGTCGAGAAGGTCTTCGTCCTGCCACCCGGGTACGGCCCTGAGGGCCCTGTCCAGGAACGCGCCCTCGCAGCCGCCGCCGCCGCGGCCGGCGTCACCCACCTGGTCAAGCTGTCCACCAGCGGCGTCACCTTCGACGCCACCGACCCGATCAGCACCGGCCACCGCCTGGGCGAGCAGGTCGTCAAGGATTTCTGCCCGGCCTGGACGATCCTGCGCCCCGGCACCTTCATGGTCTATCTGTACGGCTACGCCGCCGCCATCGCCGCCGAGCAGACCATGTACGTCACCGAGGGCGACCCGGTCTCCGCCATGATCCACCCCCGCGACATCGCCGCCGTCGCCGCCCACGTCCTGACCACCCCCGGCCACCACGGCCAGACCTACACCCTCACCGGTGGCCGTGCCCTCTCCCCCCAGGACCAGGCCGACATCATCGGCCAGGTCCTCGGCCGGCCGATCCGGCTCGTCGAACGCACCAGGGCCGAGGCACAGGCCGAATTCGACCGCCTCGGCTGGCGCGGCCCGCGCCTGGACGCGCTTCTCGAGCTCAAGCGCCAGTCAGCCGACTGGGACCACCACGTCTTCGACACCGTCGAGAGGCTCACCGGCGAACCGCCGCTGACCCTGCACGACTGGGTCAGCGAGAACGCCCACGTGTTCCGATGACATCCCTCCGGACGCGCCCGAGTGACGAACACCGAGCGCAGCAGGAGAAGGGGCCGGTCGGCCCTCAGCTCCGAACCCGCTCATCAGCGCGGCGCTGCTCATCCCTGTGCCCGAAGAGCGCACGAGACGTCCGCTCCAACGGCGCGGCCGCGGTCAGCTCGCACCGCCTTCATCGCGGTCCCCCAGGCGATGACCTGGTCCAGCATGGTGGCGACGGCTTCCTCTTGATGGGCGGCCGGCCGCAGCAGACTGAAGTGCTCGAAGTCGGCGGACAGCGACAGGGCGACCTGGGCTCGTACGTCGGCGACGTGGAGCTCGCCCATGACCAGGCGGAGGTGCTCGACGGCTCGGGTACCGCCGTCGACACCGTAGCCGACGAACCCGGCCGCCTTGTTGTTCCATTCGGCGTACAGGAAGTCGATGGCGTTCTTCAACACCCCGGAGGTCGAGCGGTTGTACTCGGGCGTGACGAAGACGTACGCGTCGAAAGACGCGATCATGTCGGCCCAGGCCTTGGTGTGTGGGTGCTCGTACCGGCCCATCGCGGCCGGCATCACCTCGTCCAGGTGCGGCAGGTCGAAGTCCTTCAGATCTACCAGCTCGAACCGGGCGTCGCCTCGCTGTGCCGCCAGCTCGTGAACCCAGCGGGCCACGGCCTCCCCGTTGCGTCCAGGGCGGGTGCTTCCGATGATGATCCCTACGTTGATCACAGGTCTGTTCTCCTTCTGTGGCGGCCGCTCGCTCAGGGCTGGGCGGTGCCCTCCGTCGGCGGCGTGGTCTGTTGCGTGGTCGGCGCCGAGGTAGGTCGTGCGCGGCCGGGCAGAAGCACGGTGGCGGCCAGGCCGACGGCGGTGAGGATGAGCATCCAGGTCAGGGCTGGTGTGTAACCGCCGGCCTGGAGGATGAGGGCCATCAGGGCAGTGCCGGTGCCTGCGCCGATGCGCTGGATGACGTTGCCGGCGCTGGCGGCGCCCGGGACGGCCGCAGGCGTGAGCGTCCGGTAGATCGCCACGGCGATGGTCAGGCCGGCGACGCCGAACCCGATTCCTCGCACGAGAAGCGCCGCGCCCAGCAGGAGCGTGTCGGTGCCGGCCGTGGCGAAGGCGAACGGGATGGTGCCGGCGGTGGCGACGGCCATTCCGGCGAGCGCGAGCGGACGGGGCGGCAGGCGGTCGGCCCTCTGGCCGACCAGCAGGTACGCCAGGCCGACACCGACGCTCTGTGGCGCGAGCACGAGTCCCGCGTCGAACGCCGACAGCCCGCGGACCTGCTGGTAGTACAGCGGCAGCAAGAACATCGGCCCCCAGGTCGTGACGCCGAGGACGAACATCATCACCACGCCGGCGCGAAAGGAGGCGTCGGCGAACAGCCGCAGGTCGATCAGGCCTACCCCGCCACGGCGCACCGACCGGACGACGAAGGCCGTCAGCAGCAGTACGGCGGCGATCCCACCCGCGAGCGTCTCGACGCGTACCGCGGCATCCGGTCCGGTGTCGACGGTGGACAGGGCGTAGAGCAGCGCGACCACCGCGGTCGGCAGCAGGGCGAGCCCGACGAGGTCGAGGGCCTCGTCGGAACGTTGCCTGTCGCGCGGGAACCACCGCACGGTCATGAGGAGCGAGACGAGCACGATGGGCACGTTGACGAAGAAGATCCACCGCCAGCCCCAGCCGTCGATCAGCAGCCCTCCGAGCAGCGGCCCGGAGATCGGGGCCAGTTGACCGATCAGCCCGCTGACCCCCAACACCCGCCCGAGGCGCTCCGGCCCTGCGGCCCTGACCAGGGTGAGCTGGGTCAACGGCAGGATCATGCCACCGCCCAGTCCCTGCAGCACCCGGAAGGCGATGAGCGAGTCGATCGACCACGCCATACCGGACAGCACCGATCCGACCAGGAACAGCCCGAGCACGGTCAACCACATGGCGCGTGCGCCGAACCGGCCCACGGTCCAGCCGACCAACGGGATCACCGCGGCCATCGCCAGCACGTACGCCGTCGTGACCCACTGGATCACGGTGACCCCCGCGTCAAGGTCACGGCGCAACTCGTTCAGCGCCACCGCGACGATCGTGGTGTCGAGCAGCGCCGCGATCGCCCCCACCAGCACTGTCGTGATCAGCGGCGCGATGCTCGGCGCGGGCGCCGCCGACTGCGTCGCGTTGCGCACCCTTCGCGCGCTCATGGGATGAGCCGGGTTTCGCCGATCGTCGCACCGGCGTGCCCCACCGCCACCCGCACCTGGCCGTCACCGTGGGACGCCTCCGGCCCACCGAACCTGTCCATCACCGCTGCGCGCACGATCACCGCTCCTCAATAAACGGAGCCTTTCGCTCCGATAGAATCGGCACCGTATAACGGAGCGTCTCGCTCCGCAAGCGGATATGATCGATGTCATGCCTGAACACCGGCGCCGCGCCCCACGCCAGGCCGAGGCCGAACGCAACGACCGCGCACTTCTCCAGGCCGCCCGCGAGGTGCTCGCCGCTGACGGAGTCCACGCGTCGGTGGCCGCGATCGCCGCCCGCGCGGGAGTCGGCATCGGCAGCCTCTACCGCCGCTACCGCACCAAGGAGGAGCTCTTCCAGCGCCTGTCGGAGCTCTCCCTCGACAACTGGAACAACGCCGCCGCGCAGGGGCTGGCCGCGGACGACCCGTGGGAGGGGTTGACCGGCTTCATCACCGAATGCATCGAGTTCGGCCAGGGCTCACTCGCGCCGATCGCCGGCACGATCGAGATATCCGCGCAGATGCGGGCCAAGTCCGAGCGGTCCGACGCGCTCCTGGCCGCCCTCGTCGCCCGCGCCCACGAGGCCGGTGTGCTGCGGCCGGACGTCACCCCCGTCGACGTCTCCCTCCTGATCGAACAGCACGGCACCTCACCCGTCCTGGAACAGCTCCGCAAGCAGGGCCGCAAGGACCTCATCGAGGCCGCCGTCCAGGCCCGCACGCGCATCGTCGCCATCGCCCTTGACGGCCTGCGCGCCGTCCACACCGAACCGCTGCCAGGGCACCCGCCCAGCGAGCGGCTCTTCACCGAGCGCTGGGACCCCCGCCCCGCCGGCTGAGCAGAGCCGGTCCACCTTCTGCGCGAGCGGTGGAGAGGCCCGACGTCTGCGGCACGGCCGTCCACTACCTGAGCGCCGGTGCCGGCCGGGGCGGCCCCACCCACCTGCTGGTCCACCCGATGGCGGGCAGCGCGTCGATGGTGCTCGACGTCATCGGGCCGCTGAGCGCCCTGGGGCCGGTCGTCGTGCCCGACCGCCGGACATGACCGCGCTGCTGGCCGACGAACTGCGCGCCGCCCAGCCCCGCAGGCTCGGTGCGGCCGTGACGGCCTTCGCCTCGGTCCTGTCGGCCCTGTTCGCCGACCGGCGTCCCGTCCACCAGGCGATCGCCCGGATCGGTGCGCCCACGCTGCTGCTGTGGGGGGACGAGGACGTCCCGCGCTGATCGGCTCGCCTCCTCGATCGTGCTGCAGGGGATCCCTGAGCCTGCGCGAACCCAGGGCGTCCCCTGTCAGCAGGCCACCGAGCGGTCCGCGGGCGGTGAGGGCACGCCTGGGGGCGTTTCAGCCTGGGAGTCCGCGGCACGTGCCGCTTCAGGAGTCAGCGTGGTGCCGCGCAGGTACGCGGCCTGATAGGCGTCCTCCTCCAGGTGTGCCCGAACCGCCCCTGCGATCCGGTCGACGTCGCCCCGTTCGGCAGGGGGAAGCGGCATGCCCACGGAGTCCCTGGCCGCGTGCGCCGCTCCGAGCAGCACGGCCGCGTACGCGTGGCGCCCCGCGAGGGCGTGGGCTCCTGCCAGCCCTTCAAGGGCCAGCGCCATGGCCCGGGCGTCTCCCGTCCTGTGGGCCGCGGTCCAGCCGTCCAGGTGCAGGCACAGGGCCTGGTCCGCGTCGCCGCGCAGCTCGGCGACGAAGCCGAGTTCGGCCAGGACGAGCGCGCGGCCGGGTTCGAAGGCCATCCTGTACTGCCGGCCCAGCACGTGGCGCAGGTGGGCCTCGGCGGTGTCGAGCCGTCCTTCGCGGCGCGCTCCGAGCCCGAGGCCGATTTCGGCGTGGATCTCTCCCTGCCTGAAGCTGTGCTCGGCGGCGAGGCGCAGCGCCCTCTGGTGGAACTCCCGCGCCCTCGTGTGGTCCCCGATGAGCATGGCGGTGCTGCCCAGGCTGGTCAGCCGATCCGCGGCCGCCGGCCACAGCCCCAGGTCCTCGGCCAAGAGCAGCCCTTCGCGGTGGAGCTGGGCCGCGCGCTCGTAGTCGCCCGCCATCTCGGCCAGTGAGGCGAGCGGTTCGACGGTCTGCAACCGCCCCCAGCCGTCGGCGAGTTCGGCGAAGAGCGCAGCACTGCGCCGCCCGTCGTGCGCGAGCCGCGCGAGGTCGCCGCGCACATGCGCCTGGTTGGCCCGGACGCTCAGCGCCGCGGCGGTCCCCCAGGTGTCGCCGAGAGCCTGGAAGCCTTCCAGCGCCCGGTCGATGAGTTCTTCGCTTGCGGCCTGGTCGCCGACCCCGAACAGGGCGAAGCCGAGGAACCACTGGGCTCTGGCCCGCTCGCGCCGGTCCGCGACGTCCCGGGCGAGCTCCGCCGCGGGCCTGCCGTCCTGCGTCCGCTCGGCGCCGTCCCCGACGAGCACGGCGAACCCCGCCCGCCAGGCCCTGGCCTGGGCCTGCAAGGACGACACGGCGTCCGGGTTCTGGGCGGCCGCGGCGAGCGCCGCCTCCAGCGACCGGCCTGCCTCCCGGAGCCTGCCGCGCAGAAACCAGTACCAGACCAGGGCGTTGACCAGCCTGAGCGCGTCCTCGGCGGCACCGTGCTGGACGGCGTGGTCGAGCGCCCTGCGGACATTGGCGGCCTCCGCGTCCAGCAGGCGCAGCCGGCGCCGCTGGTCGGGGCCGTGCAGCCGCGGTCCGGCGCGCTCGGCGAAGTCCGTGTAGTACCGGCGGTGGCGGCGGCGTACGACGTCGGTCTCGCCCGCCTCGCGCAGGCGGGCCAGGCCGTAGTCGGCGACCGATTCGAGAAGCCGGTAGCGGGGTTCGTCGCCGCTGTCGGCCATGACGACCAGCGAACGGTCCACGAGGCGGGCGAGCAGGTCGAGGACGTCCTCGGAGCGTACCCCTCCCCCGGCGCAGACGACCTCCGCCGCCTCCAGCGTGCAGCCTTCGGCGTGGACGGCGAGCCGGCGCAGCACGGTGCGCTCGGGACCGGTCAGCAGGTCCCAGCTCCAGTCGATCATCGCCCTCAGCGTCTGCTGGCGGGGCGGCGCGCCCCGGTATCCGGTGGCCAGGAGCCGGAAACGGTCGTCGAGGCGGGCGAGCAGCCCTCGCACGCCGAGAGCCCGTACCCGGGTGGCGGCCAGTTCGAGCGCCAGGGGGATCCCGTCGAGCCGTCGGCAGATCTCCGACACGTCCCAGGCGTTGCCGGCCTCGAGTGTGAAGCCGGGTGCCGCGGCGCCGGCCCGGGCCACGAACAGTTCGACGGCGCTGGAGCGGGCAACGGCGTCGAGTTCCGTCTCTCGGGTGAGGTCGGGCACCTCCAGCGGGGGAACGGCCCAGACCACTTCGCCCAGGATGCCCAACGGCTCCTGGCCGGTGGCCAGGATGTACAGGCCGGGGACGCGCCTGAGCAGCAGCGCGGCCAGTTCCGCGACCGCGCCGACGATGTGCTCGCAGTTGTCGAGGAGCAGCAGCAGCCGCTTGTCGCCGAGGGCCCCGGCGAGTCTCTCGGCGGGCGAGGACGGCCCGCCGGTGCCGGGGAACGAGGGCCCGCTCCCTTCCATGACGCCGAGCGCGGCCATGACGGCCTCCGCCACCGGGTCCGCCGCGTCGGCGCCGCCGGTACGGCCCAGCGCGGCCAGTTCGACCAGCCACGTACCGTCGGGGAAGTCGCCGGCGAGCTGGGCCGCCGCCTCCAGCGCGAGCCTGGTCTTGCCGACGCCGCCCGAGCCGGTCAGCGTCAGATGCCGTGTGATGGCGAACAGGGACTTCACCTCGGCGACCGCGCCCTGGCGGCCGACCAGCCGGGTCAGCGGAGCGGGCAGGTTCGTGGCGGGACGGCGCGGCGGATCCGTGGCGGTGGGCCCGGCGCTCAGCGCCGGATCCTGCTCCAGCATGGCCTGATGCAGGGCGGCGAGTGCGGGCCCTGGGTCCAGGCCCAGTTCGTCGGCGAGCCGGGCTCGCAGCTCCTGGTAGCCGGCCAGTGCCTCGCTCGCCCGGCCCCCGGCGTAGAGCGCGCGCATCTGGAGGGCGCGCAGCCGCTCCCGCAGCGGGTGCCGCACGACGAGTTCGTGCAGGTCCTGCGCCACGCCGAGGTGTTCGCCCAGGTCGATCCGGGCCTCGGCGTGCGCTTCGAGGGCGGCGAGACGGGCCTCTTCGAGGCGGGTGGCGACCGGACGCGCGAACGCGGCGTCCTCGAAGCCGGAGAACGCCGCGCCCCGCCACAGCGCGAGGGCGTCGGACAGCAGGGCCGCACGGGTGCCGGGGTCGTCGGCGACCCGCGCGCGTGCCGTCAGCGCGCCGAACCTGCCCATGTCGACGCCGTCGGGTTCCGTATGCAGCAGGTAGCCGCCATCGCGCAGCGCCAGCAGGTCTCGGCCGCCCGCTTCGGCGTCCTCGAACACCTTCCGCAACTGCCAGACCCTGGTCTGCAGGGCGGCGGAGGGATTGCCCGGGAGCTCCCCCTCGCCCCACAACTCCTCGACGAGCCGGTCCGCGGACACGGGGCGCCCCTCGTGCGACAGCAGGGCGGCAAGCAGGGCGCGGGTCCTGAGCCCTGGCACGGCGACCGGGCTGCCGTCCGCCCTCCATACGGCCAGCGGCCCCAGTACCCCGAATCGCATGGGAGCCACGGTAACGCAGCTCCTTACGCGCCGAGAGTGGGCCTTGAGCGGGATGTGAGCAACTCGTGAGTGCCCGGTCGCAAGGTGGGGCGTGCTCACCGCCGCCGGGCTGCGCAGACGCGCGCCCGTCTGCCCAGGGATGCCGTCGGCGGCGGCCGCAGGCGATCGACGACCCACGGAGGATTTCCATGACGACAGAAGTTCAGGGCCCCGCAGGCCTCAGAGCAGGGCCTCGGGAGTGGCTCGGGCTCTTCGTGCTCACGCTCCCGACGATCCTGCTGGCCTTGGACGCGACCGTGCTGAACCTGGCGGTCCCCCACCTCAGCGCGGACCTCGACCCCAGCAGCACCCAGCTGCTGTGGACGGTCGACATCTACGGCTTCATGATCGCCGGATTCCTGGTGACGATGGGCACCCTGGGCGACCGGATCGGCCGCCGCAGGCTGCTGATGATCGGGGCGTTCGGCTTCGGCCTCGCCTCGGTCCTTGCCGCGCTGTCCACCGGCCCGGAGATGCTGATCGCGGCCCGCGCGCTGCTGGGTGTCACAGGCGCCACGCTGATGCCCTCGACGCTTGCCCTGATCAGCAACATGTTCAGGGACCCACGGCAGCGCGGGGTCGCCATCGGCGTGTGGGTGACGTGCTTCTCCGTCGGCACCGCCGTGGGCCCTGTCCTCGGCGGCGCACTGTTGCAGTGGTTCTGGTGGGGTTCGGTGTTCCTGCTCGCCGTACCGGTGATGCTGGTGCTCCTGGTGACGGCGCCGCTGCTGCTGCCTGAGCACAAGGACGCGCGGGCGAGCCGGATCGACCTGGTCAGCGTGGCGCTGTCCCTGCTCACGGTGCTGCCGGTGATCTACGGGATCAAGCGTCTGGCCGAGCACGGGGTGGACGCCCTGGCGTACGGGACGATCCTGGCCGGTGTGGTCCTGGGTGTGGCGTTCGTGCTGCGCCAGCGCAGGCTGGCCGATCCGCTGCTGGACCTGCGGCTGTTCGGGAACCGGGCGTTCAGCGCCGCGCTGCTGGTGCTGCTGCTCGGCCTCGGCCTGATGGGCGGGCTGTACCTGTTCATCACGCAGTACCTCCAACTGGTGGGGGGCCTGTCGCCGGTCGAGGCGGGCGTGTGGCTGCTGCCCGCCGCCGCGGCGCTGATCGTGGCCTCCTCGCTGACGCCCGCGATCACCCGGCGGGTACGCCCCGGGTACGTCCTCGGCGGCGCGCTGTTCCTGTCGGCGCTGGGATACGCCCTCATCGCTCAGGTCGACAGCGTCGGCGGGCTGCCGTTGCTGGTGACCGGATTCGTGCTCATCTACACGGGCATCAGCCCGATGATGGTGCTCGGTACGGACCTGGTCGTCGGCTCGGCGCCGCCGGACAAGGCCGGTTCGGCCGCGGCGATGTCGGAGACGGGCATGGAGTTCGGCATCGCGCTGGGCATCGCCGCCCTGGGCAGCGTCGTCACCGCCGCGTACCGAAGCGGGATCGGCGCCGCCCTGCCGGAAGGCCTCCCGGCGTCGGTCGCGGACGGCGCGCGTGACACGCTCGCCGGCGCCGTCGCCGTGGCCGGGGACCTGCCCGGCCCGGAGGCCGCGCAGGTTGTGGAGCAGGCTCGGGAGGCGTTCACCAGCGGGCTGAATCTCGCCGGCGCCATCGCGAGCGCCATCGTGGCGGTGCTGGCCGTCGCCGCGATGGTGCTGCTGCGGCACGTGCCGTCAGGCGGGGCGGATGAGGCCGGGTAGGCCGCCGTTGTGGATCTCGGGGACCGGTCGGGCGGGAGCGCGCTGGTGCCGGCAGGCAGAGGAGCCGGCGTTCACCCGCTCGCCGTACCCGCGTCCCCGGCCTGCTCGTGCATCATGTACTGCGCGTACCAGTCCGGCCAGTCCGTGTCGTAGTGCCCGATCTCCTTCTCGTATCGACCGTGCGCGGCCTCCGCACGGCGTAGCGCCTCGGCCAGATCGGCCACGGAATCAAAGGTCACTGGCATCTCGGTACTCCTCGTGCGGAGACGACCGCCCGCTCACGGTCACCGGCCCGGTAGGCGGGTGGTGATCTCCTGGAGCAGCCAGCCGTTGCCGTCGGGGTCGCTGAACGAGGCGAAGGAGCCGTAGCTCGTGCGGTCCGGATCCGGTCCCGGCACCCGCCCTTCGGTCCCGGCGTGGTGCCACACCCCGCCCTCGTCGTGGAACACCTCACCCACATCGGCCCCGCGGTCGACGAGCTCGGACCGTGCCGCCTCGATGTCGTCGACGATCAGGTACACGCCCTGCATCGAGCCCGGCTCGGCCAGGGTGATCCCCTGGCCGAAGATGACCGAGCACGCCGAGCCTGGTGGGGTCAGCTGCACCACGCGGAAGCCCTCACCGGCGGCGACGTCGGCGTCCTCCCGCCACCCGAGCGCCTTGTAGAAGTTCTTGGATCGGTCCACGTCGGCGACCGGCAGCACCACGACCTCGAGCTTCATGTCCACGGCCTCGGATCCTCCCCGTTCGATGCCGGTGGCCTGTGTACACCACCGGGGCCGGAGTTGTGCCGGTGGGGGTCCTGCCTTCCCACCCTCGCCTCCCTCTCTGTCGAAGTCCAGGAACGGCAGCTCAACTATCGGCAGGCGGTCTGCCAGCTTTTGAGGAGATAAACCAGGAAATCGCCAGATCGAATGAACACCATCCGCCCCAGGAGCCTCACCGGCTTCCGGCGTGCGCCGCGCCCACTCATCCGGGCGAAAGAGATATCGGCATGTGGCATGGCCGAACCACGCGGGCGCATGGCCGTAGCGGAAGTCAACTCTGGCCGCCCGCCCCTGGTCGACGGCCGGTTACCGGACTTCGACGGGCCCGTCCAGCTGCCGTCGAGGGTCACGGGGGGCTCTCCGTCACCACGCACGAGGCAATGACATCAAAGCAGGATGAAAACGGACTTATTGCTCGTTCTTTCTCCAACGGGGCATCAATCAGACTTTCTGGGGGAAAGTATGACCGCAAGTCTGGACTGGCGGCACGAGTGGCTCGCATCCCTCACCTGGATGGCCACAGCCTTCATCGTCACCCTCGTCGCCAGCGCCGCGGCGATCTGGCTGCTGGCGCGATACACGCGGTGGGGACGCCAGTTCGGCCGGCTCGCCTTCCCGTACTTCGACCTCCGGCGCGGCCGGCGGCCGCTCCTCACGGTCCTGCTCATCCTCGCACTGACGATCTTCGCGGTACGCCTCCAGGTGCTGATCTCGTACGCGCTGAACGACATCTTCACGGCGCTGGGAAAGATGTACGCGCAGGACTTCTGGGTCTCCATCGTGCGCTTCACGGTCCTGGCCGCGATCTTCGTGATCAGCTCCCTCATCAGCTATCTCGTCTCCCAACGGTTCATCATCCACTGGCGGACCTGGCTGACCGACCACATGATCACCGACTGGCTGAGCGGGCACGCCTACCACCGGAGCCAGTACGTGACAGAGCCGGTCGACAACCCCGACCAGCGCATCCAGGAAGACGTCCAGCAGTTCGTCGAGGACTCCCACTACCTGTCGACCGGCACGGTCGACGCAGCCCTGCGGCTGGTGTCGTTCACCGCCATCCTGTGGGGGCTGTCGGGGCCGATCCCGGTCTTCGGTCACGAGGTACCACGGGCGATGGTCGTGCTCGCCTACGTCTACGTGCTGGTCGCCTCACTGATCGCCTTCAGGATCGGGCGCCCGTTGATCAGGCTGGAGTTCCTGCGCGAAGGGCTGTCCGCGTCCTTCCGCTACGCGCTGATCCGCCTGCGGGACCACTCCGAGAACATCGCGTTCTACGGCGGGGAGAAGATGGAGCGGGCGGCGCTGGCCAGCAGATTCACCGCCGTCATCAAGAACACCTGGATCATCGCCCTGCGGCGGCTGAAACTGCAGGGGTTCAACGACTCGGTCACCCAGGTGGCGCAGGTGTTCCCCTACGTGATCCAGGCTCCGCGCTTCTTCGCCGGGACGCTCATGCTCGGCGACGTCACCCAAACCGCCGACGCGTTCGGCCAGGTGCACAACTCGTTGTCCTTCTTCAGGAACTCCTACGACTCCTTCGCCGCCTACCAAGCCGGGCTCGACCGGCTGACGGCCCTGATGGACGCGAACCACGACTCGCGCCGGCTGCCGTCGCCGACCGTCGCCGACCATCCTGGCGCCCTGGTGATCGAGGGACTGAGGGTCTGGCGTCCCGACCACGAGCCGCTCATCGACGGCCTGACCCTGACCATGAGCCCGGGGGAGGCGCTCCTGGTCAAAGGCGCGTCGGGCAGCGGCAAGACCACGCTGCTGCGCAGCCTGGCCAGCCTCTGGCCGCACGCGCACGGCACCATCCGCAGGCCCGCCGGCGGGCGCACGCAGTTCCTGTCGCAGCAGCCCTACCTGCCCATGGGCAGCCTGCGTACCGCCCTGGCCTATCCTGAGCCGCCCGACCGGATCGCGGATCAGCTCGCGCGCGAGATGCTGCACGCGGTACAGCTCGGCCACCTGGAGTGCCGGATCGACGACGAGGCCTACTGGTCGCGCATCCTGTCCCCCGGCGAGCAGCAGCGCCTCGGGTTCGCCAGGATCCTGCTGAACCGGCCCCACCTGGCCTTCCTCGACGAGGCCACCTCGGCCGTCGACGAAGGCCTCGAGCACGCCCTGTACCGCCTGATCCGCGAACGCCTGCCCGAGTGCATGGTCGTCAGCGTCGGCCACCGCAGTACCCTGAACGCCTTCCACACCCACCATCTCAACCTGCTGGGCGCCGGGCGGTGGGGCATGTCCGCGGCGTAGGACGCCTTTCGACGGTGCCGCCGCCGTCCGCCGACACGAGTGACGGCGGCGCGGCTCGCCCGGGCGGTCGCCCGGTCAGGATCCTGACCGGGCTTCCTTGAACGCGGTGACGAGATCTCCCGCGACGACGATGGCATGGGCGAAGGTCGGGCCGTTCAGCTCGTGTGCGGCGTGCATCATCTCGGCCTCGAAGGCGGCGGTGGCATCCCGGACCAGCGTCACGTGATAGCCGAGCTCCATGGCGAAACGGCCGGTGGACTCGACGCAGGTGTTCGCCAGCACGCCGACGACCACCACGTGGGTGATGCCGTGCTGCTTGAGCTGGAGGTCCAGGTCGGTGTTGGCGAACCCGCTCTGCCCCCAGTGCTCATGGGCGACGACATCGCCCGGCTGCGGCTGGAAGTCCGGATGGAACTGCCCGCCCCAGGAGCCCCGGGCGAAGGTGTGCCGCTCCTGGATGCCGCGCTGGGTCGGGTTCGGGTGGCCCCAGGTGTCGTAGTCGCCTTCCTGCCAGCGGCGGTGCGGGACGAACATCACGCGCACGCCGGCCGCGCGGGCGGAGGCGATCACCATCCGCAGGTGGTCCAGCAGGCCGACGTCCTGCGCCACGTGCTCGAGGCGGGGCCAGAGCTTGCCGCCCTCGGAGATGAAGTCGTTGTAGGGATCGACCAGAAGGACCGCCGTGTGGCGGGGGTCGTAGCTCTCGGCCACGGTTCCTCCTCAGAGCTGGATGACGGGCCTCGGCGCCCGAAGCGGTGTCACGACGGCGTGGACGTCCTCAGCCTCGAAGTCGCCGTGTCGGCAGGCAGGTCACACGCCGCGCTCCGTCACCTGCCCCGCAGACGCGCACGACGACCTGCCTGCCTGCGGTGATACCCCGAGAGAAGGCCCTCCTGCCCACGCGGTGTGCGGTCAGCGACGGTCGGGACGACGCGGAAACGAGCCTGGCCGGACGCCGGCGGTTCGCCCCGCCTGGCGACGTGCGCTGTCGACGGGCCGGATCCGTCGGCCCAGACGGGCATCCCTGCTATGGCCGTCGAGCTGCACCGTCAAATAGAGGTATGGGCATGCCCCTTCATTGGAAATCACCCCGATTCGCGGAATGCGGAACCCACCCCGACGGTTGCAGCACCACATATCCGGATTAATCACATAATTCCGGGAACCAGCCCGGGCCCCGCGCCCAGGCACAAGAGACCAGACACGGAGTGATCCGCATGTTCACGATGAAGAACGTTCTCGCAGCCGGAGCAGTGGCAGCCTTCGCCCTCGTCGCACCCGCGACCGTGTCGGCCGATGTCTTCAGCACCGACACCGTGGCCGCCGCACACCACATCGCATCCGCCGACAGGCCCGGCCTTGGCAACGGAATCAGCCTGGGCGGCACCAATGCGGGTGGCGGCGGCAGCAACAGAAACAACTAATACACATTTCTGAAATCTTGCGAAAAAGGAAACGAAGAGGCGCCAGAAGCCACGCTTTTCGGCGCCTCTTCGCCGTTGCCGCCCCGCTGCTCGTCAGCGAGTCGGGTACCAACGCCCCACACCACGGCCGGGAAGCATGCACGACGGCCCGATGGCCGGCGAGGCCGAGGAGGCGGACCACAACCCTCCCCGAGGCCCACCCGCCCCACGACGACAGGCAGAGCGGGCCCGGACTCCGGCAACCGGACCAGTTGTCCTCTCCTGGGCACCGCCCGCACGCCCACGGGAGGTCGTCTGGTCCGAGTTGCGCAGGTTGTCGCGGTTGACGAACAGGTACCGGGTCGCGCGCAGCGCCGCCTCGTTCTCCCCGTGCCCGCCGCCGTCGGCGACCGTTCGATCCTGACATTCGTGCCCAGCGCGTACAGGACCAGCAGGAGCCGTCTGCGGATCACCTCGCGTGGGGTGGCACCCCGGATGGCGGCGAGCACGTGCTCACGCTTGCGACTGTAGGCCAGTCGTTCGTAGGCAGCGCGGGCGACCAGGTCGAAAACCGGTCCCACCTTCCTCACCGAGGCCATCGCCGCGCCCGGGACGGTTGCGGCGACGGTGATCGAGCACCGCTCCCGGTCATGGACGAGCGCGGCACCCGCCCGGCCGTTCCGGGCCCTCGCCCCGGTGGTGGACCAGGGTGAGGATGGCGACGGATGGCGGCGTTCAGGGTGCCGGGCGGCCCGTCGCGGCGTGTGCCTGCCGTGATTCGAGTGTCAGGACCACCTGCCGCGGCTGGGTGAATCGCAGCATGTTGCCGGAGGGATCGAGAAAGGCACAGTCGCGGGCGCCGTTGGGCTGGTTGATCGGTTCTTGCATCACTTCGGCGCCTGCGGCCTCGATGCGCTCAAAGATGGCGTCGCAGCTGTCGGTCACGAAGACGAGACGACCCAGCAGGCCCTTGGCCATCAGCTCTGCGATCGCCTGCCGGTCGGCCGGCGAGACACCAGAGTCCGCGCCGGGGGATTCGAGGACGATCTGCACGTCCGGCTGCGACGGCGGGCCGACGCTCATCCATTGCATCCCCTCAGGTCCGTCGTCGTCGCGTATCTCGAAGCCGAGCACGTCTTGGTAGAAGCCGAGCGCCTCGTTGAGGTCGTGGACAGCGAGAGTGCAGGACGAGAGCCTGAGATCCGTGCGGGTCAACGCCGCTCCTTGGCGCCGGCGGTAAGAATGACGATGTCCAGGTCGCGGAGCCGGCGGGGGTCGGTGTCGATATCGATGCGGGTGATCTTGTCGTCGTTGACGGTGAACGTGAAGACCGCTTTCGGTCGGCCCAGGTGCGACCAGACGGCCGCTGGTACGCCGTCGACCAGAGCGAGCCGGGCGGCCTGAGCCCGTCCGGCGAAGAAGGCCGCCACCGCGTCGCCACCGCGGATCTCGCCGACCACGGCGTCCGGATCGAGCAGCTCGAGCAGGGCGGCGAAATCCCCGCCCCGGGCGGCGGCAAGGAAGGCGTCGACGATTTCCCGCTTCGCCGATCGCGCGGCATCGGATGCGCCGGCAGCTCCTTGCACCCGGCGCCGGGCCCTGCTGGCGAGTTGCCGGGCCGCCGCCGGGGAGCGGTTGATGATGGCGCCGATCTCGCCGAACGACACGGCGAACACGTCGTGCAGGACGAACGCGAGCCGCTCGGCGGGAGTCAGCGTGTCCAGCACCACCATCAGCGCGACACCGACCGAATCGGCCAGCAGCGCCTCGTCCTCGGGGCCGGCCTTGCTGGTCGGGTGGATGCTCTCGTGCGACGCGGCCGGCTCGGGCGGCAGCGCTCCGGCCGACTCCTCACGCCGGGTACGGCGTGCCTCGAGCATGTTCAGGCAGACCCGGGCGACGACCGTGGTCAGCCACCCTCCCGGATTCTCCACCTGGCCGGTGTCGGCGCGGCTGACCCGCAGCCACGCCTCCTGCACCGCGTCCTCAGCCTCGCCGGTTGAGCCGAGCATCCGGTAGGCCACCGCGTGCAAGCGGTCTTGGTGCTCGGCGAACCGCTCGCTCACCCAGTCCTGCTCGATCATCTGTCACATTCCTCCGTCTCGCCGGTCATATCAAGTGACCGGCGAACCCACGCCGATGTGACATCCGGGCCTGGCCCGGATGTCCGGCCTGCCAGTTCAGGCGGCACATCACCTCAAGCACACCTCAAGCACAAGGGAGACAAGGCGTGAAAGCGCACGTGAGCTCGATCCTCCTCGGCGTCCGGGACATGGAGGCGTCCAGGCGGTTCTACACAGAGGGGCTCGGCTGGGAGGTCAAGGACGACTACGGCATCTCGGTGTTCTTCGAATCGGATGGAGCCTCGCCCGTCGGCTTCTACGGCCGCGAAGGCCTGGCCGACCAGGTGGGCACGAGCCCGGAGGGCAGTGGCTTCAGCGGACTGGTCCTCACCTATGTCGTCCGTAGTGAGGCGCGGGTCGACGAGATCATCGCGGAGGCCGAAAAGGCCGGCGCCACGATCCTCAAGCCCGCCGGCGCCCTGCCCTGGGGCGGGTACGGCGGCTCCTTCGCTGACCCGGACGGCTACATCTGGAGCCTCGGCTACAGCGCCCAGGGAGAGGATCAGCCCTACGCGGAGTAGCCCGACGAAAGCCTCTGGCGAGTGGGTGACGCGGCCATCGCCGGGGCACGCCGCCGGACTCCTCAGAACCGGTGAGCCCTCGGCATGACCGACGTAACCGCCACCGACGAGTAGGTCCGGCGTCGACGCGAACTCGTGTCGACGCCGAACCACCGTGCGTTGCCGGACCAGGCCTTTAGCCCCGCTCCCAAGATCGTTGGTGTTGGAGTCGGGTTGTGATCGCGTCTCGGCCTGTTCCGTCGGCCCCGTTCTGCCGCTCGTGCCTCGCCTGTGATCTGTTTCCGACATGATCCCTCGCCATGAGAAAGATGATCACGGCACTGGTGGCCGGTGGCGCCCTGGTGGTCACCGCTTTCCCCGCGCACGCGGCGCCCATGGACCCCGTCCTTGCGCTGAAGGCCAAGCTGACGCCCGGACACGGTGTGCGCTTCACCGAAAAGGCCGTTCTGTCGGATGACAAGGAGGAGTGGGAGGTCCAGAGCCGCAAGGGCGCCTTCCAGTTCGACAAGAGGGGCGTCGCAGCCTCCGATGTCACGATCACGACGATCGATTCCGAGCGGCAGCGGGCCATCGGCGTCGACAAGACCACCTACGTCTCCGGCAGCATGCTGGACGGGCGGCTGCCAGAGGGCAAGACCTGGTTGAAGACCCGCGGCGGCGGGCTGTTCGGCTTCTACGGACAGATCATCAATCCGGCCGAGCCCAAGACCTTGGCGGCCCTGATCAAGGGTGGCACGCCGGGCAAGAGCACCGTCACGGGCACGATCACCTTCAAGGAGCTCGAGAGGGTCTCGCCGTGGTTCGCGGCCTCGACCCCAAGCAGCTGGCACGATGGCACCAAGGTCTCCTACACCCTCACACTGACCTCCGCGGGTCTGGTGAGCGGGGTGCGGAGTTCGTACACCGCGACGGGGGTCGTGGGCCGCGGGGACGTCGAGGGCAGAACCATCACCGTCGACAGCCGCTACACCAAGTGGGGCGGCAAGGTGTCGATCAAGGCTCCGGATCCCAGGACGGTGACCAGCGAGCCGCTCAGCTGAAGCCCAGAGCGTGCGACCAGAACCCTCGCCATCCTGATGTGAACGCGGCTGGATGGGGGCAGGCTCGTCACCGCGTGTCGGGGATCGGGCTGTTCCACGTCACGCCGGTGAGGCGTTCCGAGATCTCCCACAGGCGGCGCGCGGTGCCGGTGTCACGCGTGGCTCGGTGCCCGTGCCGGATCGATGGGCGGCCGCGCAGCTCGAGCAGTCCGTCAGGCGCGATGTACTCGCCGCCGCGCAGCTCGGGAGCCGTCGCCGCGTACAGCGAGGTCCTCGCGCCCTCGCCGGTGGGCTGGAAGGCGGCGGCGACGAGCAGCCGGATGAGACTCTGGTACGCGCGGCCGCGACCGGCGTTGGCGCCTCCCGTGAGGACGTTGGTGCGGGTCAGGCCCGGCGCGACCGCCATGCTGCGCAGGCCGGCTGCGCTCGTCCTGCGGTTCAGCTCGGCCGAGAAGTAGAGGTTGGCCCTCTTGGACTGGACATAGGCGAAGGGCGCGCTGTAGCGGCGCTCGGCGTTGAGGTTGTCCAGGTCGAACCTGGCGAAGCGCTGGCCCTCGCTGCTGACCGTCACCACTCTCGGCTCCCGTCCGGCCAGCAGGTACGGCATGAGCAGCCCGGTCAGCGCGAACGTGCCCAGGTGGTTGATGCCGAAGTGGGATTCGAAGCCGTCGGCGGTCCTGGCGAAGGGGACCATCGCGACGCCCGCGTTGTTGACCAGCAGGTCCAGCGGCCCGAGATCCCATCCGGCGGCGAACTCGCGGATGGAGTCGAGGCTCGCCAGGTCGAGGTGGCGCAGCTCGGCCCGCGCGCCCGGCACCCGGTTCCTGAGGCGGTCGAGCGCCGCCCTGCCGCGGTCGAGGCTGCGACAGGCCAGCACGACGTGGGCGCCGCGGCGGGCGAGCTCGCCGGCGGTGACGTGGCCGATGCCGCTGTTGGCGCCGGTCACCACGGCCACCCGTCCTGACTGGTCGGGGATGGAGTCGAGTGTCCACATGGTCGAACCCTTCTCTCATTGCAACTCAGAGTTGCGATAGAGTGATCGTGACATCACATCCACCGATAACGCAACTTGGAGTTGCAATGGAAGGTGTTTCCCCGCGCCCTGCCGCGGTAGGACGCGGCCAGAAGGTACGGGTGGCCGTCCACGCCGCGACGCTGGCCGAACTCGTCGAGAAGGGCTACGCCGCGCTGACCGTCGAGGGCGTCGCCCAGCGAGCCGGGGTGCACAAGACGACGGTCTACCGGCGATGGAAGGACAGGGAGAGCCTGGTCGTCGACGCGCTGTCGGACCGGTCGGCGACCGACGTGCCGATCCCCGACACCGGCTCGGTGGAGTCCGACCTGCGCGAGCTGGCCAGGTCGCTGGTCCGCATGATGACGGGACCCACCGGCCGGGCGCTGCTGGCGGCGATGTTCTCCGGCGCCGCCGACGTGCCAGGGGTCGCCGAGGCCAGGCGCCAGATCTTCGACGACCGGTTCGGGCGCGCCGAACCCGTGGTCGTACGCGCCGTCGAGCGGGGCGAGCTGCCGCCCCGCACCGACCCTTCCACGCTTCTCAAGGCCCTGGCCGCTCCGGTGTACTTCCGGCTGCTGGTCACCGGCGAGCCCGTCGACGAGCACACCGCCGACCACGCGGCCGAGATCGCTATGGCCGCCGCGCGCGCCGGCGTCCTCGGCGCCCCATGAGGCGCTCCCCCTCCCGGCGCCCCAAGCCCCGGCCGGACGGCGACGAGAGTCCTGCGGCGCGGTCCTCCTCCATCCACTCCGAGTGCTCCCTCGCCGCCCAGGCCGGCTCCACGAAGCCCGTGCGCATCCCACGCCGCGCCTGCGGATCCCGGTAGGCCAGCCGGAGGTGCCCGAGCAGGACGACACCGATGGCCAGCGCCGTCACGTCGTGCACGAAGATGGCGCTCGTCCGGGAGATCACCGGCAGGAGTCCGGTGAACCACATGAGCAGCCCGGTGAACATCATGATCGGCACAGCTCCGGCGATCCACCCCGCGTAGATCTTCTGCCCGGCGTTGAACTTGCCGGCAGGCCGCAGACCAGGCGAGGTCCAGCGCCTGCGGACGGCCCGCAGCCACTCCTTGTCGTACTGCGCCAGGCGGTTCAGCCTGCGCAGGTCGGCGCGGAACGCGGACGAGGCGAGCCCGAGCAGGAACGGCACCGGCAGCAGGATCCCCGACCACTCGTGGACGACGACCACCAGGTGGCGGCGGCCGACCAGCTGGGCGAGGGGCGCGACGTACAGGCAGGCCGCCGCTCCCACGCACAGCAGCATGAGCACGGCTGTGGCGCGGTGGACCGACCGCTCGGCGCGGGTGAACCGCGGTATGCGCCGAGAGCGCTCAGGCGGACCTGTCGGCCCCGTCGAGCCAGCCGTCGACGTCATAGCCGTACTCCTCCCAGTAGCCAGGGATTACCTTGTCGGTGACAGAGATGCCGGAAAGCCATTTGGCCGATTTGTAGAAGAACATCGGCGCCACGTAGAGCCGCACGGGCCCGCCGTGATCGTGGGTGACGGGTTCGCCGAGCATCTTCAGCGCCACCAGCACGTCGGAACGGCGTGCCTGCGCGAGCGTGAGGCTTTCGCTGTACACGCCGTCGAAGCAGGTGAAGCGGACCGCCCTGGCCTCGGGCCGCACGCCCGCCGCGTCGAGGAGGTGCGAGAGCGGCACCCCTTCGAAGGGCGTCCTCGGGACCCGCCAGCCGTCGGTGCACTGCACGTCACCGACGACCCTGGTCTGCGGCAACGCGCGCAGGGCGTCGAGCGTGTACGTCGCAGGACGGTCCACGAGACCGTCGACCGTCAGCCGGTAGTTCGTCCTGTCCTTCCGGGGCACCGAGGCCGCCACGCTGAAGTAACGGAAGCCGGCCGGATCGGGCAGCAGCTCGGTGAGTCCGGTCGGGTCGTTCCGCGAGACGGCCCCGAGGACCTTCTCCCAGCCGCCCTGCAGGTAGGGCGCGGTGACGAGGCCGGCGGCGCCGGCACCGAGCATCGAGAACATCACCCGTCGCGCTATGGGTGGACCGCTTTCGGGTCCCTTTCGTGCATCAGTCACCTCGCGATTCGAGCAGCCGCGACTCCCGTTGGCCAGCGATGGCGGGTGTCCGTAAGACTTTCGTCAGTCTTGCTCGGGATGCGCTCCCCTCCGATGTCTGGAGTGGCCGTCACCCCCTTGCTCGCGGGTACCCGGTTCCGTACGGCCGCCCTGACTCCGGAACCGGCCGACCAGGCGGCGTGCGCATCCGGTAGACCGACCGGGGTCGCCCGGTACCCGCCTCGCCGAACTCGGCGCGCGAGCGCGGCGCCTCACGCGCCCCCGTGTTCACGTCTCCCTGCTCAGAAGACCTGGGCGAAGCAGGCAAGGGCGATGGCCACGACGAGCACGGCCACCGACAGCGCCTTCACGTAGTTCGATACATGCGACATGATGCTCCTTCGTTGACGGATGGGCGGGAAACGCCTGGCAGCCGCCGGTCGAGGAGTCCGCCGTCGGCGGCCATGCGACCTCCGTCGCGGCCCTCGCCCGTCGCGGTGACGACCGCGGTGTAGCTGACAGCCATGGCACTTCCCCTTGGACGGGTCCACACGGTCACGTCACCCTTCTAACTGGTGACGATACCCGCAACCCAATCGGCACCTGTCAAGATGGTGACGCCGGCGAGGGCGCGTGCCGGCCACCACGAACGCCCCCTCGTACGCACCGAGCGCGCCCTCCAGCCGGCCGATGCCGACCAGGTCGAGATTGCCGGTCGGCTCGTTCACGAGCCCCGGCCCGGCGCACAGGGACACGGGCCACTCCGGTAGCACCCGGCAGGGACGTTCCGGCGAGTGACGCCCCGCCGGCCTTCACAGCGGCGGCGCCGTTCACCGAGCCAAGCCTGCGAACGCCGCGTGATGGCGAACGCCAGGACGAGGTGACGGGCCCGGAGCGTACCGCCGGCCCGCGTCAACGAGTCAACGAGGGCGCGAGTCGGCCGCGAGTCGTGACTGCAGGCCGTCGAGGACGGCCCGCAGACCGAACTCGAAGGTCGCCTCGGCCGGCTGGGCGGCGGCGGCGTCCGTCGAGGGCGCGGTACGGGCGCGCAGGCGGGGGAACCGCTGAGCGATCTCGCTGATGTGCGCGATCGTGTCGCGCAGCTGCCGTTCCTCGTCGGCGCCCGCGCGGCGCAGCTGTGCCCGCCAGGCCGACTCCGCCGCCTCGCCCTGTGCGGCGCCGATCACGAACATCAGGACCGTCGCGGCGGCCTGGTCCGCGTCCCGATCGGTGAATCCCGCCGCTTCGTAGACGGCCAGGCAGTGCTCGTCGTAGCGGGCCTTGCCGGGACCGTAGATGAGGTGCGTGCTCATGGCCGGTATCAACCAGAAATGCCGGATGATCATCTCGTGGGCGCCGCGCGCCAGCGTCGCCGCCGCCTCGCGCCATCCGACCGCGCCCAGGTCGGGCAGTTCGATCTCGCCGAAGACGTGATCGGCGGCGAGCACCACCAGCTTGTCCTTGCTCTGCACGTGGTAGTACATCGCCGTGGCCGCCGAGCCCAGCTGGGCCCCGAGCCGCCGCATGTTCAGGCCGTTCACGCCTTCGGCGTCGAGGACGTCGACGGCGGCCAGGACGATCTGTTGCTTGGTCAGCGTGTCGCGCGGCATGGGCTGAGAATATCCAGTTGCACTTAGTTCAACTCAGCCCTACTGTTGCACTTAGTTCAAATCTGGCCGCCGAGGAGCAGACATGACCGACCCGGTCCCCCGGGCAGGACGCCGCCCGCGCAGTGTCATCGCCGCCGCGACGCTGCAACTGCTGACCGTGATCCCCTTCCTGCTCGGGACCTTCATCGTTGTCCGCCACGGCGCGGACGCCCAGGCGGCCGCCGAGGCAGAGATCGTGCGGCAGGGACTGCCCGCCGGCATCCTGGCCCAGCACGGCATCTCCTTCGCGGGAAGCGAGACGCCGGCCATCGTGCTCGTCCTCGTCCTGGTGACCCTGGCGCTGCTCAACCTGACCGGCAGGAGGATCGGCCGAGTCCTGTCCTGGGTGTTCCAGCCGGTGCTCTTCGCGATGGGCGTCGTCATCATCCCGAGCCAGCTGTTCACCGCCCAGCTCCTGGAGTCCTCCTTCAAGAGCTCGGGCGACGCCGTGCTGGCGCGCGTCGATGTGCCGGCCCTGGTCGACGCGGCCACGCAGGTCATGCCCGGCTGGGCGCACTCGGCGAGCATCGCCAAGCTCGCCCTGACCACCCTGGGCTCGGTCCTCGTGATCATCCTGCTCGCGGTGCCGTCGGCGCGCGCGTACTTCCGCGAGGCACAGTAGAGGACCTGAACGCCTGTGCGGCCTCGGCGATCGCAAGGCGGCCTCAGCCGGTCTCAGGTTCGCGCGCCGACCTTCGGTACCGTCCGCTCCGTGTGGCCGCGCGCCTGGCGCGGCACGTCAGGACTCCGGCGGGCCGCTGTCGACAGAGTCACGAGCGACCGCGCGATCATCGATCCCGCGAACGCCGCGGCGGCGAACACCCCGAACCTGAGCATGTCGGGCCGGGTCAAGGTCAGCTCCCCCGCGGTGTTCACCAGGAACCCCGTCGTGAAGCACCACACCATCAGGACCGTCGCCGAGGCGGCGAGGGGACTTCGCGACCAGGCCGCGTACGCCCCCGCCACGGCGGCCATCGCGACGACGCGCGGCGTGCCGACGGGGACGAGGACGGCGACGGCGGCACAGGCCGCGACGGTCACCACGAACCCGCCGGCGATCAGGAATTCCACCGGCGGCCTCTCACGAATGACATGCACGATTCATCACACCGCATTACGGAAAGCGCGCGATAAATCACTACGATATCCCTCCGTTTTTATGACGAATCCTGACGCGATAATGACGCGGGACGCGCCGTCCTCAGGACCGACGTCAATCACGTGTCAGGGTTTCGGCGGTCGCCGTTCAGATCCCGTATCGGCCCCGCCCAGGCCGATTTCTCACGCCATAGCGTCACTTTCTACATAAGTTCCCCCAGGAGGAATCACATGTCAGAAGTGCCGCTATTCGTTCCGGTCCGGCAGGGCCGGTTCAGCGCCTCGCTCCGGCTGTTCCGCACGGTCGCAGGCAGGAAGACCGCAGTGGGCTTCACCTCTCCCCTGCGCCTGGCCAAAGCGCTCGGCTCCGGCCAGCAGTGGGTACGGCTCAGCGAGCCGGCCCTGCGCGGCATGCTCAAGGACCTGGACGTCATCGGTGTCGTCGTCGACCCCGCGGGAACGATCACCCGCCCGAGCACCGGAGCAGCCTGATGCGCGCGCTCGAAGCGGCTGCTCCTGTTCGCCGACGATCGTCGCCCGACGGCGGCCCTGCCAGGTGGGATTCATTGGTTTAACCGTTTGCGGGCGCTCTTCACGGTGTGATGGGATGCCGCGCTGTGACAGCCATGAGCGGCCTCATCCGCCCCCACGACTACCCGCGCTCCTCTCGCTACGACCCCGGTTGGCTTGTTGGTCTGGACATGGGGCCGAACCCGCTGTGGCTGCTGGAGGACCTCTCCCGCGATCTCGAACTCAAGCCGGGCATGCGGGTTCTCGACCTCGGCTCCGGCATGGGCGCCACGTCGGTGTTCCTGGCCCGCGAGTTCGGCGTGGACGTCGTGGCCGCCGACCTGTGGATCGCGCCGGAGAAGGCCGAGGCCGTCTTCGCCGAGGCGGGCGTCGCGCACCAGGTACGCGCCGTGAGCGCCGAGGCGCACGCCCTGCCGTTCGAGCCGGAGTCCTTCGACGCGATCGTCAGCATCGACGCCTACGAGTACTTCGGCACCGCTGACAGCTACCTGGCCTACATCACCCGCTTCCTCAAGCCGGGCGGTCAGCTGGGGGTCGCCACCCCCGGCATGACGCGCGAGGTCCGCGACCTCGGCGCCATCCCGCCGCACGTCAAGGCCCTCGTCGGGTGGGAGGCGATCGCCTGGCACACCGCCGACTGGTGGCGCTTCCAGTGGGACATCACCGAGCTGGTCACCGTCACCTCCGCCCGGCTGCAGGAGAACGGCTGGCACGACTGGCTGCTGTGGTCCAGGGCCTGCCTCGAACACGGCGCCACCGACAGGGATGTCGTCGAGCGGACGATCGCCATGCTGGAGGCCGACCGGGGTGAGTACCTGTCCTTCGCCCTGGTGAGCGCGCGCAAGAACGCCGCCCCTGCGTCCTGACGCAGGGGGTCGGGCAGGGCGTCCCGGTCGCGCCCTGCCCCGCACGTCGCCGTCCCCCGGCGCCGTCGTCGACGTCATGGCCGGCGGCGGCGCTCGCCGTATGAGGAGCGACGCCCATCCCCGCCCCCTGCGGCGGACGCTTATGTCCGGAACCGGCGGCAACCAGCCTCTTCGAGCTGGTGTGTGGACTTCGAGCGGGCGCGAAGATGCGCGCTTTCGCCCTGCCTGCCGAGCCCGTGAGGAACGCGACCGGCGCCCATGACCTGCGGACGGCACGGCGCAGGGACACCCGGCGCAGGGACGCTCGGCACGGCGCAGGGACGCTCGGCACACGCGACGGCGCCCGCGGAGCCGGTCTTGGGGACGGCCGGCGATCGGCCCGTCAGTGACACCCGGATGAGGTTCCCGCCCCGGGCGGGCGCGGCGAGGAGCCGCGGTAGCCGGGGTGGACGCCCGGGCTGAGGCCCTGGTCCTCGGCGATCACCGTCAGCAGCGCGATGAGCTGCTTGCGCTGGTCAGGATCCAAGGCCGAGGTGAAGTCGGCCTCGTGTGCCATCGCGGTCCTCGCGATGTCGTCCATGACGCGCGCCGCGTCCGGGGTCAGGTGCAGCTCGTAGTTGCGGCGGTCGCCGGTGGACCGGCGGCGCTCCACCAGTCCCGCCCGGTCCAGCGGGTCGATCAGGGAGGTGACGCGGCTCGGCACCACGCCGAGGTCTTCGGCCAGCGACTGCTGGCTGCGGCCGGGCCTGGCGGCGATCATCCGCAGCAGCCCGACGTCGGCGGGCGACAGGCCGAGCTCGGCGGTCCGCGCGGCGAACCGGTTCGCGGCGTGCGCGCCGAGCTGCGCGAGCAGGAACGCGGCGCCCATCGGATGGTTGCGGGACTCGGTCACGGCGCATACTGTACTCCACGCAGAATGATTCACACGAGTGAACCTTTCTCTAGAGAGAAGTGATGTGTGATGACAACCGATTGGCCGCGATATCCCGGACTGGACGGCAAGGTCGCCCTGGTCACCGGCGGTTCACGTGGCATCGGCGCGGCGGCCTGCCGCGCCCTGGCCGCCAACGGCGTCAGCGTCGCGGTCACCGGCCGCGACTCCGCGGCGGTCGCCCGCGTCGTCGCGTCGATCACCGACGAGGGCGGGCGAGCGCTCGCGGCGCCCGGCGACGTGACCGATGCGGGCACGCTCGCCCGCATCCGTGCGAGCGTGGAGAGCGAGCTTGGACCGGTGGAGATCCTTGCCCCGTTCGCCGGCGGGCAGGGCGCGCCCGCGCCGACCGCCGAGCTCGACCCTGCCCGATGGCGCTCCGTGCTGGAATCCGATCTGACGTCGGTGTTCCTCACGGTCCACGAGTTCCTGCCGAGCATGCTCAGGCACCGTGCCGGGTCGATCATCCTGATGTCGTCCACGGCGGGCCGCCGCCCTGGCGGCGCCAACGCCGCCTACGCCGCAGCCAAGGCCGGCGTCGTCATGTTCGCCCAGCACCTGGCCGCCGAGGTCGGCGGCGACGGAGTGCGTGTCAACTGCCTGGCACCCTCGGCCGTGCTCAACGACAAGCTCGGCTCCCTGCCCGCCGAACGGCTCGAGCAGCTGGCGGCGGCGTTCCCCCTCGGCCGCATCGGCGAGCCCGACGACATCGCGCAGGCGGTCCTCTACCTCGCCTCGCCCGCCTCGTCCTGGGTGACCGGCGCGACGTTCGACCTCACGGGAGGACGGGTGACCGGATGACCGCCCCCGCCCACCGCACCCACGCCGGCCGCCTGCGGCCGGCGAGCGTACCGGGACCCGCGCAGCCACCCGCCCACCACCCGAACGGAGACCTCCCCATGACCGACCCGACAACCGAAGCGACTCCGGACTCGACGCCCGGCGCGACTCCGGACTCGACGCCCGGCGCGACTCCTGACCCGACGACCGGCGCGACTTCGGACTCGACGCCTGGCGCGACTCCCCACCTGGAGACCGAAGCGACTCCCCATCCGGCTTTCGATCCGATGGCCGTACGGCTCGTCCGGTTCCAGCGGCCCACCACCGCCCTGCCGTATCTGGCGGGCGCGGACGAGACCCGCGTCGCCGCCCTGTTCGGCCTCGACGCCCCCGCCTACCGCGCGCTGCTCGACGACTTCGAGCGGCAGACCCGGCAGGCGGCCGAGACCCTGCTCGCGCGCACGGATTTCGCCGACGCCGTGGACCGGCTGCCGCTGAACGACTCCCCCCACATCGTCGCCATCGGCGAGAGCACCACCGCCGACCGGCTGTCGTGGTTCGAGATCCTGCGGCACGCCGTGACGCTGCGCCGCCCCGCCGACGCCGTCCGGTTCACCAACCTGGCCGTCTCCGGCTGCACCACCACCCAGGCGCTCTCCTACACGCCCGCGCTCGCGTTCCAGCGGCCCGACATGGTGCTGTGCATGCTCGGCGGCAACGACGCGCAGCATCCCGCGCCCGGCGCGCCGACCCAGGTCGGACTGCCCGAAACCCAACGTAACCTGGCCCTGCTGCACGACCTCGCCCGGCAGCGCGGGCCGGTGCGCTGGACATGGCTCACCCCCAGCGCGGTGGACGAGTCGCGCGTCGCCGAATATCCGCACTTCCGGCGCGCCGGGATCAGCTGGGCCAACAAGGACATCGACGAGATCGCCGAATACCTGCTGGACCGGCCGGAACCCACCGTGGACACGAGATTCGACGCCTCGGCCGAGGGCCTCTATCTGGACGACGGCGTTCACCTCGACATCGCCGGTCAGTGCGAGGTCGTCACCGCCGTCGTCCACGCGATGGCCGGTGCGGCGTGAAGCTGATGGTCTTCGGCGCGACCGGGGGCACCGGACGCCAGGTGGTCGAGCAGGCGGTCACCGCAGGGCACGACGTCACCGTCCTGGCGCGCGACCCTGCCCGCGTCTCCGCGCGCGACCAGGTGACCGTGATCGGCGGCGACGTGCTGACGCCGGAGACCTGGCACGTCGCCGTCGCCGGCCAGGAGGCCGTGCTGTCGTGCCTGGGCAGCACGGATCGCCGCCACCCCACCACGGTCTATTCCGCGGGCACCGCCAACATCCTCGCCGCGATGCGCGACGGCGGGGTGAGCCGTCTGCTGTGCCTGTCGTCGGCGGGCCTGGAGATCGCGCCGGGCACGCCGCTCGGACAGCGCCTCGTCACCCGGTACGTGATCCAGCGCCTCTACCGGCACGGCTACGCCGACATGACGCGCATGGAGCGGGTGGTGGCCGCCGCCCGCGACCTCTACTGGACCATCGTGCGCGCACCGATGCTGACCGACGGGCCGGTGACCGGCGACTACCGCACCGCCGAGAACGCCCACCTCGCCAAGGCGAGGTCGATCTCCCGTGCCGACCTCGCCCACTACCTGCTGACCCACGTCGCCGACGAGGCGAGCCGGCACGCCGTCGTCGAAATCTCCGGCTGACCGAGACCGCCGCCGTTCCCGCCGGGGGCACGGGAACGGCGGCACACCACGCTCCCGCCGCGACCGGTAGCCGACCGGTCGCGCAAGAGAGCGGCCACATGCAGCGGAGATCGCGAAACGTACGTACAAATCGGGATCTATCCCGTTAAGGTGCATGAGGTCCGTCCCGGCCGTCTCAGGAGCCACTCCCCTCATGCCGAACGCCGAACCGCTGCGTCCAGACGACCCCCAGGCGATCGCGGCCTACCGGATCGTCGGACGGCTCGGCGAGGGTGGCCAGGGCGTCGTCTACCTCGGTCAGGCTCCGGACGGCCGACCGGTGGCCGTCAAGGTGCTGCGGCAGTCCGTCGGCGGCGACGACCGCTTCGCCAGGGAGGTCGCCGCGGCCCGGCGCGTGGAGCCGTTCTGCATCGCCCAGGTGCTCGACGCGTCGACGGGCGGGCGCCCGTACATCGTCAGCGAGTACGTCGACGGGCCCTCCCTGCAGCAGTCGGGCCGCCATTACGGCGCCGACCTGCAGCGCCTGGCCGTCAGCACGGCCACGGCGCTGACCGCCATCCATGAGGCGGGCATCGTGCACCGCGACTTCAAGCCCGCCAACGTGCTGCTCGGACGGGACGGGCCGCGCGTCGTCGACTTCGGCATCGCCCGGGTGGCCGATTCCGCGGTCACCGTCACCAGCAGCGTCGTCGGGACGCCCGCGTACATGGCGCCCGAGCAGCTCGCGGGCGCGCGCGTCGGCCCCGCGGCGGACGTCTTCGCCTGGGCTGCGGTCATGGTGTTCGCGGGGACGGGCACGCCGCCGTTCGGCAACGACTCGCTGCCGGCGGTCATCACTCGCATCCTGAACCAGGAGCCGTTCCTGGGCGACCTGCCGGAGCCGTTGCGCTCCGTCGTGTACGCCTGCCTGGCCAAGGACCCCGGCGCCCGCCCGCAGATGCGGGACGTCCTGCTGGGCCTGCTCGGCGGGCAACCGGCCACCACCGTGGGGAACCGGCACCCGCCGTCGGGTCAGCAGGCGCCGCCCTGGCACCGCCACGCCCAGGCGGGCGGCCCGCCCGCCACCCTTCCGCCGGGCCGGGCGAGACCGCGCGTGCCGCTGCTCGCCGCCGCCTCCGGAGCCGTCGCCGTGTGCCTGGCGGCCGGCGTCGTCGTCTGGAACGCCTGGCCGGGCACCGACACCACCCGGTCCGCGCTTGCCGCTGGCTCCAGTGAGCCGTCCCCTTCGGCGACCACCTCGCCCGAGCGAGGCGAGACCGTCGCGCCCAGGGAGAGACGAACCCCGACGGCCACCCGGACGACCATGCGCCCACGCCCCACGCCCAGGCCGTCGCAGGAGCGCGCGACCGTCCGTCCTACGCCTGCGGACACGCCCACGCCGACGAGGAGACCGGCGACGAACAGCCCGACGACGAAGAACCCCGCGACGCGGAAACCGGCGACGAAGAGTCCGTCGCCCACCGCGAGCAGGCCCAAGGCCGCCTCGTTCAGCCTCGCCTACGTGCGGGTCGCCGGCGCGTCCAGGATCAACGGCGACGGTGTCACCTGCTACTCAGGCTCGGTGAGCTTCGGCATCGCCCTGGGCGCGACCGAGATGGGGGCTCCGTTCTCCTACCAGTGGCTCGTCGACGGACAGGCGATCGAAAGCGGCTCCAGGCGGCTGCCGTCCTACGGCCGAGACGACTATTTCGGATCGAAGAGGCAGATCACTCCCGATCTCGGGTCCACGCACACAGTCGTCTTCCAGCTCACCTCGCCGGTGCGGAAGACCAAGTCGGCCACATGGACCATGTGCTGACGCGGCTCTCCCAGAAGGGGCGGCCCTTCTTGACGAGCAGCGCCCGCGCGGGCCGACCCGAGCAGCAGGCGCCGAGACCGGACGAGCAGGTCCGCGCACAACCGCAGGCGGCTCGAGAGGATCTCTCCGGACGGATCAGTCCGTCCTGACGGCGGAACCGACCGTCGCGGCGGTGACGGCGATGAAGGGGGCGCGCCGGGTTCATGATTGGGTAGGGCGCATGGTGCGTGAAGCGGGTAAATCGACGGCGGCTAGGGGAGGTCGCGGCGAGGCGATCGCGACCCCTGCCGCACTCCTCGCCGCGCCTGGCTACGTGGCCCGGCGGCTCTACCAGTCCTATGTCGCGCTGTGGACGCGCATGGTCGATCCGGTCCTGACCGGCCCGCAGTTCGCGGTGCTCACGGCCGTGGACAACCATCCCGGTGTCGACCAGGGCTCGCTCGCCTCGTCGGTGGCGCTCGACCGGTCCACGATGGCCGACATCGTCCGGCGGCTGGAGGACAACGGGCTGATCGTCCGGCACACCGCGTTGCACGACGGCCGCCGCAAGCTGCTGCACCTCACCGAGGAGGGAGCGCGGCGCCTCGACGAGGTGAACCGGCGCGCCCGGGCGCTCGACGAGCAGTTGCTGGAGGGCTATTCACCGGCCGAACGGGACCGCGTTCTGCGCGAGATGACAGCGCTGGCCGCCCGCTGGGAAGGGCTCATGGGCGACGAGTGACGCGGTCCTGAAGCGGCGCGCGAAGCGTCCGCATCCTGGCCTACCTCTTGCTTTTTCCGGATCGTCCGTGTTCGGATTAGTTTTGCCGGACGCAGCACCCGTGCTTCCACCGCGAAGGCGGAACGGCTGTGATCTGCGTGCCCGCGAACAGCCGCAACGGCATCCGAGATGACATTCCGAGGGGTTGGAGGAGCCATTGGCGCCGAGCCAGTCGTACCGCGTGACGATCGTCGGAGGTGGGCTCGGCGGGCTGACCGCCGCGCTGGCACTGCGGCAGCGCGGCCTGCGTGTCACGGTCCTCGAGCAGGCCGCCGAACTGGGCGAGGTCGGCGCCGGCATCCAGACCGCGCCGAACGCCAGCCGCGTCCTGCTCGGGCTCGGGCTGCGCGCCGCTCTCGAGGAGATCCACACCGAGCCGCTGGACCAGGTGCGCCGCCGCTGGCAGGACGGCAGCGTGATCGGCCTGACCCCGCTCGGCGACTTCTGCAAGCGCGAGTACAACGCCCCCTACTGGCACTATCACCGCGCCGACCTGCACAAGGTGCTCCTGGACGCGTGCCTGGACGAGGCCCGCCCCGGCCCGGTCGTGCGCGTGCGCACGGGGTGCAGGGTCGTGGCCGTCGACCGCTCGAACCCCGCCAGGCCCGCCGCGCTCACCGCCGCGGGCGAGCGGTACGAGGCCGACGTCCTGGTCGGCGCGGACGGCATCCGCTCCGGCGTACGCGACGCGCTGGGCCTGCCCGACACCCTGCTCTTCTCCGGCGAGATGGCCTACCGCGCGCTCATCCCAGGAGACAAGATCGCCGCGGACCCGGCGACACGCTGGCTGGTGGATCGATTCCAGAGCACGATCTGGTACGGGCCCGACCGGCACCTGGTCCACTACATGATCCGCGGCGGAGAGTGGCTCAACGTCGTCGCGATCGTGCCCTGCTCGCCCGAGGTCGAGCGGCGGTGGACCGTACCGGCCACGGTGGACGAGCTCGCCGACGCCTTCCCCGGCTGGGACGACCGGGTCGCCCTGATGCTCTCCAAGGCCGAAGGCGACGTCTCCGCATGGGCCATGTACCACCGCCGCCGTGATCCGGTGTGGGTGGACGGCCACGTGGCCCTGCTCGGCGACGCCTGCCACGCCATGCTGCCCTACCAGGCGCAGGGCGCCTCGCAGGCCATGGAGGACGCGGCCGTGCTCGCCGAGGAGCTCGGCGCCGTACCGGCCGAGGGCGTGCGGGCCGCCCTCACGCGGTACGTGGCGCGCCGCGCCAAGCACGCCGGCATGGTCCAGGACGCCGCCTGGCGCAACATGTCCCTCTACCACCTGCCCGACGGCCCTGAGCAGCGGGCCCGCGACGAGAGGCTCAAGCGGTTCGACGGCGAGTCCGACGTCTCTTACGAGTGGCTGTGGAACGGCACCCCGTTGAACGACCCCGACGAGGAGAGCTTCTCCTACCAGTTCCACAACTGACAGGCCCCCGGACCCGACGGGTCCCGGGCACCCCCGGGGACGCTCCTACCGCGTTCCCGTCTCCTCAACACCTCACATCAGGGTGGGAACACCATGCAAACAGGAGACCAGATCGTCCAGAGTCTGCCGTGGAAGTGGAGCGTCCAAGGCAAGATCTTCATCATCGGCGGCCTCGGCTACATGTTCGACGCCTGGGACGTCGCGCTCAACGGCTTCCTCACGCCACTGCTCGGCAAGGAGTTCGGCCTGTCGGTCGGCGAGAAGGGCCTGGTGGCGACCGCCAACCTCATCGGCATGGCCGTCGGAGCCGTCCTGTGGGGCACGATCGCCGACCGGCTGGGCCGCAAGCGCGCCTTCAGCCTGACCCTGCTCATCTTCGCGCTCTTCTCCGTCCTCGGCGCCCTGGCCCCGAACTACGGCGTCTTCCTCGTGCTGCGCTTCGTGGCGGGGGTCGGCCTGGGCGGCTGCATTCCCGTCGACTACGCGCTGGTGGGCGAGTTCTCGCCGAGCCGGCTGCGCGGCAAGATCCTCGCCGCCATGGACGTCTGGTGGCCGATCGGCGCGACCCTGTGCGGCGTGGTCGCCCTCGTGCTCGAGCCGGTGCAGGGCAACTGGCGCTGGATGCTCACCGTGATGGTCCTTCCCGCGCTGCTGCTGTTCTGGGTGCGCCGTGGCGTTCCCGAATCGCCCCTCTACCTGGCCAAGGCCGGTCGCGAGCAGGAGGCGCGCGAGATCATCGACGATCTCGTCGCCCGGACGGGCGCCCGTGCCGAGCCGTACGTCATCGAGGCCCCCGCCGAGGACGGCGCCGGCTCACGGGGGGTGCGGGCGGTGCTCGACCAGCTCCGCCAGGTCTGGAGCTTCAGCCCGCGGGTGACCTCCGTCGCCTGGCTGCTGTTCATCACCGTGATGACGGTGTACTACGTGGCGCTGAGCTGGATGCCCACGATTCTCAAGGAGGAGGGCTACACCGACTACGCGGCCTTCGCCAAGACCACGCTGATGACGGCGGTGGGCATCGTCGGCGTCCTGGTCTCCGCGTGGCTGGTCGAGGCCGTCGGCCGCAAGTGGGTGATCGGAGTGTCGGCGCCGGTGGCCGCGGCCGCGCTCGTGGGCTTCGCGCTGTTCCTGGACCTCAAGACCGCCGCGCTGGTGTGGCTGGGCGTCTTCGGCTTCTTCATCCAGGTCGCCATCCCGGTGCTGTACGCCTACGTCGCCGAGCTGTACCCGACACCCATCAGGGCCAGCGGGTTCGGCTGGGCCTCGTCGGCCAGCCGGGTGACCTCCGGCTTCATCCCACTGATCTTCGGCGGGTTGCTGTGGCCCCTGCTGGGCCTGACCCTGACGTTCGCCGTCCTCGGCGCCGTGATGCTGGCGGTCGTCCTGTGGATGGCCTTCGCCGCGCCGGAGACCAAGGGCAGGGAACTGGACCACATCACCGGCCGCGCCGACGACGCGGCGAAGGTGGGGACGTGATGAAGCCGGCGCCGTTCGCCTACCACCGCGCGAGGGACGTCGCGGGAGCGGTCGCCCTGCTCGCCGAGCTGGGCGAGGACGCCAAGTACATCGCGGGCGGCCAGAGCCTGGTGGCGATGATGAACTTCCGCCTGGCCCGCCCCTCGCACCTGGTCGATCTCAACGGCCTGCGCGGCGAGCTGGCCTACATCAGGAGTGAGGACGGCGCGCTGCGCGTCGGCGCGCTGACCACCCACCACCAGGTGGAGACCGCGCCGCTCGGCCGGGACTTCGCCGTGCTGGGCGACGCCATGGAGTGGATCGGCCACCTGCCGATCCGGACGCGCGGCACCGTCGGCGGCAGTCTCGCCCACAGCGACGCGACCGCCGAGTGGTGCCTGCTCGCGGTCCTGCTGGGCGCCGAGGTCGTGGTCCACGGGCCAGGAGGGCTGCGGCGCGTTCCCGCCGAGGACCTGTTCCTCGGCTTCTTCACCACGGCGCTGGAGCCGGAAGAGATGATCATAGAGGTGGTCTTCCCCCGGCCCGCGCCGCACGCCGCGCTGGCCGAGCACGCCGAGCGGCGGGGCGACTTCGCCGTCGTGGCCGCCGCCGTCGACCTGGACGCGCGACGCGTCGTCCTCGGCGGGGTGGCCCCCGTGCCGCTGCGGGTCCCCGAGGCGGAGGCCGTGCTCGCCGGCGGCGGGACGTTCGCCGAATGCGCCGAGGCGGCCGCGGCGGCCATCGACCCGCCCTCGGACGCGAACGGCAGCGCCGGCTACCGCAGGGCCCTGACCAGGACCCTGATCGTCCGAGCCTGTGAGGAGGCGATGCCACGATGAGCTGGGTCGGGAGATCGGCCGCCCGGCGGGAGGATCCGCGGCTGCTGACGGGGAACGGGCGGTTCGTCGATGACATCCACCTTCCCCGCATGCTGCACGCGCAGTTCGTCCGCAGCACGATCGCCCACGGCACCGTGACAGGAATCGACCTGTCCGGAACGCTCGCCGTGCCGGGGGTCGTCGCCGCGTTCACCGCCGCCGACCTGCAGGTCGGGGACGTCACCGCCGTCCTCGACCGGCCCCTGTCGGAGTTCGTGCCCACCGCGATGCCGGTGCTCGCCAGGGACCGGGTCCGCTACGTCGGGGAGCCGATCGCCATCGTGCTCGCCGAGGACCCCTACTCCGTCGAGGACGGCCTGGAGGCCGCCAGAGTGACGTACGAGACGCGCACGCCGGTGCTCTCCGACGAGCAGGCGCTCGCCGGTGGCGCGCCGCTCGTGCACGACGCGGCGGCGGCCAACACGCTGGTGGACGTGTCGATGTTCGCGACACCCGGCATCGACGACGTCTTCGCCGCCGCGCACCGCGTGGTCCGCGTACGGTCCAGGACGGGCCGGCAGAACGCGCTGCCGCTGGAGACCAGGGGCAGCGTCGCGACGTGGGACGCGCGTGAGGAACAGCTCCTCGTGCACACCTGCACCCAGGTCCCGCACCAGGTCCGCACGGTGATGGCCGAGTGCCTGGGTCTCGCGGAGCGCGCCGTACGGGTCGTGGTGCCCGACATGGGCGGCGGTTTCGGGCAGAAATGCGTCGTCGGACGGGAGGAGATCGCCGTGGGGGCCGCGGCGCTGCGGCTGCGTCGCCCGGTGAAGTGGATCGAGGACCGCAGGGACGCCCTCACGGCCTCGTTCCTGGCCCGCGAGCAGCGCTACGACGTGCGCGGCGCCTTCGACGCGGACGGCAGGATCCTGGCTCTCGACGCCGACGTGGTGTGCGACATGGGCGCCTACTCCTGTTACCCGTTCACCGCCGGCATCGAGCCGCTGATGGCGTCGGCGGAGATGCCGGGCGTCTACCGCGTGCCCGCCTACCGGGTGCGCGGCAGGGCCGTCACGACCAACAAGGCGCCGTCGGCTCCGTACCGGGGCGTCAGCAGACCCCAGTTCGTCATGGTCATGGAACGGATCTTCGAGCGGGCGGCCCGCGAACTCGATCTGGATCCCGTCGAGATCCGGCGGCGGAACCTGATCACCGAGTTCCCCTACACCGGGATCAACGACGTCACCTACGACCCCGGCTCCTACCTGGAGTCGCTCGACCTCTGTGAGCGGACGCTGAGGGAGGAGGGCTGGTACGAGCGGAAGGAGCAGGCGGCCGGGGAGGGACGCTTCCTCGGCATCGGCTACTCCTGCTTCAGCGAGCGCACCGGCTACGGCTCCGGCGCCTTCGCCAAGCGCAAGATGGCCGTGGTGCCGGGCTTCGACCTCGCCGAGATCAGGATGGACCTCACAGGGGCCGTCACCGTGACGACGGGGACGATGAGCCACGGGCAGAGCCACGAGACCACGCTGGCCCAGATCGTCGCCGACCGGCTCTGCCTGGACCTCACCCAGGTCAAGATCCATCAGGGCGATACCGACCGGATCACCTACGGATTCGGCACGTTCGCCAGCCGCTCGGCCACCATCGGGGGCAGCGCCGTGGCGCGCGCGGCGACCAAGCTGGCCGACCGGCTCCTGCACCTGGGCGCGCACCTGCTGGAGACGACGCGCGACAACGTGGAACTGCACGGCGGGCACGTGCGCAGGCTCGACGACCAAGGGCGGGCCGTTGCGTACCAGGAGCTGGCCGACGTCGCCTACCTGAAGGCCAACCTGCTCCCCAAGGACGCCGAGCCGGGCCTGACGGCGAGCGCGTCGTTCGATGTGCACGGGGACGGGACGTTCTCCAACGCCGCGCACGGCGTCGTCGTGGAACTGCACCCGGGGACGGGACGGGTGGAGTTCCTGCGCTACGTCTGCGTGGAGGACTGCGGGGTCGCCATCAACCCCCAGGTCGTCGAGGGACAGTGCCGCGGCGGCATCGCCCAGGGCATCGCGGGGGCGCTGTTCGAGGAGGTGACCTACGACGCGCAGGGCGAGCCGTCGTGCGCGAGCTTCATCGACTACAAGGTGCCCACCGCCAACGAGATCCCTGACATCGAGATCCATCACCTGGAGACCCCGTGCGCGTTCACCGAGAGCGGGGCGAAGGGCGCGGGAGAGGGCGGCACGATCGGCGCCCCCGCCGCGGTGCTCAACGCCGTGAACGACGCGCTCCGGCCCACCGGGGTGGAGCTCGACGACACACCCATCCGGCCCGAGACGGTACAGCGGGCGATCGGAGCGAAGGTATGACGGAGAAACTGCTGATCAGCCTGACCGTGAACGGGACGCGGCACGACGATCTGGTCGTGGAGTCCCGGCACACGCTGGTCGACGTGCTGCGGCACCACCTCGGCCTCACCGGCACGCATGTCGGATGCGAGCACGGCGTCTGCGGCGCCTGCACGGTCCTGCTCGACGGCGCCCCGGTGCGCTCGTGCCTGATCTTCGCCGCCCAGGCCGAGGGCCAGGAGATCCGCACGGTCGAGACGCTGGCCCGAGACGGTGAGTTGAACGACCTGCAGCAGGCGTTCTCGGCCCATCACGGCCTGCAGTGCGGGTTCTGCACGCCCGGCTTCCTGATGCTCGCCGAGGGCTTCCTCGCCGAGCGTCCCGAAGCGACGAGAGAGGAGATCCGCGAACTCGTGTCCGCCAACCTGTGCCGGTGCACCGGCTACCAGACCATCGTCGACGCGATCGAGTCCTGCGCCAGAGGGCGGCGCGACGTGGGGGAAGGCCGATGATCCTGGACAACGAGATCACGGTGAACGCGTCGCCGGACGACGTCTTCGCCCTGATCAACGACGTGGAACGGGTCGTGACGTGCCTGCCGGGCGCGGCGCTCGACGGCCGTGACGGAGACGCCTACCGCGGCGGCGTCAAGGTCAAGGTCGGTCCCATCACCGCCGCGTACGCGGGAACCGTGCGGTTCCTGGAGGTCGACCCCGGCGCCCGGCGGCTGCGGCTGCAGGGAAGGGGCGCCGACACGCACGGGAGCGGCGACGCCGAGGCCGAGGTGGTCCTCACGGTGGAGGAGGCGCCCGGCGGCGCGGTGCTGCGGGTGAGGACCGACCTGCTGATCCGAGGGAAGATCGTCCAGTTCGGCAAGGGCGCGATCGTCACCGTCTCCGACAAGCTGCTGAGGCAGTTCGCGGGGAACCTCGCGCGCCTCATCGAGGCCGACCGCTCCGGCGGCCCGAGACCGGCCGACGCGGCCGCGACCGTCCAGGCACCGCAACCGGCACCGCAATCGGCACCGCAACCAGCACCGCGACCGGCGGCGGAACTGGATGCGCTGTCGATGCTGGTGCCGCCGGGCGCCGCCAAATACGTGCCGATCGCCGCCGCCTTCGCACTCGGCCTGTTCCAGGGCTGGCTGCTCGGCAAGGTCGGCGCCCAGGCCAAGATCATCAAGGAGCTGCGCCGTGGCTAGCGGCATGTACGGCGAGCCGACCGACGACACGTACGCGCACGCCGGGTTCGGCGCACCGGCGCGCAGGGGCGAGCGCCCGGCGATCGTCGTCGTGGACCTGACCAACGGCTTCACCGACCCCGCCTACCCGTCGGGCGCCGACCTGTCGGACGTGGTCGCCGCCACCGCCAGGCTCATCGAGCACGGTCGCGCCGCCGGCGTGCCGGTCGTCTTCACCACCATCGCCTACACGCAGGCCGAGGCCGACGGCGACATGGTGACCTGGCTGCACAAGGCTCCGGGCATGCGCGCGATGCGCGAGGGCAGCCCCGCGGTCGCGATCGACGAGCGGCTGCCGCGCCGCCCGGACGACGCCCTGGTGGTGAAGAAGGGCGCCTCGGCGTTCTTCGGCACCGGCCTCGCCTCGATCCTGACCGGCCTCGGCCGCGACACGGTCCTGGTCTGCGGCGCCACCACCAGCGGCTGTGTACGGGCGACCGCCGTGGACGCCGTCCAGTCCGGTTTCACCGTGCTGGTGCCGCGTGAGTGCGTCGGCGACCGCGCCGCAGGCCCGCACGAGGCGAGCCTCTTCGACATCCACGCCAAGTACGGCGACGTCATCGACCTCGCGGAGGCCGTCGACTACCTCGCCGAAGGAGTCGCCCTCGATGTCTGAACGCACCCTCACCCAGCCGGCCCTGGCCGACCTCGCCGCGGTGCCCGCGCGGAGCCGGTGGGCCCGCTCGGGCCCGATCCGGCTGCACGTCCTCGACTACGGCGGCGACGGCGTGCCCCTGCTCGTCCTGCCGGGGATCACCAGCCCGGCGATCGCCATGGACTTCGTCGCGCGCGAGCTGACCGGCCTGGTCCGCCCCGTCGTCATGGACGTGCGCGGCCGCGGACTCTCCGACGACGGCCCCTCCTACACGCTGGAGGACTACGCCGCCGACACCGAGGCGGTGCTCGCGGGCCTGGGGCTCGAAGGCGCCGTGCTGCTGGGCCACTCGATGGGGGCGCGGATCGCGGGCCTGACGGCGGCCAGGGGTAACGTCGCGCTGCGGGGGACGGTGCTCGCGGACCCGCCGATGAGCGGCCCGCGGCGCGGGCCGTATCCGACCACGCTCGCGGCGTTCCAGAGCCAGCTCCGGCAGGCGCGGCGCGGGACGGACGCCGACGAGGTGGCCGGATCCTGGCCTCGCTGGCCGCGGCGCGAGCAGGAACTGAGGGCGCGCTGGCTGGCCAGTTGCGGCGACGAGGCCGTCGCGCAGACGCACCGGGGTTTCGAGAGCGAGGACTTCTTCGACTTCTGGCCGTCGGTGCCCGCGCCGACGTTCCTGGTGTACGGCGCGCTCAGCCCGGTGGTGACCGCTCTCGGAGCGCAGGAGGCGGCCAGGACGAACGCCGCCGCGCGCCTGGTCGAGGTCCCCGACGCGGGGCACATGCTCTTCTGGGACAACCCGCGGGATGGCCTGGGAGCCGTTCGCGACATCCTGCGCGAACTGCTCGCAATCAGGATCTGACAGGGCGCCGGGCGCAGGCGGGGGGGGGGGGGGGGGGGGGGGGGGGGGGGG
>NZ_JBYITD010000042.1:0-73753 GCF_057708945.1 Nonomuraea sp. bgisy101
GCTCCCGACCCCCCCCCCCCGCGGCGCGCAGCTCATCGTCGTGGGGTGACGTCATAGGTCGAGATATAACGCATCTTCCGGTCAGCGGGCAAGAATGTCATCAAGGTTGTAGGAAATCGGCTTTTCAAGCTGGTCATAGGTGCACGATTCGGGCGTCCGATCGGGCCGCCACCGCCGGAAGTGCGCGGTGTGCCGGAACCTGTCGCCCTCCATGCTGTCGTAGGCCACCTCGATCACCAGCTCGGGCCTGAGCGGGATGAACGACAGGTCCTTCTTGGCGTTCCAGCGCGACACCGCCCCCGGCATCCGCTGGCCGCCGGTCGCCGGGGTCGCCGCGGGCAGCCCGGTCCGCAGCAGCGCCTGGTCGGCCCACTCGCCCCACGGGTGCTCGCCCAGCTGGGCGAGGTACGGCTTGAGCTCCTCGACCAGCTCGGCCCTGCGCGCCATCGGGAAGGACGCGGCGACGCCGACGTGGTGGAGCCTGCCGTCGGAGCCGTACAGACCGAGCAGCAGCGACCCCACGATCGGCCCCGTCTTGTGCTCGCGGTAGCCCGCGATCACCACGTCGGCGGTGCGCTCGTGCTTGACCTTGAACATCGTCCGCTTGTCCGGGACGTACGGCTGGTCGCCGGGCTTGACGATGATGCCGTCGAGCCCCGCCCCCTCGAACATCTCGAACCACTCGGCCGCCCGCTCGTCGCTGTCGGTCACGGGGGTGAGCCTGATGGAGCCGCCCGCCTCGGGGAAGAGCCCCTCGAGCCGGGCCCGCCGCTCGGCGAACGGCGTCTCCATCAGCGATTCGGACCCCAGCGCCAGCAGGTCGAAGGCGACGAACGAGGCGGGGGTCTGCTCGGAGAGCATCTTCACCCTGGAGGCGGCCGGATGGATGCGCTGCTGCAGCGCCTCGAAGTCGAGCTCCTGTCCTCTGCGCAGCACGATCTCGCCGTCCACCACACACTTGTCGGGCAGCTCGGCCTTGACCGCCTCGACCAGCTCGGGGAAGTAGCGTGTGAAGGGCCGCTCGTTGCGGCTGCCGAGGAAGACCTCGTCGCCGTCGCGGAAGATGATGCAGCGGAAGCCGTCCCACTTCGGCTCGTAGAACAGCGAGCCGTCCTGCTTGGGCATGCCCTTGACCGCCTTGGCCAGCATCGGCGCCACCGGCGGCAGCACCGGAAGGTCAAGCTGGAGCTCGAGCTCGTCGTCCATGGTTGCTACTCCCTGATGTATCTGCAGAAGAGGAAGCCCTCCTCCTCCAGCACGTGCGCCAGGCTCAGGCCGATCTGGGCCGCCTCGCCGTTCAGGACGCGCGCCGCGCCGCCGCCGATCAGCATCGGGCTCACCGACAGGCACAGCTCGTCGATCAGGCCTGCGGCGGCGAGCTGGCCGTTGAGCCGCGGGCCGCCCTCGCACAGGATCCGGTCGAGCCCCCTTTCGCGCAGCGCCTCGATCGCCAGGCCGAGCTCGACCCTGTCGTCGCCCGCCACGATCACGTCGGCGCGCTCGGCCGCCTCTGCGCGGCGATCCAGCGGCGCCGCCGCGCACGTGATCACGATCGTCCGCGCGTAGGGCTCGGCGTCGGTGAACAGCGGGCTGCCCAGGTCGAGGTCGAGGCGCCGGGTCACCACGGCGATGGGCGGCGCGGCGGGGCGGCCCTCGCGCAGCGGCCCCCACGACTCCCGCGGCTTGGCGGGGCCGTACCCCTCGGTCCTGACGGTGGCGGCGCCCGCCATGACGACGTCGGACAGGCCGCGCAGGACTCCGAAGATCCGCCGGTCGCCCTTGCTGGACAGGCCCCCTGACAGGCCCTTGACCCAGGTGCCGCCGTCGGCGCTGGCGACCATGTTGACCCGCAGCCATGGCCGCCGCTCGGGGTAGGCGTAGGCCTGGGGGATGTCGGGATCGTCTGCTGTGTCGGGATGGATGCGACGCACTCCTCTACCTTGGCACACGCCACCGACGATCCGGGGTGAGGGGCGTTATACGCAGTTTGATGTATCCGAAGACGTACGTGGCCGTTTGTGCATAGCGTGGCGGCAGGGATGGGGACACAGGGGAGGCCGGGTGGATCTCGTCACGGTCGCGGCATGGGTGCTCAACGCTCTGATCGGCTTCTATCTGCTGTACCTGTGGCTGTCGGGCGGCGGCCTGCGACAACAGGCGACGAAGGTCACCCGCTTCCCCGCGACGTTGATCTTCTCTCATCCCGTGCTGGCCGTCTCCGCGCTGGCATGCTGGGTGGGGCACCTGGTGACCGGGCAGCGGCTGCTGGCCTGGCTGGCCTTCGCCGTGCTGGCGGTCTCCGCGCTCCTGGGATTCACGATGTTCACCCGGTGGCTCGGCGCCGGACGCCACGCGAAGGGGGCCGAGCAGCGCTTTCCGCTGCTGGCCGTACTGGCCCACGGGGTGGTGGGCGTGACCACGTTCGTCCTGGTGCTGCTGGCCGCCTCGTCGATCAGCTGAGCGCCTTCCCGACGGCGACGGCCAGGCGGGCGAAGGCGCTCACCAGCGGGTCGCCGGTGCCGCGCCGCCAGGCCAGCGCCACCGTCGTCGTCGGCGCGCCCTTCAGCGGCCGGTAGACCACACCGGCGGGCCGTACCGCGCCCACCCCCGCGGGGGCGAGGCTCACGCCGAGACCGGCCGCGACCAGACCGGCCACCGTCTGCCACTCCACCGCCCGCTGCGTCACCCTCGGCTCGAACCCCGCCGCCCTGGCCGGCGCCAGCAGCCTGTCGTGGAAGCCCGCGCCGTGCTCGCGGGGGAAGAACACGAACGGCTCGCCCGCCAGGTCGGCCACCTCGACCCGTCGCCGCGACGCGAGGCGGTGGGCCGACGGCAGCACCGCGACCACCTCCTCGGCCAGCAGCGGGACCACCTCCAGCCCCTCAGCCTCCTCCGTCTCGCGCAGCAGTCCGACGTCGATCTCCTCCCCGCGCAGCGCCTGGAGCTGCCGGGAGGTCGTCAGCTCCCGCATCTCCACCCGCACCCCCGGTCGCTCCCGCGCGAAAGCGGCGATCACGACGGTCAGCGCGAGCGAGGCGGCGAACCCGACGCGCAGCCGTCCCGCCTCGCCGCGGCCCGCCCGCCTGGCCGCCTCCAGCCCGCCCGCCACCTCCTCGAGCGCCAGCCTCGCGGCCGGCAGCAGCCGCGCGCCCGCGGCCGTCAGCTCGCGAGCCGCCCGGTCGAACAGCGGATGTCCCACCCGCTCCTCCAGCCGCCTGATCTGCTGGCTGAAGGGCGGCTGCGCGACGCCGAGGCGCTCGGCGGCCCTGCCGAAGTGCAGCTCCTCGGCCAGCACCAGGAAGGCGTGCAGTTGCCTGAGATCCAGCTCGGGGCGTTCCATATCTCAAGAGATATCAGGGTGACCTGTGCGACGTCTTGGACATATCGCCCGCCGTCCTGTGAGGATGCACGCCATGACAGCACGCACGCTCATCTCCAGCGACTCGACGTTCGAGCACGCCATCGGCTACTCCCGCGCGGTCGTCGAGGACGGCTGGGTCTTCGTCTCCGGCACCACCGGCTTCGACTACCGGACGATGACCATCTCCGACGACGTGGCCGAGCAGGCCGCCCAGTGCCTGCGCAACATCGGCGAGGCCCTCGACAGGGCCGGCGCGTCACTGGCCGACGTCGTCAGGGTCACCTACATGCTGCCGGAACCGGCAGACTTCGAGCCCTGCTGGCCGGTGCTCCGCCAGGCCTTCGACAAGGTACGGCCGGCCGCCACGATGATCGGCTGCCGCCTCGCCGACCCGCGCATGCGCATCGAGATCGAGGTCACCGCCCGGCTGCGCTAGAGGCTCGCCTGCTGGGGAGCCCGCATCGGGTGGCGGAGCACCTGGATGCTGCGCGCCGTGACCGCCACCACCGAGCCGGGCGACCACCGGTCGTCGGAGTAGAACTCCTCGCCCTGCCCCTCGTCGTTGGTGTCGAGCACGGTGATCCACGAGTCGGCGAACTCCTCACCGGGCAGCGTGAACGCCATGTCCTCGTGATGGGCGTTGATCAGCAGCAGGAACGAGTCGTCCACGATGCGCTCGCCGCGCGGTCCCGGCTCGGTGATGGCCTCGCCGTTGAGATAGACGCCCATCGACTTGGCGTACCCGGTGTGCCAGTCGCCGGCCGTCATCTCCGCGCCGGCCGGGGTGAGCCAGACCAGGTCCCGCTTGCCGTCGTCCGGTGTGCGGCCGCGGAAGAAGCGGCGGCGCTGGAAGACCGGATGCTCGCGGCGCAGCCTCGACAGCGAGCGGACGAAGTCGAGCAGGTTCTCCTCGGTGTGGGCCATCGACCAGTCGACCCAGGAGATCTCGTTGTCCTGGCAGTAGGCGTTGTTGTTGCCGCGCTGCGTGCGACCCAGCTCGTCGCCGTGGGAGAGCATGGGCACGCCCTGCGACAGGAAGAGCGTGGTCAGGAAGTTGCGTCGCTGGCGGTGGCGCAACCGTACGATCTCGGGGTCCTCGACGGGGCCCTCGACGCCGCAGTTCCACGAGCGGTTGTCGTCGGTGCCGTCGCGGTTGTCCTCGCCGTTCTCCTCGTTGTGCTTGCGGTTGTAGGAGACCAGGTCACTGAGGGTGAAGCCGTCGTGGCAGGTCACGAAGTTGATGGAGGCCACGGGGCGGCGGCCGGAGGAGGCGTACAGGTCGGCGGAGCCGGCCAGGCGGGAGGCGAACTCGGGCAGCGCCGACCCGGTGCCGCGCCAGAAGTCGCGCACCGAGTCGCGGTACTTGCCGTTCCACTCCGTCCACAAGGGCGGGAAGTTGCCCACCTGGTAGCCGCCGGGGCCGACGTCCCACGGCTCGGCGATCAGCTTGACCTGGGAGATCACCGGGTCCTGCTGGATGAGGTCGAAGAAGGCGCTCAGCCGGTCGACGTCGTGCAGCTCGCGGGCCAGCGCGGCGGCCAGGTCGAAGCGGAACCCGTCGACGTGCATGTCGAGCACCCAGTAGCGCAGGGAGTCCATGATGAGCTGCAGCGCGTGCGGTGAGCGCACGTTGAGACTGTTGCCGCAGCCGGTGTAGTCGAGGTAGTAGCGCCTGTCGCCGTCGTGCAGGCGGTAGTAGGCGCTGTTGTCGATCCCCCGGAAGCCGAGGGTCGGACCCATGTGGTCACCCTCGGCGGTGTGGTTGTAGACGACGTCGAGGATCACCTCGATACCCGCCTCGTGCAGCGCCTTCACCATCGCCTTGAACTCGAGCACCTGCTCGCCGCGCTGGCCGGCGCTGGAGTAGGCGCCGTGCGGGGCCAGGTAGGCCATCGTGTTGTAGCCCCAGTAGTTGGTCAGCCCGCGGGCCACGAGGAAGTGCTCGGGCACGAAGTGGTGCACGGGCATCAGCTCGACCGCGGTGACGCCGAGCGAGAGCAGATGGTCGATGACCGCGGGGTGCCCGATGCCCGCGTAGGTGCCGCGCTGCTCCTCGGGGACGGCGGGGTGCCGCATGGTCAGCCCGCGCACGTGGGCCTCGTAGATCACCGTCTGGTGGTACGGCGTGTGCGGCGGCCGGTCGTTGCCCCATTCGAAGAACGGGTTGATGACCACGTTCTTCGGCATGTAGGGGGCGCTGTCGACGGTGTTGACCTTGGAGGGGTCGGTGAAGTGGTAGGGGAAGACCGCCTCGTTCCAGCGCAGCTCGCCCTCGATCGCCTTGGCGTAGGGGTCGAGCAACAGCTTGGCGGGGTTGGCGCGGTAGCCGTGCGACGGGTCGTAGGGGCCGTGGACGCGATAGCCGTACCGCTGGCCTGGTGCGATGCCCGGCAGGTAGCCGTGCCAGACGAAGCCGTCGACCTCGGGCAGGTCGAGGCGCTCCTCGTTGCCGTCGTCGTCAAACAGGCACAGCTCGACCCGCTCGGCGACCTCGGAGAACACCGCGAAGCTGGTGCCAACGCCGTCCCAGGTGCCGCCGAGTGGATAGGGCTCGCCCGGCCAGACCTCTCGCATGTGGCCCAATTGTCGCACGTGTCCGCCTTTCCGTCGCTATGGCGACGACACGAACCAACCTGGAGCCCCCGCTCCAGGAGTGCCGTCGCCGTTCCGCTCGGGGGATCGGGACGATCCCCGCGCTCCGAACCCCGCGCCCGAGCGGCGGCGCGGGGTCGACGTCGACAGGAAGACGTCAGCCGAGCAGTTCGGCGTTGAGCGAGATGGTGGTGCCGGCCAGCGCCTTGCTCACCGGGCAGTTGGCCTTCGCCGTCTCGGCGGCCTCCTGGAACTGCTCGGGGGTGATGCCGGGCACCTGCGCGCGCACGGTGAGCACGATGCCCGTGATGCCCTCGCCCGGCTGGAACGTCACGTCGGCCTTGGTCTCCACCGTCTGCGGCGGGGTGCCCGCCTGCGCGAGCCCGTGGGACAGGGCCATCGAGAAGCACGAGGAGTGCGCGGCCGCGATGAGCTCCTCGGGAGAGGTCTTGCCGTTGGCCGCCTCGGCCCTCGACGGCCAGGAGACGTCGAAAGTACCGACGCCGGAGGTGTCGAGCGAGACCTGGCCAGAACCGTCGAGCAGGGCGCCCTTCCACTGCGTGGTGGCGGTACGAGTGGTCGCCATGGCGATGTCCTTTCGCTGGAAAGCCCCAACATATCCCGCTGGTGTCCGATGATCGTCCGCACCCGGCGAGGTCGGCGTGGGCGCGGCGCGCGGGGAACGGTCAGGCGCAGCCGCGCGAGGCCCGCGCGCGCAGACAGGCCCAGCCGAGCCCGCCGACCGGGCCGCGCGCGCCCCGCCGCAGCGTGTCGGCGCTGCCGGTGTCGGGCCCGTAGACCTTCACGGTCGCCCCGTCGCGGGTGCCGCGCAGCAGCAGGTCGCCCGTGTGGTTGTTGTGCGCCGAGCCGAACCGGCCGGCGCGCAGCTCGACCCACCTGTCCTTGCCGCTGAGCACCCACTGGGTGCCCTGGTAGCGCGAGCGCGCCCAGAAGCAGGCCACGCCCGAGTCGCAGTCGCCGAGCCCGTCGAAGCTCTCGCATGACGCGGGGAACACGTTGACGCTCAGCGCGCCGTCGTCGTAGGCGACGGTGTTGGAGTCGACCCTGGTGCCGCCGGGATGGCGGGCCAGCTGCGCCGCGAGCGCCCTGTCGCTGTCGACCGCACACTGGTCGGGCGGCGCCGACGCGTGGCCCGCGGGGGCCGGCAGGCAGGTGACGAGCAGCGCGGTCGCCGCGGCGAGTCGGATGCGCACACACGATCCTTACGTCGAGTGACAGGTGGCCACCGGAACGTTAGCGCGCGATCGCTCTCCGTGACATCCGCTCGGAAAAACTCGCGTGCCGTGACTCCACGACGCCCCGGCGCACCGCTCCGAGGCGTGGGGAAGTCGCGGCACGCGTCATCTGCCCGCGCGCTCAGCCCTCCAGGGTCCTGCGCGCCTCGTCGGCGACCTCGCGGGCGTAGTCGTCGTCGCTTCCCGCCAGCACCCGCTCGATCCCCGCCCTGGCCCTGTCGTCCTTGCGCAGCGCGAGCCCGCGGGCCGCCTCCGCCACGGTGTGCAGGTCGCCGTCGTCCAGCCTGGCCGCGAGCGCCTCGCGGATCTCCGGGGTGTCGGCGTCGAGATTGGCGATGCCGGTGGTCGCCCAGTCGCGGACCTCCTCCTCGTCGTCTCTCGACATCTCCACCAGCAGGGCGAGCCCCTCGCCCCAGAGGTCGCGTTCGCCGCCGCCCTCCGCCTCGGCGCGCAGCAGTCCCGGATCGCCCGGCAGCACGTCGGCCAGCGCGATCGCGTCCGTCATCGTCCGCCTGTGCTCGGGACGGCCGATGATGTCGAGCACCTGGGGCAGCGCCCTGTGATCGCCTTGGTGGCCGAGCGCGGCCAGCACCGAGCGCAGCACCTGCGGGTTGCCCTCGGTCGTGGCCATCTTGCGCAGCAGGGGCAGCGTGCGCTCCAGGTACGGCTTGTCGCCCTCCTCGGTGATCCCGTACTGGGCGATGGCGTCCACGCCGAACTCGCGCTCCCTGGCGTCCTCGCTGACGCACAACCTGGACAGCGCCTCGTAGGTCTCCTCGTCGGCGCGCTTGCCGAGGGTGTCGGCGACGATCCACCAGGTCTCGGCGTCCTCGTCGGTGTCGCGGTGCGCCAGCGCCCTGGCGACGAGCTGCTCGACGGGGGTGTAGACGCCGTCGGCCTCCTCCAGGAGCGTGGCGATCGCCGCGTGGCCGCGCTGCGCCTGGATCTGCTCGCGCTGCTCGCCGTCGGGCGACTGTCCCGCCACCGTGACCAGTTCGGTGCCGTCCTTGGCGTACTGCCGGGCGACGACGTACTCCCATCCCTCCTGCCCGATCTGGTCGAGCAGCGCACTCTCCAGGTGAACGCCCACCCAGTCGACCGCGATGTCCAGCGGGGTGTCGCCGTCGGCGTCGAACTTCTCGATGTCGGCGCCCGCCTCCAGCAGCACCCGCACCACGCCGAGCGCGCCACGCCGCGCGGCCAGCGTCAGCGGCGTGTCACCGTCGTCGTTGGCCGCGTCGACCTCCGCGCCCGCCTCGATGAGCGCCTGGGCGGTCTCGGCGTGGCCGTTGGCCGCCGCCCACGCCAGCGCCCGCCAGCCGCCGCCCTCCTGGCCGTTGACGTCGGCGCCCCCGGCCAGCAGCGCCCCGGCCACGGCCACCCGGTCCCACGCGGCCGCCGCGCACAGCGGGAGTCCCTCCTCCTCGCCCTGGCTCACCACGTTCGGGTCGGCCCCGGCCGCCAGCAGCTGGTCCACGGTCTCCAGGTCGCCGTTCAACGCCGCCCGGTAGAGCTGTTCCTCATGCATGACAGGACCCTAGCGTCTCCGCTCCGGGGGACGGCTCCAGCGGCACGGGGATGTCGGTCCTCCGCAAGTATGACAAAACGCGATATGTTGCGACTATGAGTGATCCGGGCGGACTGCGTGCTTCAGACGTCGAGCGGGAGGCCGTCGTCGAGCGGCTGCGGGTGGCCTCGGTCGAGGGCAGGCTGACGCTGGTCGAGCTGACCGACAGGACGGAGGCCGCCTACAAGGCGACCACGCACGCCGAGCTGGCCCTGATCACCCAGGACCTGCCCGCCGAGGGCACGATGGCGCCCGCACCCTCCGAGGCGCCGTCGCGCAGGCGGCGCTGGTTCGTGGCGATCATGGGTGACACCAAGCGCCGCGGCAAGTGGCGGGTCGACCAGGAGCTCGGCGCGGTGGCGGTGATGGGCGACGTCGTGCTCGACCTGCGCGAGGCGGAGGTCCGCACGAACGCCATCGACGTCACCGCGGTCTCCGTCATGGGCGACGTCAAGATCATCGTCCCCGACGGCGTCGACGTGGACCTCGATGGCGTGGCCGTCATGGGCGACAAGAAGGTCGACGTGCTGGAGGCCGCGCCCGGCATGAACGTCCCCGTGGTGCGGGTGCACGCCTACGCCTTCATGGGAGACGTGAAGGTCATCGGCGACTCGCGGGCCAAGCCGATCAAGCGCGGGTGGGCGGCGTGGCGCGAGCACCTCGGGCTCACCCACGAGCAGATGTGGAGCGAGCAGCGGCGGCTGGGCCGCGACTGACGCCCGGCACGGCGCCTCCGCCGCGCCGGATCAGGGCCAGATCGGGGCCGGATCAGCGCCGGATCAGGTTCGCGTCAGGCCCCCATCACGCCGAGGCCATGACGGTCTCGGCCGCCAGAGCGAGCTCGTAGCGTTCCAGCAGCACCTCGACCAGCTCGGGCGCGGGGCCGAGCACGTCCGCGACGACGTCGGCACCTGAGCTCTGCCGTACCTTGTCGGCGAAGAACCCGGGAGCCAGCAGGTACGGCGCGACGGCGACCCGCGGCGCTCCCGCGGCGCGCAGGGCCGCGACCGCCTCGGCCGGGGTGGGCCCCGCGGCGGAGGCGTAGGCGGGCGCCACGGCCCACCAGCCCGCCCGCTCGCCCCACGACCGCGCGAGGTCGGCGACGACGGCGTTGGCGCGGGCGTCGCTCGAACCCGCGGAGACGAGCACGACGGCCGTGTCGCGGGCGCCGGGAGCGACCCCCGCCTCGGCCATGCGGCGCTCGAGCGCGTCCAGCAGCAGCGGGTGAGGGCCGAGCGTCGTGCCGTAGCGCATGCGCAGGCGCGCGTCACGGGCGCGCGCCTCGGCGAGCGCGGCGGGCAGGTCCACCCTGCTGTGATAGGCCTCGGTCAGCAGCAGCGGCAGCACGACCGCCTCGCGCAACCCGTGCAGCGCCTGAGCGAGTGTGGGCGGTCCGTGGTCGAGGAAGGCCGAGCGGACGGGCAGCCAGGGACGGGCCTGCCTGACCCGCTCGAGCAGCGCCTCCACGGTCGCGGCGGCGCGCGGGTCTCGCGACCCGTGCGCCACCGCGACCAACGGGATCGCGCCCCTGCCAAGGCGCGCCCCCTCAGCCGCCGGATGCCGGCCGGCGGTGGCCACGGATGCGGACGTCAGAGGTGAATGCCGCATTCGGTCTTCCCCATGCCCGCCCAGCGGCCGCTGCGCGGGTCCTCGCCGTCGGCGACCTGGCGGGTGCAGGGAGCGCAGCCGATCGACGGGTAGTTGTCGTAGTGCAGCGGATTGATCAGGACGCCGTTGTCGGCCATGTAGTTGTCGACGTCGTCCTGCGTCCACCTGGCGATCGGGTTGACCTTGACCATCTGGCGCTTGGCGTCCCACTCCACGACCTTCGTGCCCGTGCGCGTGGGCGACTCGTCGCGGCGGATGCCGGAGATCCAGGCCAGGTACGGCTCGAGCGCCCTGTTCAACGGCTCGACCTTGCGCAGGTAGCAGCACAGGTCGGGGTTACGGCCGAACAGGCGGGGGCCGAGGTCGCGCTCCTGTTCCTCGACCGTCCGCGACGGCTGCACATTGATCACATTGACGTCATAGACCTGCTGGACCGCGTCACGGGTGCCGATCGTCTCGGCGAAGTGATACCCCGTGTCGATGAACAGGACGTCGACGCCCGGCTTCACCCTGCTCACCAGATCGATCAGCAGCGCGTCGCTCATGGAGGAGGTCAGGCACAACCGGTCGCCGAACGTCGCTGCCGCCCAGCGGATGATCTCCCTGGCGGGCGCGTCCTCCAGGAACACGGCGGCGGACTCGACAATGGACTGCAGGTCGAGCGTGCCGCGCTGTTCTCTTAACGTCACCTCGATGTCGACCAGCGTCATGAGGCCTCCTTCGTCGGCCCCATGACGAGCGTGCTGCGTCTACTGATGCCCTCACTGCGTTCGGTCATATCTTCACTCCGATCCCGAGAAACTTCAGCTTGAAGGCGCGGGCGCACGCCCTGCAGTACCAGCCGCCGTCGCCCTCGTACGGCTCCAGGTCCTCGTCACCGCAGTAGGGGCAGTGGAAGGGGACCGCGCGTTCGCTCATTTGAGGTCCCCCTCGTCTGCTCGCTGGACCCAGTCGGAGAACGACTCGCCGTCCTTCTTCTGGTCCTCGAAGTGGGTCAGGACCCGCTCCACGTAGTCGGGCAGCTCCTCGGCCGTGGTCTTCAGGCCACGGACCTTGCGGCCGAAACCGGGGTTGACGCCGAGCGACCCGCCCAGGTGGATCTGGAAGCCCTCGACCTGCTCGCCCTGGTCGTTGACGACCAGCTGGCCCTTCAGGCCGATGTCGGCGACCTGGATGCGGGCGCAGGAGTTCGGGCAGCCGTTGACGTTGATGGTCAGCGGCTCGGCGAAGGTCGGCAGCCGCTTCTCCAGCTCGTCGATCAGGTGCGAGGCGGTGGCCTTGGTCTCGACGATCGCCAGCTTGCAGTACTCGATGCCGGTGCACGCCATCGTCTGGCGGCGGAAGGTGGAGGGGGTGACCTGCAGGTCGTTGGCCTCCAGCGCGGCCACGAGCGAGTCGACCTGGTCCGGCGCGACGTCGAGGATGACCATCTTCTGCTCGACGGTCGTGCGGACCCTGGCCGAGCCGTGCCGCTCGGCGAGATCGGCGATCACGTGGAGCGTGTCGCCGTCGAGCCGGCCGACCCGCGGCGCGAAGCCGACGTAGAAGTTGCCGTCGTTCTGCGGGTGGACGCCCACGTGGTCGCGGCGGCTGTCGCGCGGCTGCTCGGGCGCGGGCCCGTCGGGCAGGTCCTCCTTGAGGTACTCCGTCTGGAGCACGTCGCGGAACTTCTCCGCACCCCAGTCGTTGACCAGGAACTTGATCCTGGCCCTGTGCCTGAGCCTGCGGTAGCCGTAGTCGCGGAAGATGCCGATCACGCCGCCGTAGACGTCGGCCACCTGGTCGGGGCGGACGAACACGCCGATGCGCTTGCCGAACATCGGGTTGGTGGACAGGCCGCCGCCCACCCACAGGTCGTAGCCCTTCTCGCCCTGCTCGTTGACGACCCCGACGAAGGCCACGTCGTTGATCTCGTGCACCGTGCAGTGCGCGGGGCACCCGGAGATCGCCGTCTTGAACTTGCGGGGCAGGTTGGAGTAGGCCGGGTCGCCGATGAAGCGGTCGTGCACCTCGCGGATCTGCTCGGTGGCGTCGAGCAATTCCTCGGTGTCGATGCCGGCCAGCGGGCAGCCGAGGATCACGCGCGGCGTGTCGCCGCAGGCCTCGGTCGTCGACAGGCCGACCGCCTCCAGGCGCTCCCAGATGTCGGGCACCGACTCGATCTCGATCCAGTGGTACTGGATGTTCTGCCGGTCGGTGAGGTCGGCGGTGCCCCTGCCGTACAGGTTGGAGATGTCGGCGAGCACCCGCAGCTGCTCGAGGCTCAGCTGGCCCCCGTCGATGCGGACGCGCAGCATGAAGTAGCGGTCGTCCAGCTCCTCCGGCTCGAGGATGGCGGTCTTGCCGCCGTCGATGCCGGGCTTGCGCTGGGTGTACAGGCCGTACCACCGCATGCGTCCACGCAGGTCGGCCGGGTCGATGGAGTCGAAGCCACGCTTGGAGTAGATGTCGATGATGCGCTGGCGAACGTTCAGCCCGTCATCGTTCTTCTTGTTCTCCTCGTTCTTGTTCAGCGGCTCGCGATAACCGAGAGCCCACTGACCTTCGCCGCGCGGGCGCTTGTGATGCCGGCTGGCAGGGGTGGTCATAGCGCGTCCTTTGAGTCGTGGGCGCGCGCCAGCCTCCTCCTGCCTCATCGTCGAGTGCAGGGGAACCGGGGTGTGCGACGCGCGCGGTCGTTTCAGAGAGAAAACGGGGAAGAATTAGCGGGCGTCGCTACAGATGGCACTACGGACACGCTGAAGGTCGACGTGACGTCGCACGACGAGCATCGGGTCCGCTGGCATACCTCGAACCATACCTTGGCCGTCTGGCATGTCCAAGACCGGGTCCACACTCTGGACGATCTAGCCCTGCCTCGGCCAGTCGAGCTCCGACTCCTTGGGAGTCTCGCTGTTCTGATGCTGGCAGTCGCACCATGATCCGCCAGGGCACTCCTGGTGAAGTTTGTCCTTGCACTTCTCGCAAATCACCTCTTGATTATTCATCGTGGACTTCTATCCGGCCCTGCTCACCGACCTGCGCGCCGAGACCGCCGACCTGGAGTCGCTCCTGGACGGCGCCGACTGGGAACTCCCCACGCCCGCGCAGGGGTGGTCGGTCCGCGACCAGGTCAGCCACCTGGCGTGGTTCGACGAGGCGGCCGTCAGAGCCGTCACCGACCCCGGCTCCCTGCGAGCCGGGGTGACCGAGACCTTCGTCGACGACCTGGTGGCCGAGGCGCGCTCGCTGTCCGTCGCCGAGGTGCACGCGTGGTTCCGCGCGGCACGCGCCCGCATGCTCGACCTCTTCGCCACGCTCGATCCGCGGCAGCGCGTCCCCTGGTACGGCCCGCCCATGTCGGCCGCCTCCTTCGCCACCGCCAGGCTCATGGAGACATGGGCGCACGGGCAGGACGTCGCCGACGCGCTCGCCGTCGTCAGGACGCCCACCGCCAGGCTCAGGCACGTCGCCACGCTCGGCGTGCGCGCCATGCCGTACGGCTTCGCGGTCAGGGGCAGGCCCGCGCCCGCCGACCCCGTGCGGGTGGAGCTGACGATGCCGGACGGCACGCCGTGGACGGCCGGCGCCCCCGGGGCGGCGGACGTGGTCCGCGGGCCGATGCTCGACTTCTGCCTGCTGGTCACCCAGCGGCGGCACCTGCACGACCTGCGTCTGGAGGTTCAGGGCGAGACCGCGCGGGCGTGGACGGAGGTCGCGCAGGCGTTCGCTGGCCCGCCGGGGAAGGGCAGGGATCCCTCAGGGGCGATTCAGGGCAATTCCGGATGATCTCTTTAGATATGCGCTGACATGCTTTGAACTATGCGGACCATTCTGAACGTCATCTGGCTGGTTCTCGCCGGAGTGTGGCTGGCGATCGGATACGTGATCGCCGGCATCATCTGCTGCATCCTGATCGTCACGATCCCCTTCGGCATCGCCTCGTTCAGGATCGCCGCCTACGCGCTGTGGCCGTTCGGCAGAACCGTCGAGCGCGACCCCGACGCGGGCGCGCTGTCCACCATCGGCAACGTCATCTGGCTCGTCTTCGCAGGCTGGTGGCTCGCGATCGGCCACGTGCTCACCGCCATCCCGCTGTTCGTCTCGATCATCGGGATCCCGCTGGGCGTGGCCAACATCAAGATGATTCCGGTCTCGCTGCTCCCCCTCGGCGCGCGTATCGTCGAAACCTGACACGAGATCGGATTGTCACAGGTCATGCGGGGAAGTGACCGGTGACAGCGCATACCCTTTGGTTGCCATGACCTCCACCGACGCACCGCCTCGCGCCAAACGGCGCGGGCCGCGGCTCAGCATGAGCCGCGCGAGGGAGCGGCTCAGCTGGGTGCTGGACACCCGGTCGTGGGCCATCGTCCGCGCGTCCGTGGACGCCGGCGTCAACTACAGGGTCACCGGTCTCGCGGGCGAGGCCGCGTTCTTCGCCCTGCTGTCGCTCCCGCCGTTCGTGCTCGGTCTCATCGCCGTGCTGGCCCAGCTCAGCTCGGTGCTCGGGCCCGACACCGTCGAGACCGTACGGGTGGAGGTGGAGAAGCAGGCGCACTTCATCTTCACCAACAACGCCGTCGACCAGGTCATCAAGCCGCTGCTGAACGACGTGCTCAACAGCAACAACAAGGTGCCGCTGATCTCGGTCGGCTTCCTGCTCGCGCTCTGGTCGGGGTCGCGGGCCCTGTACGTCTACGTGGACCTCATCTCGGTGGCCTACGGCCTCGGCGAGGAGCGGGGCATCATCCGCACCAGGCTGATGTCCTTCGGCCTCTACGTCGTCTCCCTGCTCATCGGCGTCATCGTCATGCCGGTCATGCTGATCGGGCCCGACCTGCTCCGGGCCGCGATCAAGGACTACGCGGTGCTGGTCGACATCCTCTACTGGCCCGTCGTGATCATCGGCTCCGTGCTGTTCCTGACCATGCTCTACCACGTCAGCGTCCCCGTGCGGACCAAGTGGTACAGGGAACTGCCCGGCGCGGTGCTCGCCCTGTTCCTGTGGCTGCTGTGCGCCATGGTGCTGCGGGCGGTCTTCGCCTCGTGGTTCTCTCCCGTCTCGGTGTACGGCTCGCTCGCCGCGCCCATCGCCGTGCTGCTGTGGCTGTACATCACCGCGCTCGCCGTGCTCATCGGCGCCATCCTCAACGCCGAGGTCGACCGGCTGTGGCCGGGGGAGGGGGCGACGAGGGCCAGCCGTACGGCGGCCTGACATCCGATATCGTCTAGGACGTCGCGACTGGCGCATTAGGTGGTTGACCACCGGGGAGCGGAAGGGGCGAAGGCCGAGCGCCTGGGTCTTCGCACAATGTCAATGACGACAGGGGAGTCATGAGTTCTCTCGCCACGGTCGACCCGCAGCTCGCCGAGCTCATCAAGGCCGAGGAACGCCGCCAGGCCGACACCGTCAAGCTGATCGCGTCCGAGAACTACGTGTCCAAGGCGGTCCTCGAGGCCACCGGCACCGTTCTCACCAACAAGTACTCCGAGGGGTACGCGGGCAAGCGCTACTACGAGGGCCAGCAGGTCATCGACCAGATCGAGACCCTGGCGATCGACCGTGCCAAGTCGCTGTTCGGCGTCGGGCACGCCAACGTCCAGCCGTACTCGGGCTCGCCCGCCAACCTCGCCATCTACATGGCCTTCCTCAACCCGGGCGACACCGTCATGGGCATGGGCCTGCCGTTCGGCGGCCACCTGACCCACGGCTGGTCGGTCAGCGCCACCGGCAAGTGGTTCAACCCGGTCCGCTACGGCGTGCGCCAGGACACCGGCCGCATCGACCTCGACGAGGTCCGCGCGCTGGCCCTGGAGCACCGGCCCAAGCTGATCTTCTGCGGCGGCACCGCGATCCCGCGCACGATCGACTTCGAGGGCTTCGCCTCGATCGCCAAGGAGGTCGGCGCGGTCCTGGCCGCCGACATCGCGCACATCGCCGGCCTCGTGGCGGGCGGCGCGCACCCGTCGCCGGTGGGCCACGCGGACGTGATCTCCACGACCACGCACAAGACGCTGCGCGGTCCGCGCGGGGCGATGCTGATGGCCTCCGCCGACGAGCACGCCGCCGCGCTGAACAAGGCCGTCTTCCCCGGTCTGCAGGGCGGCCCGCACAACCACACCACCGCCGCGATCGCCGTCGCCCTGCACGAGGCGGCCCAGCCGTCCTTCCGCGAGTACGCCGCGCAGGTCGTCGCCAACGCCAAGGCGCTGGCCGAGGAGCTGTCGAGCCGCGGGTTCGACCTGGTCTCCGGCGGCACGGACAACCACCTGATCCTGCTCGACCTGACGCCCAAGGGCATCGGCGGCAAGCCGGCCGCCCAGGCCCTGGACAGGGCGGGCCTGGAGACCAACTACAACACGGTGCCGTTCGACACCCGCAAGCCGTTCGACCCGTCCGGCATCCGCATCGGCACGCCCTCGGTCACCTCGCGTGGCATGAAGGAGGCCGAGATGCGACAGATCGGCGCGTGGATGGACGAGGTCGTCACGGCGCTGGCCAAGGGCGACGCCGAGGACGTGATCACCCGCGTGCACCACGAGGTCTCCGAGCTGACCGCGCAGTTCCCCGCGCCCGGTCTCTCCTAGAGATCCACCCCGAGCCCCGTCGCACATGGTGCGGCGGGGCTTCGCCGTGCCCGTCCCCGCTCAGTCGCCGGTCGAGGCGCGGAACACCAGGCGGGTGGGGACGTGCAGCCGGCCCACCTCGTTTCCCGCGAGCAGGTCGATCAGCGCGCCCGCCGCGACCGCTCCCCGTGCGGCGGCCTCGAGACTGACCACGGTGAGCGGCACCTCCCAGTGCTTGTCCTCTGAGGTCTCGCACATCATCGTCACCCGCAGGTCGCCGGGGATGGACAGCCCGAGCCTCCTGGCCGCCGCGAGCAGCGCCTCGCCGTAGGTCTCGTTGAGGCCGTGGACCGCGTCGGGGCGGGCGGCGCCCGACAGGAGCCGCTGCGCGGCCACCTCGGGGACCTCGTCCGGCTGGAGCGCCTCGACGATGGGCGGGTTGCCCGTGGTCGCGCACCACTCGCGGTAGGCGGCGCCCGTGTCGAGCGTGTAGGAGTCGGCCTCGGTGCCGGTGAGCAGCGCGACGCGCCGCGATCCCGTGGCGCGCAGCCGGTCGAGCAGCGCGCGCAGTGCGTCCTCCGCGTCACTGTGGACGACGGGAACGCCGCCGTTCCCCGGGTCGAGCGGCGCGCCGTCGGCGACCACGGGGATGCCCCTGCGCAGGCAGTCGGCCAGGATCGCGTCGTTCGGCTCGGGATCCACCACGATCATGCCGTCCAGCGGGACTCGGCGGATCATCCCGGAACCGGGCGCCGCGGGAACGACGACCAGGGCGTGCTCGCGTTCGACGGCCAGCATGGTGGCGCCGCCGGTGAAGGCGGCGTAGTAGGGGCGGTAGGTGTGGCCCCAGTGCCGCGAGTCGAGATGCACGACGGGGACGCCGATCACGCCGACCCTGCCGGAGGCCAGACCGGCGGCGATCGGGTCGGGCTGGTAGCCGAGCTCCTGGGCGGCGGCCAGGACGATCGCCCTTGTCTTCTCGGAGACCCGGCCCTTGCCGCTGAGGGCGTGCGACACCGTGGTGATCGACAGCCCTGTGGCGGTGGCGACGTCGCGGATACCGGCGCGTGAGCTCATGGCTTGATCCTAACCACGATTGAGAAAACGTTTTGGCAACGCCCATTGACGTAGCCAAAGCGTTTTTGCAACCGTGACGTACCCCAGAACCACTCAGGAGTGCGCCATGACCAGAACCCGCTCCGGCCTCGCCGCCGTGGGCCTCGCCGCCCTGCTCCTCGCGGTAGGCTGCGGATCCTCCACCTCGAGCACCACCGAGTCCAGCGGCACCGGCTACGGCGCCTGCGCCGTGACCGGCAAGCGCGGCGAGTTCACACTCGCGACCGTGACGGACGACACGCTCACGGTGCAGGGGGACCTGCCCTCGAAGGGCTGGTGGAACGGCGACACGGTGGCCGACATCAAGGACGGTTTCGAGTACTGCATGGCCGCCACCATCGCCTACCGCGCGGGGCTGTCCAAGCTCGCCATCGAGAACGCGCCCTTCGACGCCCTGGTCGCCGGCCACACCAAGGACTTCGACCTGGCCCTGGCCGAGATCTCCATCACCGACGCCCGCAAGAAGGTGGTCACCTTCTCCGAGCCCTACTTCGCCTCCAACATCGGGGTGATGACCAAGAAGGGCGCGGCCGTGACCGGGGACAACCTGCGGACGCTGCGCCTCGGCGTCAAGCAGGGGACGACCGGCGCCGACTTCGTGGCCAACGTGCTCAAGCCCGAGCAGCAGCCCAAGGTCTTCCCCAACGACCCCGAGATGGCGGCCGCCGTCAAGGCGGGGCAGATCGACGCCGCGCTCCAGGACGTGGCCATCATGCTCGGCACCGCGGCCAACTCGCAGGGCGCGCTGACCGTGGTCGGCCAGTACTCGACGGGCGAGTCGTACGGCGCGCTCTACCCCAAGGGCTCGCCCAACGCGGACACCCTGAACGCGATCATCAAGCAGATGGAGGTCGACGGGACGTACGCCAGGCTGTCGGCCCAGTACCTGGCCAAGGTGTTCGGCGGCGACCCTGCCGCGGTCCCGATCTGGCAGGCGTCGTGACCACCGGGCACGCCCTCCTCGAGGGCGAGGCGGTCCCGCCCTCCCGCTCCCAGCCCCTTCCCGCTCCGGGACGCGGTTTCGCGCTGACCGGCCTGGCGGCGGCGGCGCTCGCGACGCTCGCGACCTGGGCGGTGGCGGCCGAGCTGGTCGCGACGGCCGCCTCCGGGCCCTGGCTCTGGGTGCTCGGCGCGGTCGCGGTCGCGGGCGCGCCGGCCGTCCTGGCCGTGTTCAGGCCCGCGTGGGACGCCTGGCGGGCCGCTCGGGCCTGCGCCGCCGCGCTGGCGGCTCCCGACGTCGTGGCCGCGCGCCGCCTGGCCGCGCGCGGCAGGGAGTCGGCCTGGACCGCGCTGGGCGCGGCGTTCGCCGTGCTGTGCGCGCTGGCCGTGGTCGTGTTCGTGCTCGCCAACGACGCCGCCGTCCAGAAGACCTTCCTCGACGGCCCGCTCATGTGGGCGAGTGTCCCTGACATCGCGCGCGCCTTCGCGACGAACCTGCTCATCGCCGTGGTCGCGCAGGTCCTGGTGCTCGTCTGGGCCCTCGTCCTGGCCCTGGCCAGGCTCGCGCCGGGACGGGCGGGACGGCCGATCAGGATGCTCGCGACCTTCTACATCGACGCGATCCGCGCCATCCCCGCGATCATCGTGATCTACCTGATCGGCTTCGGCCTCCCGCTGGCCCAGGTCCCGCTGCTGAGCGGGCTCGACCAGACGTGGTACGCGATCCTGGCCCTCACCGTGGTCTACGGCGCCTACGTCGCCGAGGTCTTCCGCGCCGGAATCGAGAGCATCCACCCCAGCCAGATCGCGGCCTCTCGATCGCTCGGCTTCTCCTACCTGGCCACCATGCGCCACGTGGTGGTGCCGCAGGCGACGCGCAGGGTGATTCCGCCGCTGCTGAACGACTTCATCAGCCTGCAGAAGGACACCGCGCTGGTGAACGTCATCGGCAGCATCGACGCCTTCAACCAGGCGAAGATCCTCGCCTCCAACAACTTCAACCTGTCGTCGGTCACGGTCGTGGCGGGGCTGTTCATCCTCATCACCATCCCGCAGGCGCGCCTCGTCGACCGGCTCGTCACCCGCGATCGGAGCAAGTGATGGCCTTCCTGGAGCTCGAAGGGCTGCGCAAGAGCTACGGCGGCCACGAGGTGCTCAAGGGCATCGACCTGTCCGTCGCGCGGCACGAGGTGATCTGCCTCATCGGCGCCTCGGGCAGCGGCAAGTCCACGCTGCTGCGCTGCGTCAACGCGCTGGAGTCCATCGACGCGGGCGCGGTCCGCCTGGACGGCGAGGTGGTGTCGGGTGCGGGTGTGGACGTGAACCTGCTGCGCAGGGACGTCGGCATGGTCTTCCAGAGCTACAACCTCTTCCCGCACATGAGCGTGCTGGACAACATCACGCTCGCGCCGGTCAGGCTCGGCGGGCTCCCACGGGACAGGGCCCGTGAGCGCGCGCTGGAGCTGCTGCGCAGGGTGGGGCTGGAGGAGCGGGCCGACGCCTACCCCGACCGGCTCTCCGGCGGCCAGCAGCAGCGGGTCGCGATCGTGCGGACCCTCGCCATGGGGCCCCGCGTGCTGCTGCTTGACGAGATCACCTCGGCGCTCGATCCCGAACTGGTCGCCGAGGTCCTCGGCATCGTCCGAGACCTGGCCGCCGAAGGGATGACCATGCTGCTGGCCACCCACGAGATGGGCTTCGCCCGCGAGGTGGCGAGCCGGGTCTGTTTCCTGCACCAAGGGTGCCTGCTGGAGCAGGGGCCACCCGAGCAGATCTTCACCGAACCACGCGAGGAGCGTACGCGGATGTTCCTGAAGTCCATCATCGAGGCGGGCCGCCTGTGATCCTCGGCATCCAGCACGAACACGGCACGGGCCCCGGCCTGATCGGGGAGCGGATCGAGGAGGCCGGGCTCAAGCTCGACCTGCGGCATCCCTACCAGGGAGAGCCGCTGCCCGCTGACCTGTCGGGTCACAGCGGCCTGATCGTCCTCGGCGGCACCCCCGGCGCCGGCGACGTCGCCCTCGCCCCGTGGCTGCCCGCGGTGGAGGAACTGCTGCGCGAGGCCGTCCGTGACGAGGTCCCGGTCCTCGGGGTCTGCCTGGGCGGCCAGCTGCTGGCCACAGCCTGCGGGGGTACGGTCACCGTCGCCCCCGCGGCCCAGGTCGGCCTGCACCCCCTCGGGCCCTATCCCGCGGCGTCGGACGACGAGCTGTTCGCCGGGTTCCCGGACGACGGGCGGGCCGTCCAGTGGCACTGGGACGAGATCACTACGCTGCCGCCCGGAGCCGTCCCGCTCCTGCGCGACGGCGCCTTCCCGCACCAGGCCTTCCGCCTGGGCCGCAGGGCCTGGGGGGTGCAGTTCCATCCCGAGGTGCTGCTCGGGTCGGCCTCGGAGTGGGCCTCAGGAGACTCGCCCCAGCTGGCGGCCCTCGGCCTGGACGTGCCCGCCATGCTCGGCCGCATCGCCGAGGCCGAACCGTCGCTGCGCGCCCTGTGGGGCGGGATCACCGACCGCTGGCTCGCTCTGGTTCGCGAACCGGCGTGACCGTCGCCCTCCCCCCGGAAGGCCGCCGCCCGCGAGGGCGCGACCTCATCTCCCGGCAAGGTCAGGTCCCCGCGGCCCTGGGGGAGGGGCGGCGGGGACCTGTGGGGAGGAACGAACGGTCAGCCGAGGAAGAGATAGTCCGAGCCGTACGGCACCTGGATCCTGGGCTGCCTGCGCGGGTCGCACGCCCCGGCGGGAGCCGCGCCGCCGACGGTGTTCAGGCGCAGGATCTGCGTCGCGTGTGCCAGCAGCCCCTGCCGCGCGCCCGCCTGCGTGGCGTCGAGGACCAGCTCGGGGATGACGCCCTCACCGTTCGGGCGCCTGCTCGCCACCTTGCCGCGAACCGCGCTGCCGTCGGGGGCGATCCACTGGGGAGGCCCCGCCGCGGGCTTCACGAACGAGTGCCTGATGCCGCGCTGCAGCTTGGCGGTGACGCCCAGCTGGGTGAAGGCGTGGCCGCCGCCCGGCTGCTCGGTGCAGGCGTAGATCTGGGCGCCCTTGGCGACCGCGGCGGTGACCGCGCGCGGGTGGTCGAACCGGCCGCCGGACAGCTGGCCGCGCACCGCGCCGCCGGAGAACTCGACGGTGTGCAGGTTGGAGTAGTAGCGCGAGGGGTCGGCGGCGATCCGCCTGACGATCGCCCGCTTCACGGGGGTCTCGCCTGCGATGCCCGTGAGGTTGGCGGGCAGCCCCTTCTCCGCGGCGAACAGGTCGGCCACCACGTCGCCGTTCCTGCCCTTGACGCCCTTGTGGAGGTGGCCGTTCGTCGGGGCGGCGACGCCCGTCCAGGTCGCGGTGTAGGCGATGGCCGCGCCGTTCGGCCGCAGCCACCAGGTGGCCTTGCCGTCGGCGTCGCCGCGCTTCTTGCCGTCGGGCGCCTGGACCTCCTGGGCGCCGTCGGCGCGGGAGGAAAGGACCGCCTGGTTGCTGCCGTGCAGGACGCCGTCGAGGTCGACGGGCCTGGCGAGGCGGTGGAACTGGCCGCGCACGGCCCCCTTGGGGAAGGCGGCGTTGTGCAGGTTGGCGTAGAAGCCTCCAGGGTCGTCGATCAGGGACCGCAGCACGGCCTGGTCCTCGACGGCCACCGTGCCGGTGACCCCCAGCACGCCCGCGGGCAGCGGCTTGGTGAAGAACTCGAGCTTGACGTCGCCGTTGACGCCTTTGGCGCCGAGGTGGACGTGGGCGGCGCGGGGAGCCTCCACGCCGTTCCACCGGATGGCGAAGGAGACCTGGTCGCCGCTGATCCGCAGCACGACGGTCGAACGGCCGTCGGCGTCGCCCTTGACGCCCACCTCGTTGGCACCGCGCAGCCCGGCGGCGAGGTAGACGTCGTCGTCGGAGCGGCGGGCGTCGGCGTGGGCGCCGAGGGCGGGCAGCACGGGCAGCACGGCGGCGGTGAGGAGGCCGGTGGCGAGAATGCGCTTGACCATGATGGTGAACCTCTCAGGGGAGTCGTTCCGTCAGTCGGGCAGTAGTACGGGGCCCTGCCGACGGCGGGTTCACCACGTGGACCGGTAAAAGTACACACAAGAGAAAAGCGCCTCTGACCTGGGGAGAGGGCACGACAAAGCCCCCTCCCGTGCGGCGAGGGGGCTCTGTCAGATGTCGAAGGTAAGTAAGGTCTTACCTGCTGTCGTGACGACCTCGAACCTGTCGATCCCGGCGCGCGGGAACGGGCTGCCGCCGTGCATGTAGAGCGGCGTGGGCGAACCCGGCACGCCGTACCCCGACGGCGGCACCGACCAGCCGGTCATGACCCTGCGCTCGCCCGTGGTGGAGACGGCGAGCAGCTCGCACTCCAGCGGGCCCTTCACCCCGGCCAGCATGAGCGCGGCGTGCGTGCCCCAGCCCTTGTCCTCCAGCACCAGGCCACCGCTGGCGCCCGCCGTGCTCGTGCCGCGGATGGGGGTGCCCATCGCGTAGAACTGCTCGGCGGGGCCCATGTCATGGCCCGCGTGCGCGGCGGGCGCGCCCGAGCCGCCGATCGCCGAGCCCACCGTCACTCCGCCGGCGACCAGCGTGATCGCCGCGGCGACGCCGATGGCCAGCGTGCCCGCCTCGTCCGCAGGTCGCGCGCCTTCTTCCTGCTGAGCAGGTCGGCGATCTCCTGGTGGGACGGCTCCTCCTCCCCGACGGGGTCCACCCCGGTCAGCGCGCTGGCCACGCCCGAAAGGTCGGTGAGCTCCGCCGTACACGAGGGGCATGAGGACAGGTGCGCCTCGAAGGCGCGCCTGTCGTCCTCCTCCAGCAGGCCGAGAGCGTAGGCGCCCACGTCGGTGTGCTCGATCCTCGAGGTCACGCCGTCACCCCTCTCTCCTCCAGAGCGACCCGCAGCGCGCGGACGGCGTAGTAGACCCGCGACTTGACCGTGCCGACGGGAATGCCGAGGATCTCGGCGGCCTCGTTGACCGAGCGGTCCCTCAGGATGGTCTCGTTGAGGATCTCCCGGTGGGCGGCCGACAGCGACCGCATCGCGTCTGACACGACCACCTGGCGCAGGAGGTCCTCCATCTGGTCGGGAATCGGCACGCTCTCCAGGGGGCCCTCGCCCGTCTCCTGGGGGCGCGCGTCCTTGCGGCGGCGTTCGTCGATCACGATACGCCTGGCGACCGTGGCCAGCCAGGGCATGAGCGACACGGCGCCGGGGTCGAGCGTGTCGGCGCTGCGCCACGCCCTGATCATCGTCTCCTGCACGACGTCCTCCGCGAGCTGCTGGTCGCCCGCGGTCAGCCTGAGCACGAACGCGAGCAGCGGACGGTGGTACTCCTCGTAGAGCCTGGCCATGACCAGCTCGTCGTCGGGATCCCTGACCGGGCGTAAGCGCCTGAGCCAGGAGCGCGGGCCTGTCACGGTATCGGCTCCCTGAGGGGGACAGGTGGTCTGTCGCGTCATCGCCCGATCCCTGGGTCGCGGATGGTCCTACGGCAGGCAGTACGCGCCCCGCTCGGCCGCGGGTTCAACCGTTCCCGGAATCCTTCCACGGCGTACGCCGTACCCGCCTCCAGGATGAGGCGCCCATGACGCACGAGGACGGCGACCACGGGGCGACGACTTCGAGTTCGGACTCCAGCGCGTTCTCGACGCAATCGCCGCCATGATCGGCGGGACGGCCCGGTGACCGGGGGAGACGCCGAAAATGATCGATCGTCGCACCGGGTGACGTGATAATGTGCGACGAAGGCAGACGGCCACGACACAAAGGGAGGTGGGGAGCATGCGGGTCTTTCTGAGCTGCTCGCTGTCCGAAAACCTCCGGGTGCCCGCCTGACCGTTCCGCCGCGGGGCCCGGCTTTCCGAAGGGTACCCAAAGCGTGACTTCGCACGATCTTTCTCTGCTCGGCTGGACCGATTCGCTGGCGGCCGAGCTACCCACCGACACGATCCCCGGGCGGGTGGCGCGGGTCGACCGCGGCGCCGCCGAGGTGATCGCCGCCGATGGGCACCACCACGTCAAGTACGGCGCGCGTGTCCGGCGCGCCTCGGCCGACGACCCGGTCGCGCTGCCGTGCGTGGGCGACTGGGTGGCGCTCAGAGCGCTGCCCGAAGGACGCTACGAGCTCGACGAGGTGCTGCCCCGCCGTACCGCGTTCGTCAGGGGCGGCGTCAGCCGCGTCTCTCGCGGCGGGCTGTCGGGCGACGGCCAGGGGCAGGTGCTCGCGGCCAACGTCGACCTCGTCTTCGTGGCCGAGCCATCCATGCACGCCACCGACTTCGCCGACCTCGGCCGTATCGAGCGACTGGTCGCCCTGGCGTGGGAGAGCGGCGGCACGCCCGTCGTGCTCATCACCAAGTCCGACCTGTTCGACCAGGGGCTGGACGAGCTGCTGGCCGACGTCGCGGCGGCGGCGCCCGGCGTGCCCGTGCACGCCGTCTCCTCGATGCTGGGCGAGGGCGTCTCGCTGGTGCGCGAGCACATCGCGGGATCCCGCACCGCCGTGGTGCTCGGCCCGTCGGGCGCGGGCAAGTCCACCTTGGTCAACGCGCTGGTCGAGGAGGGGGTCATGGAGACCCAGCAGGTCCGCGCGGCCGACGGCAGGGGACGGCACACCACCGTGCACAGGGAGCTCATCCCGCTGCCCGGCGGCGGGCTGATCATCGACACGCCGGGCATCAGGCGGGTCGGCCTGTACGAGATGACCGACGGCGTCGACCTGGTCTTCGCCGACATCGAGGAGCTGGCGAGGTCGTGCAGGTTCGGCGACTGCGGACACGACGGCGAGCCCGGCTGCGCCGTGCGCGCGGCGATGGAGTCGGGCGAGCTGCCCGAGCGCAGGCTGGAGAGCTGGTTCAAGCTCCAGCGCGAGGCCGCGTGGATGGCGGGCAGGACCGACGCCAGGCTGCGCAAGGAACAGCAGCAGAAGTGGAAGATCATTCACAAGGAGATGCGCAGGTCAGGCCGCAACCGCCCCTAGCCGATACCCGGGTGCGCTCACGGCGCTAGGAGGCGCCGGGTGCGGGTATCACTCGGGCATGGGGCATCTGTTCACCGACAGAGCCGAGGCAGGCGCCCTGCTGGCCGAGCGTCTGCGCGGGCTGAAGGACCCCGTCGTGCTGGCACTGCCGCGCGGCGGGGTGGCCGTGGCGGTGCCCGTGGTGCGACGGCTCGGCGGCGTGCTCGACGTCCTGGTCACCAGGAAGATCGGCTACCCGGCCCAGCCGGAGCTGGGCGTCGGCGCCATGGCGGAGGACGGGGAGCCGGTGTTCGACGAGCGGCTGATGACCAGTCTCGGCCTGACGCGCGCGGCCCTGGAGAAGGTGGTCGAGAGCGAGCGGGCCGAACTGGCGCGCAGGGTCCGGGTCTACAGGGGGAACAGGCCGCTGCCCTCGCTGACGGGCCGCGACATCGTGGTCGTCGACGACGGTCTTGCCACGGGTGGTACGGCGAGGGCGGCACTCAGGTTCGTGGACGCGGCCAAGCCGGGCAGGCTCACCCTCGCCGTGCCCGTCGGGGCGCCGCAGACGGTCAGGGCGTTGCGGGCCGAGGCCGACGAGGTGGTGGTGCTGGCCACGCCCCCGGACTTCCACGCGGTCGGGCAGTGGTACGGGAGCTTCGAGCAGCTGAGCGACGCCGACGTGCTGGCGCTGCTGGCGAAGGAGTGACGCGCGCCGCCTCAGCTGAGCGCGGCCCAGACGAGCTTGCCGCCCCCGGCCGGATAAAGCCACCCCCAGGCGGTCGTCAGCGCCTCGATGAGCGGCAGCCCCCTGCCGAACTCGGCCAGGAAGCCGGACGTCGCGGTCACCGGTACCGCGCCGCTGAAGTCGCGCACCGCGCACCCGAGCCGGCGCCGGGAACAGACCAGCCTCAGCGACCTGGCGCCCCCGCCGTGTCTGATGGCGTTGGTCACCAGCTCGGAGACGACGAGCTGCGCGTCGAACACCGCGTCATCGGAGTCCCAGCCGGTGAAGGTGGTGCGCACGAAGGACCTGGCCACCCCCACGACGGCCGGGTCCGCCGGCATGGGGAAGTCGAGCACCGCCGCCTCGTCGCCTGGCGGGCTGCCTGACAGCAGGGCGCCGAGCCAGTCGGGCGGTGCGGTGCCCGTGGCGGCGTGCCATGGTGCTGCGGAAGTGGTCATGGAGATCCCCGGGGCTCGGATACTTCGCGCGGTCCAAGTGACCATATTTACGGCGGGGGCTTACAGATGCAAGACTTTTCGTGTTTTACGGATGCAAGTCGCAAATGCACGTGCGGCATGGCCGATTCTCCCCACGATCCGTGTCACACTGTGATCTTTCCCTGAAAGGAGTAGGCGCGTGGAAACCGCGGAGAACGTGCGACCCCTGAGCTCCACCCAGGGCGGCGGCCCGACGGTTCTGCGCATCCTGCTCGGCGCCCAGCTCAGGAGGCTGCGCACCGCGAAGGGAATCTCCAGGGAGGACGCGGGCTACGCGATCAGGGCCTCGCACGCCAAGATCAGTCGTCTGGAGCTCGGCCAGGTCAGCTTCAAGGAGCGCGACGTCGCCGACCTGCTCACCATGTACGGCGTGAGCGACCCCGACGACCGGGCGAGGTTGCTCGACCTGGCGAGGCAGGCCAACCAGCCCGGCTGGTGGCACAAGTACAGCGACCTGCTGCCGAACTGGTTCGAGGTCTACATCGGCCTGGAGGGCGCGGCCTCGATCATCCGTACTTACGAGAACCAGTTCGTCCCCGGCCTGCTGCAGACGCCGGAGTACGCCAGGGCGGTGATCTCGCTCGCGCACGACAAGGCGCCCAAGAGCGAGATGGAGCGCAGGATCACGCTGAGGACCACCAGGCAGGAGCGGTTGAGGGGGGACCGGCCTGTCGCGCTGTGGGCGGTGCTCGACGAGGCGGTGCTGCGCCGCATGATGGGCGGGGCCGAGGTCATGCGCGGCCAGATCGACCGCCTCATCGAGGCCTCCGAGCTGCCGAACGTGACGGTGCAGGTCATGCCGTTCGACAGGGGTGGCCACGCCGCGGCGGGCGGGCCCTTCTCGATCCTGCGCTTCCCCGAGCCCGAACTGCCCGACGTGGTCTACATGGAGCAGCTGTCGAGCGCGCTCTATCTGGACAAGCTGGGTGAGTCCGAGCACTACATGAAGGTCATGGACCGTCTCAGCGTGCAAGCGGACACTCCCGCAGAAAGCAAGCGTTTTCTGGAGCGATTGCGCAAGATCTTCTAGTTCGTCGTATCCTCGTGCCCTGCAAGCACCGATGCACGTGCATCCGCACGCACGAGGAGGAACCATGGGGGAGATTCCCAACGGCATCACCGCGAGCAGCCTCGCGGTGGCCTGGCGCAAGGGCAGGCGCAGTAATCCGAACGGCAACTGCGTGGAGGTGGCCGCCCTGCCGACGGGTCAGTACGCGGTGCGCAACTCCCGCTTCCCCGACGATCCCGCACTCATCTACACCAAGGCGGAGATCACCGCGTTCGTGCTCGGTGCGAAGGACGGGGAGTTCGACGACCTGATCGCCTGAAGACTTCGGGCATCGCGGTCGGCCCCCTCAGGAGGCGCGGGACTCAGCGGATGCCGATGGTGCTTGATCAGGCAGTTGTCCCGACCGGGTTCGAGTTGGTCATCGGGACAACTGCGTGATCACGCTGTTGCTGGACGCTGCCGGGGTGGAACTCAGGCGGCGGAGATGCCGGCGCTGGCCGCGCGGCGCATACGACGGCGACGCTCGGAGGCGCGCTCGTCCTCGTTCAGACCGCCCCACGTGCCGTACTTCTCGGGCCGGGACAGCGCGTAGTCAAGGCACTCGGCGCGAACGGGGCACTGGGCGCAGATCGCCTTGGCCTTCCGCTCGCGGACGTCACGCTCGGGCTGCCGCTCGCCATCGGGACCGAAGAAGAGCACGAGGTCCTCACCTCGGCACGCGGCATCATCCTGCCAACCCCAGCTGGGGCGCGGGCGGGCGATCTGCCGACGTACCTGAGACATGAGAAAACCACCTTCGTGAGAGGTATTTCAGTGTTTGAGCCGCATTGGACGCTTTCGGCGTCACTGGTCCAACGCAGGAGTACGCCGTGATGTTCCCGTGATCAGGCGAGGGCGGGCGTGGCGTACCGCACAGGCGCGAGCCTGTCCAGCGAGACCAGCCGGTAGGTGGTGATCGTCTCGGCGCAAGCCGTACCACACGGTGTTTGGAACACCGATGGCTCAACCACAACCTGGAACCGGACATCACCGCAGCGCACGATGGCTTCGGTGACGTCGCCGTCCGACCTTGAGGATTCCACGGCCACTCCGCCTACCGACAGCTCACCCGTGTGGGCACGGGCGAAATGTTCGGCGGCCTGCAATGGCTCAGGGATGCCTGCGCGTCCCCGGAAACGGTCGAGAATCACCTCGCCGGACCGGTACGCGTTGGCCGCTGCGATCGCAGCAGCCTGAGACATGCTGCCGTAGAAAATTCCGTGTGGCAAGCACACGAGGTTGGCGGCGTAGCGATCGCCGCCAACATGTGAGGTTTCCCACACTCTGCCCGGCAAAACTTCTGCCAGGCGGCGAGCGAGGGGTAGTCCAATGCGGGCGCAGCACGCATTGCGCTTGGCGTGCGTGCAGACCAGAAATACCGGCTCGTCTTCAAGTATGCAGGACTCTGGGACCACTCCGGCCACCACGGCGTCCAAGTCAAGATCGTCGGGACCTGCGATGACACCGCTGGCCAACCAGGGGTTCTCGCCCGCCGCGTAGCCGACTAGCACACGGATGCCCTGGTCCCGCGGACGGGTCCGCCTGCCGGGGCGGCGGATCAGCTGGGGCCTGATACCGCGTTCCGAGGCTCTTCGCACGAGTTCCGCGATCTCTTCAGGAAGTTCGCAGTTTTCCAGGTGCGAGGCCCACGGGCCCTCGTGCTCGATGAGCAGCCACAGGCGGGCGCCGACCGTCGCGCTGGCGAGGGTCGGCACGTCACCGGTGTGACAGCCGACCGGATGGTCGCACCCCTTGGCCATGCGTCACCTTTCCCCGAACGCCTTATTAGGTAAGACTAACCTAACGGTTCGGGTAGGGTGCGCGGGGCCGACACGCGCTCAGAGCGTGAGGGCCAGGCGGGCCGCCGCCAGCGCCGCGTCCCTGTCCTCGGGGATCAGCCCGATCCTGGTCCGCCGGTCGAGCAGGTCCGCCTCGTCGAGCGCGCCCTCATGCCTGACCGCCCACACCAGCTCGCCGAGCGAGCGGCCGGCCCCGACCGGCTCCGGGTGCAGCTTCACCAGCTCGTGGACGCCGGCGGCCTCGCCGCCGTACCGCTCCACGAGCTCCGGGGGACCTCCCCGCTGGTCGGCGCCGACCAGCGGGACCCGATGCGTCACGCAGGGCCCCGCGTGCAGGCCCCGCAGCCGGACGGCCGCGTCCACGGCGTCCTGAGCCATCCGCCGGTAGGTGGTCAGCTTCCCGCCGGTGACGGTGATCACCTCGTCGGGCGACGTCAGCACCGCATGCCTGCGCGACAGGTCGGCCGTGCGTCCCTCGGCCTCCAGGAGCGGCCTCAGGCCGGCGTAGGCGCCCGCCACCTGGCTCCGGTCCACCGCGGCCTCCAGGACCGTGTTGAGCACCGCCAGCAGCGCGCTCACGTCCTCCTCGGGAACCTCGGGCACGTCGGGTACGGGCCCGTCCACCGGCTCGTCGGTCAGGCCGACATAGACCCGCCCGTCGTGCTGGGGCAGGACCAGCGCGAACCGGTTGCTCTCCCCTGGAATCGGCACGTGGAGCCCGGCGCGCAGCCCGGGAAGCGCCTGTCCGCGCAGAACCAGGTGGGTGCCGCGCGAGGGTCGCAGCCTGATCTCGCGGCTCAGCTGCCCCGCCCACACGCCTGCCGCGTTGACCACGACGCTGGCCCTGATCGTGAAGGACTCGCCGGTCAGCTCGTCACGCACCTGGGCGCCGTCGCGGTGCAGCTCCAGCGCCCTGCATCTGGTCAGGATCCGCGCGCCGTGGCCGGCCGCCGTACGGGCGATCGCCACGACGAGGCGGGCGTCGTCGACCAGCCGCCCGTCCCATGACAGCAGGGCCCCGCGCAGGCCGTCCCCGCGCAGCGGCGGTGCCAGCTCCCTGGCCTTGCCCGCGGGCAGGCGCGAGGGCCCCGGCAGCAGCCTGCGCGGCGTGCGCGCGGCGGCGCGCAGCCCGTCGCCCATGCGGTAGCCGGTCATGACCAGCGCCGCCTGCCCGCGCGTGACGGCAGGGGTGAGCGGCAGCAGGTACGGCGCGGCCCTGACCAGGTGGGGGGCGGTGCGGGTGAGCAGGATGCCGCGCTCGACCGCGCTCTCGTGGGCCACTCCCACCTGGCCCTTGGCGAGGTACCTCAGCCCGCCGTGGATCATCTTGGAGCTCCACCTCGAGGTGCCGAAAGCCAGGTCGTGCGCGTCGATCGCGGCCACCGTGAGCCCGCGCGACGCGGCGTCGAGTGCCACGCCCGCTCCTGTCGCGCCCAGTCCCACGACCAGCACGTCGACGGTCTCGTGGCGGACCCTCTCCAGCTCGGCGAGCCTGCGGGCGGCGTTCAGCGAGGTGTTCATGCCAGGTACCTCTCCAGGAGGGTCGCCAGTTCGGCGTCGAGGGTCGAGGGGTCGTCCATGGTGTGGGCCGACAGCAGGAACGACTGGGCGGTCAGCAGCACGGCGCGCGCCCGCGCCGGGCTCATGCTCCGCTCGAGCACCGCGAGGATCGCGTCGTGGCTCGTGCCCCTGCGCATGGTCAGGTACGGCAGCAGCAGTTCGGGGTCGACGTCGACGATCTTCCGCCACAACGGATGCTCCCTGAGCGTCCGCACGCCCTGGACCACCGCCGCGACGGGGTCGGACAGGTCGAGACCCTCCACCACGGCCAGCCACTCGCGGGTCATCAGATCCGCGACCAGGCTGCCCACGTCCGGCCAGCCGCGGTAGATGGTCATCCGCGACACCCCGGCCCGCCGCGCCACGTCGGTCAGCGTCGTACGCCTGACCCCGTAGGCCAGCACGCATGCACGCGCGGCATCCAGAACGACGTCATTGTGACGAATTGCCGTCATGTGTCACAGTGTAAGGCGTGGAGAACGAACCGATGCTGTGGAGCGGCTGGGGCGACCCCGCCAAGGCCCGCGAGCTGCCCGAACAGATCCGCACGCTCCTGCACGACCTCATGGGGGTGAGCGAGCCGTCGGCGGCCGCGGCCTTCGACGAGGTGCGGCTCCCTTCCCTCTCCCTGCCCGACGCGGCGGCGGCCGAGTTGCGCGACGTGGTGGGCGAGGCCCACGTGCGCTCCGACCACGGGTCCAGAGTCAGGCACACCCGCGGCAAGTCCACGCCCGACCTGTTGCGCATGCGCGCCGGCGACGGCTCGGAGGCCCCCGACGCGGTCGTGCTGCCCGGGTCGCACGAGGAGGTGCTGCGCGTCCTCGAGGTGTGCGGGCGGCACGGCGTGGCGGTCGTCCCCTTCGGCGGCGGCACCTCGGTCGTGGGCGGCCTCGTCGCAGGGAGCGGCGTGATCGCCCTTGACCTGGCGCGGCTCGACCGGCTGGTCTCGGTCGACACCGAGTCGATGGTCGCCGTGCTGGAGCCAGGACTGCGCGCGCCCGACGCCGAACGGCTGCTGGGCGAGCACGGGCTCACGCTCGGCCACTTCCCCCAGTCCTACGAGTACGCCACGCTCGGCGGCTTCGCGGCGGCGAGGTCGAGCGGCCAGGCCTCCGCGGGATACGGGCGATTCGACGACATCGTCGTAGGCATGACCGTGGCCACTCCCACGGGAACGCTCGACCTCGGCCGGGCGCCCAAATCCGGCGCGGGACCCGACCTGCGGCAACTCGTCCTCGGCTCCGAGGGCGCCTTCGGAGTCATCACCTCCCTGCGCCTGCGGGTGCGCAGGATCCCCGCGGAGACGGTCTACGAGGGATGGCGCTTCGAGTCGTTCGCGGCGGGCACGGCGGCGATGCGCACGCTCGCGCAGTCGGGACTGCTGCCCACCGTGCTGCGGCTGTCGGACGAGACCGAGACGATGATCGGCCTGGCCAAGCCCGAGGCCATCGGCTCGGGTGACTCAGGCTGCCTGCTGATCGCGGGCCACGAGAAGGACCGCCACGGCGCGGCCGCCGCCCTGGCCCAGGCGGGCGGCACCTACCTGGGCGCCGAGCCGGGACAGGCGTGGGAGCACGGCAGGTTCGCCGCGCCGTACCTGCGTGACTCCCTGCTCGCCGCGGGCGCCACCGTCGAGACGCTGGAGACCGCGGGCTTCTGGGCGAACCTGCCCAGGCTCTACGACGCGGTACGGCTGTCCCTGCTCGGCGAACTGGGCACGCCGCTGGTCATGTGCCACATCTCGCACGTCTACGAGACCGGCGCGTCCCTGTACTTCACCGTGGTGACCGAGCGGGGTCTCGCCGAGTGGGAGAACGCCAAGCGGGCGGTCAACGCCGCGATCGTCGCCGCGGGCGGCACGATCTCGCACCACCACGGCGTCGGCAGGGACCACAGGGAGGCCTACGCCGAGGAGATCGGCCCGCTCGGCGTCGAGATCCTGCGCGCGGTCAAGGAACGCCTCGACCCTGCGGGGATCATGAACCCGGGCGTGCTCATTCCTTCTCCGCCTCCGCCAGCAGCATGAACGCCTCCTCCTTGCGGCCGAGGGCGGTCAGCACCTCCGCCGTGCAGCCGAGCGCCATGACCAGCGGCGCGCCGCCGATGCTCCTGGCCAGCCCGAGCGCCTCCTCCGCCAGCGGCAGCGCCATGGCGGGGCTGCCGCGCGACATCAGATGTCTGGCGCCCGTCCGCAGTGCCCTGGCCAGCAACCCCGCGTACGCGACAGGATCGCGGGCCGCCAGCACGCGGGCGTCCGCGATCGCCCTCTCCACGCTCCTCATCGCCCCGCCGCCGAACCCCCGCTGCGTCGCGGCATAGGCGAGCAGCCCCTCGACGGCGTCGGCGCTGATCCCATCCCCTGAACCGGTGCGGGCCATCCCCAGCCCCCCGCAGCATCGACAACCGCTTGCTTGGGGGTGAAGGCTACCGCACGTGGTCGCTCGATGACAGGGGCGAGAGATCAGGTAAAGATATGGTCATGGTCGAAGTCGCCGCGGAACGTGGAAAGCGGGTCTCCTCCCGCACCTCGGAGGAGGGCGCCGGATGGCGCTGCCAGCAGATCGGGACCTTCAAGGAACTGCGGCCCGACCGCGACTCCTTCTCCTGGTTCCACCCTCGCACGCTCTGGCGCTCCCGCAACGAGGTCCTTTCCGGCCTGTTCGGCGACCCCTCGGGAGAGGTACGGCGGCGCTGGGTCGAGGCGCAGCGCGACCGTGGTGTGGACGGCGACTTCAGGATCAGGCAGGGGCTCGGCAAGAGCTACAGCTTCCTGCTCATGGGCGACCCGGGCGAGGGCGACGCCTCACAGTACGCCGTGGTGCCGGGGCTGCTGGCGATCGGCGAGGACACCTCGTTCGCGGTGATCGCCAGCGACGTGATCTACCCGACGGGAGCGGGCAACGACTACCCCCACAAGTTCTTCCGGCCGTACAAGGACTACCGGGCGCCCATCTACGCCGTCCCCGGCAACCACGACTGGTACGACGGGCTCGGCGGGTTCATGCGGGTCTTCTGCGACGCGCCCCCGCTCAGACCCAGGCCCGACAGGGGGCTGCGCGGCCTGCTGTGGCGCAAACCCGAGCCGATCGACGAGGCGGCGCTCGCCGAGGCCCGCACGTTACGGGGCGCCCCTGCGCAGCAGGGCGTGCAGCCCGCCCCCTACTGGGCGATCGAGAGCGAGAGCCTGCTGATCGTCGGCGTCGACACCGGCATCGACGGCCTGATCGACAGGGAACAGGCCGCGTGGCTGCGCCGTACCTCGCTCGACCCACGGCCCAAGATCCTCGTCACCGGCAAGCCGATCTACACGCGCAACGTCTACAAGCCCTCGCCGCTGGAAGGCGGAGGGACGATCGACGACATCGTCCGCGACCCCGCGCACCGCTACGTCGCGGCGATCGGCGGCGACGTGCACAACTACCAGCGCTACCCGGTCAGGGTCGGCGACCGCGTCATCCAGTACGTGGTCGCGGGAGGGGCGGGCGCCTTCATGCACGCCACGCACACGATCGAGCGGGTGGACGTGGCAGGCGTGCACGAGGACGACTTCAAGTGCTACCCGCTGCGCGGCGACTCGCTGTCGTTCTACAGCCAGTTGTACGCCAAGCGGCTGCGGATGCGGTGGCTGTACCTGACGCCGAGCGAGGCGGCCTGCATCATGGCCGACCGCGTCAAGAACACTCCTGTGCGGCAGGTCGACCCCAACGTGACGATCACGCGCAGGATGAGGTGGGCGGCGCGTGTGCTCGGCGCGTGGCCCATGCCGCTGCGGCTGCCGGTGGGCAGGGTCTTCCACCGGTATCTGTCGGAACTGTCGGACTGGGACACGCCGCCGTTCTTCAAGAGCTTCCTGCACCTGAAGGTGACGCCCGCGGCGCTGACCCTCCGGTGCTTCGCGGCGACGGGATGCCTGCCGCAGGAGCTCGACCCGCCGCTGGAGGACGAGGTGACCATCTCCCTGACCCCGTGAGCCCGCCCCGCCCCGTTCCGGCCCGCCCCGCCCCGTTCCGGCCCGCCCCGCTCCGTTCCGGCCCGGCGGCCACGGCGACAGCAGGTCCCTGCGGGCCCTCCGGCCCTCTCCCCGGCGCCGCAGGCTTCGCCTGCCACGCGAGCCCTCCGCCTGCCACGCGAGCCCTCCGCCCGGGCACGCAGGCTCCGGCCGCCCAGGCACGCGAGCTCCTCGGCCGGGGGCTCATGGACCGGGGGCTCATGGGCCGGGCAGCCAGGGTCGCCATCCGGGGGAAATGTCGGTGCGGCCTGGCAGGCTGGAGGCGTGTACGTCGCCCTGACCTCAGACTCCTCGGGCGGCGGGACGCTGCGCCCGGTCGAGGGCCAGGCCCGCCGCGTCGACGACCTGGCCGCCGCCGTACGGGAGCTGGAGCCGCGCCGTCCCCGCTGGGTGTGGGCCGACGCACGACAGGTCTACCCGGCGCTGCTGGCGGCGGGCGTGCGGGTGGCGCGCTGCCACGACCTGACGCTCACGGAGGCGCTGCTGCTCGCCCACGAGGGCAGGTACGGCGAGCCGCGCTCGGCCGAGGCCGCCCACGCCAGGCTCCACGGGCTTCCCGTGCCCGAGGACGGTGACGAGCCCACCGCCAGGCAGGACACGCTGTTCGAGCCCGAGAGGGCCGAACTGGGCGCCGACGCGCTGGCCGAGATCCTGGCCGACCAGCTCGCCAGGATCGAGGCGCTGCCCGACCCCGGCAGGTTCAGGCTGCTCGTCGCCGCCGAGTCGGCGGGCGCGCTGATCGCCGCCGAGATGGGCCACGACGGCATGCCGTGGCGGCGTGACGTCCATGAGGAGCTGCTCGCCGAACTGCTCGGCCCGCGGCCCGTCCACGGCATGCGGCCCGCCAAGCTGCAGGCGCTGGCCGACCAGGTGTCGGCGGCGTTCGGCCACCCCGTCAACCCCGACTCCGTGCAGCAACTGGTCAAGGCGTTCAAGTCGGCCGGCGTGGCGCTGAAGACCACCAGGTCGAGTGAGCTCAAGCAGGTCGACCACCCCGCCGTCGCCCCGCTGCTGGCCTACAAGGAGCTGGCCCGGCTCTACAGCTTCCACGGCTGGGTATGGGCCGACCAGTGGGTGCGGGAGGGGCGCTTCAGAGCGGAGTACGTCGTGGGCGGCGTCGTCTCGGGCCGCTGGGCGACCAGCGGCGGAGGGGCGCTGCAGATCCCGAAGGTGATGCGCAAGGTCGTGGTGGCCGACGAGGGCTGGGCGTTGATCGTGGCCGACGCCGCCCAGCTGGAACCGAGGGTGCTGGCCGCCATGGCGGGCGACAGGGGCTTGGCCACCGCGGCGGGCGAGATCGACCTCTACTCCGCGCTGGCCAAGGCCTTCGGCGGCGAACGCGACAACGCCAAGATCGCGATGCTGTCCGCCATGTACGGCGGGACCAGCGGCGACGCGCCCAAGCTGCTGGCCGTGATGCGGGAGCGCTTCCCCCGCGCCTACCGGTTCGTCGAGGACGCGGCCAAGGCGGGGGAGGAGGGCAAGCTCGTCAGGTCGTGGCTCGGCCGTACCAGCCCGCCGCCGTCGCAACGCTGGAAGGATCTGGTCTCCGGGCCCGACGGGGCTCGGGCGGCCCGCGACAGGGGGCGCTTCACCCGCAACTTCGTCGTCCAGGCCACGGCCGCGGAATGGGCGCTGGCGCTGATGGCCGTGCTGCGCGGGCTGCTGCCCGAGCCCGCCAGGCTGGTGTTCTTCCAGCACGACGAGGTGATGGTGCACTGCCCGCTCGACCAGGCCGAGCAGGTGACCGCCGCGGTCGCGACGGCGGCGACGGAGGCGACCCGGCTGCTGTTCGGGGCGACGCCGGTGCGCTTCCCGATGGAGGCGGTCACCGTCTCCTGCTACGCCGACGCCAAGTGACCCCCGGTCGTCCCACCCGCTCTTCCCGGACGCCAAGTGACCCCCGGTCGTCCCACCCGCTCTTCCCGGACGCCAAGTGACCCCCGGTCGTCCCACTCGCCCTTCCCGTTGGACCGCCCACCTCGATCCCGGGTGTCCTGCCACGGCCGGCCCGCGGACTCCCAGCCCCTACCCTTGCGTCCCCATCACCGCGCCCCCGACTTCGTGGCCACCGCTTCGTGGCCACCGCGCCGCCGACCCTCTGAGCGCCGCCAGTAGGCCTCTGGGGGCCGGTGGGCGGGCGAGGCGGCGACGCGTGTGATCGGTTCCACGGGCGGGGCGATCTTCACGCTGTGGTGTGGACGGGGCCAGGGCCTGGAGCCGATGGGTTCGTGGGGTCGGAGCCGGTCAGGCGGCCGGTGCGATCCGGCCCGATCGCCCTCTGAGGGCCAGCCACAGCCCCGTGATCGTGACCATGGCGCCCACGACCAGGCCGAGCATGCCGTAGGACAGCGCACCCACGATCGCGCCCGCCACGATGGTGCCCGTCGCGCCGCAGACGTTCATCAGCAGGTCCGACAGGCCCTGTACGGCGGGGCGGCGCTCGATGGCGACCGACTCCGACAGCATGGCCGAGCCCGCGACCAGGCCGCAGGACCAGCCGACGCCCAGCAGCACCAGTCCTGCCGTCACCTGCCCGACGTGGTGCTCGCCCGCCGTACCGGCGAGCGTCGCGGCGGCCAGCAGCAGCGCCATGCCGAGGACCAGTACGGGCAGCTTCCCGAGCTTGTCGGCGATCCACCCGACCAACGGCGACAGCACGAACATGCCCGCGATGTGCAGGCTGAGCACCAGCCCGATGACCTCCAGATGGGCGCCCTCGTGGTGCAGGTGGACGGGGGTCATCGACATGACCGACACCATCGCGGTGTGGCTGACGGCGATCGCCAGCAGCGCCATGCGGGCGGCGGGGGTGGCGCGGAGGGTGTCCCAGGCGTCCCTGATCGTCCTGGACCCGGCCGCGGCGGGGGCCGCTGTGCCGCTGAGCCGCCTGGCGAGGACGAGCGGGTCGGGCCGCAGGCCCACCATGATGATGAGGAGCGCGACGGCGAAGGAGATCGCGGCGAACGCGAAGGGGCCCGCCGTGGGCACCAATCCCAGGTCGATGCCGAGCCCGTCGGCGGGCGCGGCCAGGTTCGGCCCGGCCACCGAGCCGATGGTCGCGGCCCACACCACCAGCGACAGATGCCTGGCGGCGTGACCCGGCGGTGACAGGTCCGTGGCCGAGTAGCGGGCGGCCAGGTTGCCCGCGCTGCCGCCGCCGACCAGCACCAGTCCCGCCAGCAACAGCGGCCACGAGGCGATCGTGATCGCCAGCACCGAGATCAGGCATCCGGTCAGCGCCGCCAGGTACGTCAGGCCGAGGCCCGCCCTGCGCCCGCCCTTGCCCGAGACCTTCGCGGCGGGCAGCGCCAGGATCGCCGCCCCCAGCACGGTCGCCGTGCCGGCCAGGCCGCTGACGGCCTCGGAGCCCGACAGCTTGAAGACCACGAGGGAGCTGAGCGCCAGGCCCACGGCCACGCCGACGCCGCCGGTGATCTGGGCGCCCGAAAGGACGGCGAGCGTGCGGCGCTGCACACCCTCGACTGACGGAGTTTCGGGCTTGGTGGGGCTGGTGGTCACCGGTGAAGTGTCGCATAGCCCTCAACATCACCCCAAAGCGGACGAAGATCGCTCCCGTGAGTCCCCCGAGAGCCGGGCCCCACGCGTGCGGGACGGCTCCACGTGGATGGGACGGCCGACCTCACGCACGCGGGACCACGGTCAGGAGCGCATGCGGGATGGCAGCCGGGAGAGCGTGCGGGTCGCCGGTCGGGTGGAGGTGTGCGATGGCCTGGAGGGCGTGCGGGACAGAGGCCCCACGTCTGCGGGACCCCCATCGGCCTGCGGGTGTCAGGGGGCGGTTACGGGGTCGCCGACGCGGATCGTGCCGGGGCCGTCCGGGATGAGGTTGACGGCGAACAGCAGCTTCTTGTCGATCCTGCGGTGCCTGCCGAGCGTGCGCAGCGGCTCCTTGCCCTTCTGCAGGGTGTCGGGGTCGATGGTGGTCAGCACGCACCTGGCGCACGGCTTGGTCATGCGGAAGCTCACCTCGCCGATGCGCACCCGCTTCCAGCCGTCCTCGACGAACGGCGTCGCGGCCCCCGAGACGACCACGTTCGGGCGGAACCTGCGCATGGGCAGCGGCTCGGGCAGTTCCTCGCCGCGTTCGACGGCGCCCTCGGCGATCCAGTCGTTCAGCTGGTCGAGGGAGGTGGTGGAGGCGAGCAGCAGCGGATAGCCGTCGGCGAGCGACACCCGGTCCTGCGGCGTGCCGTGTTCGGGGTTGACGGGACGGCGCGTCGGATCGTCGAGCCACATCAGCCGGACGGGCCTGTCCACCAGCGCGGACAGCCACTCGGCCGCGTCGTCGCCGCAGTCGGTGAGCTTCACCCGGGTGCGCCACACCTGGGTGTCGCTCAGCTGGGAGGTGGGGGTCACGAGGAGCGGCGGGCGGTGCGGACCGGCGAGAGTGAGGCGTCCGCCGGACACCTCCGCCCTGCAGGCCAGCAGCTTGGGCTCCTCCCTCGCCGTCAGCATCTCGCCGTCGGGGGTGGCGACCAGGTAGCGGCGATCGTCCTTCAGCCCCCACGGCTCCACCTCGGCCTCGGTGACGTCGTGACCCGCGGTGGACTTGACCGGATAGAAATGGATGCTCGCCAACCTCATGGCGTGACGGTAGCGCACGCGAGGGGCTCGCCGGATCCCGGCCCCATCCCCGTCCTGGAGGCCGAACGGCGAGCGGCCCCGCCCTTGAGGGCGGCAGGGGATGGGTCGGCGGGCCGCCAGAAGCCGTACCTGACAGGCCAGGCGGCAAGGTGTCTGCGGTCGCGCCCGACAGTGGTTGAGCCTTGGGGGAGGGGGCACAGGGCGAGCGGCCGCGTAGCGACGGCCGGGGGCTGGGCTCCGGGCCGGGGCGGGGCGGCTTCAGGACGTGGGCACGGGCCTCGAGAGGTGGGTGGGAACGGGCTTCAGGGGTGGGAGGGGCGTCAGGTGGTGGGCACGGGCTTCAGCGGTGGGGGAGTGTCAGGTGGTGGGGCGGAAGGTGTCCAGGAAGACCTTGCGGGTCTCGGCCTGGTCGTCCCATCGCAACTGCGGCGTCGTGAACGTGATCTGGAAGGCGTCCCTGTCGTCCAGCGTGACGTAACGGGTCAGCACCTGCATCGGCACGCCGTTGGACTGCGTGTACTGGTACTCCCAGTCCGCGGCCTTCCACGAGCGGTACCTGACCTCCTGGAGCTGGACCTGGATGTACCCCTCGACCCCGCCGTCGGCCTCCCTGCCGGTCAGTTCGGCCAGCCCGCCGTCCTTCTGCGGTGAGGCCTGCTCCACGGTGATCTTCATTCCGGAGTCCTTGGGGCCCGTGAAGATCGCCTCCCCGCCGGACGCCGACAGCTTCCACTCCGCAGGGACGGCCGCGGTGAAGCCCTCCGGGGTGTGCTCCTTGAACCCCTCGGGTACGGCGACGGCGGCCAGCGGTTGCTTGACCGGCGCAGGGGAGGCCGCGGTGGTGGCGCTGACGCTCGGCTCGGAAGGGGAACCGCCCGAGGTGAGGACGACGATCGCGGCCGCCGCCGCGCCGATGACGGCGACCAGGGTGACGATCAGGCGCGGGGTGGGGCGGCCGTCGCGTGTCCAGCCGCCGCCCGTGTTCCGCCTGCGGCCGTGTCCCGCGAGGTCGTCACGGGTGGCGGAACGAGGCTCGTCACCCGGGGTCAGCGGCCACGGGGCCGCGGCGGGGGAGCCGCCGCGCAGGCTGTCGGTCAGCGGCAGGATCGGCTGCGGCTCGGGCACGCCCCGCCCGCCGGGGGCCGGTGGGGGAGAGGCGGGGAAGGAGTTCGCGCCCGTACGGCCGGAGCCTGGCCCCGCGGGAGGCGGGGAGGCGCCGGGTCCGCCGGGGAAGGCGCCGGAGCGCCCGGGCGCGGGTCCCGCCGGGTCGGAGGGAAAGCCGCGAGGGTCGGAGGAGCTACGGAGGGCATCGTAACCGCGGGGGTCGAAGGAGCCGCGGGAGTCCGAGGAACCGCGGGGATCCGAGGAACTGCGGGGGTCGAAGGAGCCGCGGGAGTCCGAGGAACCGCGGGGATCCGAGGAACTGCGGGGGTCGAAGGAGCCGCGGGGGTCGGAGGAACTGCGGAGCGCGTCGTAACCCCGGGGGTCCGACGAGCTGTGCAGGGCGTCGTAGCCATGCGGTCCCGATGGGCCGCCCAAGGAGTCGTAGCCGCCTGCGGAGTGGTAGCCGCCCGCGGAGTCGCGACCTCCGACGGAGTCGTAGCCCCCCGTCGAGTCGTAGCCGCCTGCGGAGTGGTAGCCGCCCGCGGGGTCATGACCTCCGACGGAGTTGTGGCCCCCCGTCGAGTCGTAGCCGCGGGGGCCGCCGAGTGAGTCGTAACCGCCAGGGTCGCTCATCGCGTCGAATCCGCCCTTCGCATCGGGAACAGGACCAGTCGAGCCCCCCGAAGAGCTACCGAAAGCGTCGAACCCCTGCGGGTGCGCGTGGGCGCCGGATGGGGTCCCCGTCCCCTCCGAAGGGCCGGCCTGCGGGTCGTACGGCACGCGGACCGGCCCGGATGGCGTCTCCACGATCCGCGTGGGCAGCGGCCCCGACGGCGGGTCGAGCGGCGGCAGCAGGTGCGCGGGCGTCGAGTTCGACGGCGTCGGAATCGGCCCCTGCGAGCGCGGCGAGCCGCCCCCGTGGCTGGCCAGAACCCGTTCGAGCAGGTCGGCGACCTGGCCCGCGTTCATCCGCTCGGCCGGGTTCTTGCGCAGCAGTCCCTCGATGACCGGCAGCATGGCGCCGGCCCGCTGCGGCCTGACCGGGTCCTGCGTCAGCACCGCGCCGAGCACGGCGATCGCGTCGGGCCCCTCGTACGGCGGCCGCCCCTCCACGGCCGCGTAGAGGGTCGCCCCGAAGGACCACAGGTCGGCCGCCTGGGTGATGGGCTGTCCGGACAGCCGCTCCGGTGGGACGTAGGCCGGCGAGCCCATCAGCAGCCCGGTCTGGGTGATCGTGACGTCGCCCTCGATGGCCGCGATGCCGAAGTCGGTCAGGACGACCCTGTCGGCGGTGAGCAGGACGTTGCCCGGCTTGACGTCACGGTGGAGTATGCCCGCCGCGTGCGCGTGCCTGAGCGCGTCGAGCACCCTGATGCCGATCTCGGCGGCCTGGATGACGGGCAGGGGCCCGCTCTGCCGTACGGCCTGCTCCAGGGACCATGCCCTGACCAGCTCCATCACGATCCACGGCCGCCCGTCCTCCTCGACGACGTCGTGGACGGTCACGATCCCGGGGTGGCCGAGGCGCGCGGCCGAGCGGGCCTCGCGCATCATGCGGCGGTGCGCCACCTGCTTGCCCGCGTGGTCGAGGCCGTAGGGAAGGATCAGCTCCTTCACCGCTACGGGCCGGTCGAGCAACACGTCGTGCGCGTGCCACACCATGCCCATGCCGCCCCTGCCGACGGGGGACAGCAACTTGTACCTGCGACCGACCAGACGACCCTGGCTCTCCGTGCCCCCCGGCACGCCAGGTCCCTCGGCAGGGACCTGTCCGAGCAAGCGGTCAGACATCTCCCGCCCCCTATTCCCTACGCCGAATTGCGAGGTTCGACACCATATCGGCATGCGATTAGTAAACGGAAGTCGACGCGCGGCCAACGTAATCGAACGGACGGCAATCCGGGTTTGACGTGCGGGAACGCCGAAACTGCTAATTGATCACTTATCGAATGCGAGCGCGTTGAGTGCGGCAATGAAGGCCTCGGCGGGCGGACTCACCAGTCCCGCACCTACTTGTCCTGTTCCTGGGATCTTGCCTGCTATGCCGGTGTTGACGACGGGAAGCAGGCCCGTCCTGGCGACGAGCGCCACGTCGATGCCGACGGGCGTGCCGCGGAATCCGAGCCCGGGAATCTGGTAGGCGGGATGCTCGGCGAGCGTGATCTCGTACATCGAGCGCGTGGCCGTGACCGCGTCGCCGACCTCGCCGCCGACGAACCTGACGATGGCGGGCGCCGCGGCCATGGCGAAGCCGCCCAGGCCCGAGGTCTCGGTGATGGTCGAGTCGCCGATGTCGGGATTGGCGTCGGCGGGGCCGTACGCGCCGAGGTAGAGGCCGTCGGGGACGCCCGCGGGCCCGGTGAACCAGCGGTCGCCCAGACCGGAGACCTGCACGCCGAAGTCGGTGCCGTTGCGGGCCATGGCCACGACCAGCGAGGAGCCGGGCACGCCCCGGGCGGCGTCGGTGCTGACCTTGCCCGCGGCCATGGCGGGGTTGAGGAAGAAGTGGTCGTTGCCTCCCGCGAAGCGCAGAACCTCCGCCGCGCGGGCGGGGGCGGCCTCGACCAGCGCGGGGGCCAGTTCGCGCAGGAACAGCGAGGTGGCGGCCCTGTTGCGGTTGTGGAGCTCGTCGCCCATCTGCAGCGCCTGCGCGATGAGCGCGCGCAGGTCGATCGGGCCGCTGATCCGCAGCGCGTCGCGCAGGGCGGGCCCCAGCACCTCGCCCATCCAGCGCAGCCGGTCCAGCACCTCGGGGCCGTAGGCGCCGTAGCGCAGCACCTTGCCGAGGCCCTCGTTGAGCGAGCAGTAGGCGGTGCCGCCGTGCTCGGCGTCGCGCACCTCGAACAGCCACATGGAGGGGCTGACCACGCCCGCCATCGGGCCGACCGTGCGGTGGTGGTGGCAGGAGTCGAGCGTGACCTCGCCCGCCGCCAGGCCGCGCTCGGCCTCCTCGACCGTGGCGGCCATGCCTTCCAGCAGCATCGCGCCGATCAGCGCGCCGCGCATGGGGCCCGACGCCCGCTCCCAGGTGATCGGCGGCCCCGCGTGCAGGAACGTCCCCCTGTCGAGGCCGAGCGCGTCGGCGGCCGGCCGTACGTCGACGAGCTGCGGGCGGGCGCTCAGCAGGCGGCCGACGGCCACCTCGTTGGCGGCGGTCCTGCGCGGGTCGGCCAGCACCGCGGCAAGCGCGGCGGCCGTGCCGGGCAGCGGGGGCCGCCAGTCGACCGCGGTCCTGGTGACCGCCTGGGCGTCCAGCGCCTCGCCGAGCAGGTCGGCGCCGACCGTGACGACGTGCGGATCGACGGGCAGAAGGCTCACGTGGCGCTCCCTGCGGCGTGACGGGCGGCGTGGGCGTTGGAGGTGAAGACCGCGGCGCCCGCCTCGTGCAACGTCGCGGCCTGGCGGCGCAGCCCCTGCGGGTCGCCCTCCGTGCCGATCAGGGCGATCACCACCTGGACGCCCCTGCCGGCCGCCGCCTCGATCGCGGGGGCCAGCCGAAGCGCGGGATCGGGGTCGGCGCCGTGGCCCAGCACCACGTCCATCAGCGCCACCTCGCCTGGCTCGACCTTGGCGAGGGCTTCGAGCCTGAGGGTCGGGTCGATCATCGGATGTGCCCTGCCCCTGGTGAAGACGTCGTCGCCGTAGTCGACGAAGCCGCCCGGCGTGATCAGCGACGCCTCGGTGCAGAGGGTGCCGCCCGAGTACAGGCCGCGGACGGAGCCGCGCGCGATCGGCCTGCTCCACGAGGGCCACGCGGGCGGTTCGAGACCGAGCCTGCCCAGCGCGCTCTCCGCGGCCGCGGTCAGGTCGCCGCCCGAGGTGCCCAGCAGCGCGGACACCACGGGCGTCCGCAGCTTGTCCACGACCTCCTGTACCGCCCGCGCCACCTCGGGCGCGGGCGGCTTGGAGATCAGCACGATCAGCTCGGTCCCCGGATCGTCGTCGAGCCAGCGCAGCGCCCGTATCGCCGACAGGCCGCCCACCTGGGCGGACAGATCCCTGCTCCCGACGCCCAGCACATGGCTCACGCCGACGCCTGCCAGGTCGAGCAGCGAGGTCACGTGCTGCGCCCCCGTGCCCGAGGCGGCGACCACGCCGACGGGTCCAGGTCGCAGCACGTTGGCGAACCCCAGTCCCGCCCCGCCGATCACCGCGGTCCCGCAGTCGGGGCCCATGACGAGGCCGCCGCGCTCCTCGGCCAGCCGCTTGAGCAGCACTTCCTGTTCCACGGGCACGTTGTCACTGAAGATCATCACGGGCAGGCCCGCCTCGACGGCGTCGAGCGCCTCGGCGAAGGCGTGCTCGCCCGGCACCGAGACCAGCACCAGGTTGGCCGCTCCCGCCCTGACCGCCGAGCGGGTGGTGCGCGGAGGGAAGTCGGCCGCCTCGGCGGGCGAGCGGCTCGACAGCTCGCCCAGCAGCCGGTCGAGCTCGTCCGTCGCGGCCGTCACGTCCCGCGCCCGCACCGCCACCAGCAGCTCGGACCCGGAGGACGCGGCGGGAGGGTCGAAGCCCAGCTCCCTGGCCAGATCGAGGTTGAGCGGCGTGGCCATCGCGATGACGGCCACCTCCACGCCCGGCATCGCGGACAGCGCCTGGCTGACCCGCATCAGGCTCACCGAGTCGTGATAGACGCCGGGGACCAGTTTCACCAGGGAGTTCATGAGCCCGCTCCGAGGGCCAGCACCGAGTCGAGGCCGATGCGCAGGCCTTGCGCGAGATCGGCGCCGGAGGTGTGCCCGAGTTGTAGCAGCCGTCTCAGGGCGGGCTCGATCGGCTGCGCGCCCGCGATGCCGCGCAGCACGCCCGCCACCTCGGGGCTCGCCTCTCCTCTGGCCGCGCAGTGCAGGAGCGTCGCCGAGATCGGGGTGGTGCGCGTACGCGCGTCGAAGGTGACGGCGGCGGACAGCCAGTCGGCCAGCCACACCGCGCGGGCGACCCGCGCGGCCGACCCCAGGTGACGCAGCGCCACGAGCAGGCCCGCGAGCACGTCGTCGCCGCTCGGGGTCAGCCCGGGTCCGAGCCCCACCAGCTGTTCGGCGGCGCTCACGGCGCGCACCAGCGACGCCTCGGCGCATCCGGCCGCCAGCAGGGAGATGGCGCCGTTGCCTTCGAGGCCAGGCCGCCTGGACGTCTGCGACGACATCGCCGGAACGGCGCGGGCCAGCCGTTCGAGACCCACGGAGGGCAGCGCGGGCGAGGGGTCCCACCAGCGGCGCGCCTTCACCCGGTAGCGGCCGACCTCGATGACCCCGTCGCCCACGGCGGCCTCGTCGCCGACGCTCACCCGCGGCAGCTCGCCCGCCAGCAGCACCGAGTTGGGCAGCCTGGTCGCCTCGCCGGTGATCATCGCGATCACCGATGGCTCCAGCTGCGTCCGCACCTCCAGATACACGCCCACGGACACCGTCGCCAGCACCCGCGCCGGCATCCTGGCCGACTCCAGCACCGGGCGGACGGCCGCGCTCGCCGCTCCCGTGAGGTGGGTGCGCGGCTGGACCCTTCTCTGCGTGCCGAGCGTCATGGACCCGACGGTAGAGCGGCCCTTCACACCTCCGTACGGAGAAATGTGCCAACAGTCGGTCAAAAGGTTGGCTCTTCCTGACACACAGGTTCATCAGTCACAATCGCCTCATGGAGCCCCCTGTCCGCCTGGCCAGCACCGGAACGATCATCCACGGCGTTTCGGTGGGCGAAGTGCTCGGCGTCTCCACGCTCGCGAAGGCCGAGCTGATCGCGGGAGAGTCCGGTCTCGACCGGATCGTCCAGCGACTCAACGTGATGGAGGTCCCCGACATCCTCGCCTGGGTGAAGCCGCACGAGCTGCTGCTCACCACGGGCTACCCGCTGCGCAACACCCCGCAGTCGCTCGACCGCCTGGTCGCCGACCTCGACGAACGCGGCCTGGCCGCGCTCGCCATCAAACTCGGCCGCTACGTCGACGCGCTGCCCGACGAGATGGTCGCCCAGGCCGACCGGCTGGGCTTCCCGCTGATCCTGCTGCCCAACGACGTGGGCTTCGACGACATCCTCAACCAGGTGCTCACCGACATCCTCAACAGGCAGGCGGCCGTGCTCGTCCGTGCGGAGGAGGCGCACCGGGCGCTGGTCCAGGTGGTGCTGGCCGGAGGCGGGCTCGGCGAGGTCACCGCCGAGGTGGCCGGGCTGCTGGACGTGGCCGTCGCCGCCGTCGACGGCGCGGGCAGGGTTCTGGCCTCCGCAGGCCCGCCCGAGCACGTCGCCGCCCTCCGCCAGCTGTCCGGTACGGCGGGCCGTACGGGGAACTTCGCCGCCGTTCCCGTCGTCGCGGGCGGCCACCATCACGGCAGGATCCTCGCCCACAGCCCCGCGGGGACGATCCGCGACAGCGACATCGGCATCCTCGAACGCGCCGCCACAGTCGCGGCGCTCGTCATCACCAGGCAGGACGCGGTCAACGCGGTCGAGAGCAAGTACCGTGCCGACTTCCTGCGGGATGTGCTGACCGGCAGGGCGGGCTCGGCCGAGCGGATCGCCAACAGGTCGCGCGCCTTCGGCTGGGACCTCGAACGCCCCGTCACCGTCCTGGTCGCCGAACTCGATCCCGAGTGCGACGAGCGCACCGCGCAGGACCGCCTGGTCGCCTCGTGGACCTCCGCCATGCGCCGCCACGACCCGCGTGGCGCGGTCGCCGGCTTCTCCCATGAGGTGGTCGCCGTGGTCGACGCCGGCGTCGACAGCTCGAAGGTCGCCCGCGACGCGGCGGCCGCCTTCGCCGACGCCTCCTCCGTCGGCACCTTCTCCACCGGCACGAGCCGCTCCTGTCCCGGCGCCGAGGGCCTGCCCGAGGCGTACGGCCAGGCGCTGAAGGCGGCCAGGGTGGGCAGGCAGCTGCACGGGCCAGGCGCGGTCGCGCACTTCGACCAGCTCGGCGTCTACCGGCTGCTGTCGCTGGTCAACGACACCGCGGAGCTGCACGCCTTCGTCCGCGAGACGCTCGGTCCGCTGGCCGGCGACGACGACAGCGAGAACGCCGACCTGCGCAGGACGCTGCAGGTGCTGCTGGAGACGAACCTGAACGTCGCCGAGACGGCCAGGCGGCTGCACTTCCACTACAACACGCTGCGCTACCGCATCGGCAAGCTCGAACGGCTCCTCGGCAACTTCACCGAGGACCCCCACCTGCGGCTCAACCTGACCCTGGCCCTGCACGTGCTGCGCATGCGGGGCATCTAGGCTGTGGTCCGTGGACCTGGACTTCGAGCTCAACTCCGACTACATCCCGCTGTGCGACCTGCTGAAGTACTGCGGCGTCACCGAGACGGGCGGCATGGCCAAGCACCTGATCGCCGAGGGGATGGTGCTGGTCGACGGGCAGGTCGAGCTCCGCAAGACCTGCAAGATCAGGTCGGGCCAGGTCGTCAGCGGTGACGGGTTCACCATCCACATCGCCTGATGAACGGTCCCGCCCGCCCAGCCTCTAAGGTTCTCTCCGGCATCAAGTAGGAGACGTAACCGCAGGTTGGGAAGTGGTTTGGATGGCACTCGGGTGGAAGCTGCACGGTGAAGGGAAGTCGCCGGCTCCCGGCGAGCTGGTCAGGCCCGACGAAAGACTGACGTGGCCGCGCATGGTGGGCTTCGGCGCGCAGCACGTGATCGCGATGTTCGGCGCCACGTTCGTCTTCCCCTTGGTGATGGGCCTGGACGCCAACCTCGCGGTGATGATGTCGGGTGTGGCGACGATCATCTTCCTGCTGATCGTGAAGGGGAGAATCCCCAGCTACGTCGGGTCGAGCGCGTCGTTCGTCGGCGCGGTCGTGGCGATCAGGGCCGCGGGCGGCGGCGACGCCACCGTGACCGGCGCGCTGCTGGCGGTCGGCGTCGTGCTCGCGCTGGCCGGCCTGGCGATCCACCTGCTGGGCGTGCGGATCATCCACAGGGTCTTCCCGCCGATCGTCACCGGCGGCGTCGTCATGCTGATCGGATTCGGCATGGCCTACGTGGCGGCCGACGTCTACTGGCCGCAGGATCCATGGGTGGCGCTCATCACCATGGCCGCGACGTTCGTCTTCGTCGGCGTCCTGCGCGGCTTCCTCGGCAGGATCGGCGTGCTGCTCGGCCTGGTCTTCGGGTTCGTCCTGTCCTGGGTGTGGGACAGGACGGGCGGGACGATCACCTCGCCGGGAGGCGACGGCAAGGTCACCGAGCACTTCAGGGTGAACTTCGACGCGGTCGCCCAGGCCGACTGGATCGGGCTGCCGACCCTGCACGGCCCGGTCTTCGAGGCGTCGGCGATCGTGCTGGTGCTGCCGGTGGTCATCGCGCTGATCGCGGAGAACGTCGGCCACGTCAAAGCGGTCGGCGAGATGACGGGCGCCGACGTCGACGGGTACATGGGACGGGCGGTCATGGCCGACGGCGTCGGCACGGTCGTCTCGACCGCGGTCGGGGGCCCCGCGACCACGACGTACGCGGAGAACATCGGCGTCATGGCCGCCACCAGGGTCTACTCCACGGCCGCCTACTACGTGGCGGCGGTGATCGCGATCCTGTTCGGGCTCTGCCCGAAGTTCGGCGCGCTGGTGGCGGCCACGCCCGGCGGAGTGCTCGGCGGCGTGACGACCATCCTGTACGGCATGATCGGCCTGCTCGGGGCCAAGATCTGGATCGAGAACAAGGTCGACCTCAACGACCCCGTCAACCTGGTGCCGGTCGGCGCGGGCATCATCTGCGCCATCGGGCCCGTGGCCTTCCCTGTGACGGGCACCTTCGCGCTCAGCGGCATCGCTCTCGGCACGCTCGTCCTGCTGGCCGGCTACCACGGGCTGCGCGCCGTCAACAGGAACTGACGGCCCTGGTGGGGGTGGGCGTCCTCGAGGAAGGGTACGGCGTGCGGTAACGGTTGGTCACCGACGGCGCATGACCCGGCTTGCCGTACGGGATGAAGAAAGTTGGCAGAACATGCCGGTGAACGCCCGCCGGAGACGTCCTAATGTGCCCGCAACGGCCTGCGGGGCGGCCACCGAACCGATGGAGCGCGAACAGAGGGGCTCTCATGGTTTTGGGTTGGACCAAACACGGAGACGGCAAACACCTGGCCCCCGGAGAGGTCGTCAAGCCTGACGAGCGCCTCTCCTGGCCCCGCATGGTGGGGTTCGGCGCGCAGCACGTGATCGCGATGTTCGGCGCGACGTTCGTGTTCCCGCTGGTCATGGGCCTTGATCCGAATACCGCGATCATGATGTCGGGTGTCGCGACGATCCTGTTCCTGCTGATCGTCAAGGGGAAGATCCCCAGCTATCTCGGCACCAGCGCCTCCTTCGTCGGCGGCGTGCTGGCGATCAGGGCGGCGTTCGGCGGTGACACGGCGGGCGTCGACGCGATCGTCACGGGCGCCATCCTCGTCGCCGGGTTCGTCCTGTTCCTGGCGGGTGTGGCGATTCACGTGCTGGGCGTGCAGATCATCCACAAGATCTTCCCGCCGGTCGTCACCGGCGCGGTGGTCATGCTGATCGGCTTCGGCCTCGCGTTCGTCGTCGCCGACGTCTACTGGCCGCAGGACCAGTGGATGGCGCTGGTCACGATGGTGATCACGTTCGTGGTGATCGTGGCGTTCAAGGGATTCCTCGGCCGCATCGGCATCCTCATCGGGCTGGTCGCCGGGTTCGTGCTGTCCTGGGCGGCCGACAAGGTCTTCGGGAACATCACCGCCTTCAACGCCGGCGCCGGCAAGATCGACACGCATCCGCGGGTGAACCTCGACGCGGTCGCGCAGGCCGACTGGATCGGACTGCCGAGCATGCACCTACCCGACTTCAGGATCTCCGCCTCGCTGCTGGTACTGCCCGCCGTGATCGCGCTGATCGCCGAGAACATCGGGCACGTCAAGGCGGTGGGCCAGATGACCGGCACCGACGTGGACCCGTACATGGGCCGCGCCGTCGCCGCCGACGGCATCGGCACGATGATCACCAGCGCGGTCGGCGGCTCGCCCACCACCACCTACGCCGAGAACATCGGCGTCATGGCCGCCACCCGCGTCTACTCCACCGCCGCCTACTACATCGCCGGCGTCATCGCGATCCTGTTCGGCCTGTGCCCGAAGTTCGGGGCGCTGGTCGCCGCCACGCCGGGCGGCGTGCTCGGCGGGGTCACCGTCATCCTCTACGGCATGATCGGTCTCCTGGGCGCGAAGATCTGGATCGAGAACAGGGTGGACTTCTCCGACCCCGTCAACATGGTCCCGATCGGCGCGGGCATCATCATGGCCATCGGACCGGTCAAACACGTGATCAGCAGCGACTTCACCCTGGAGGGCATCGCGCTCGGCACCATCGTGGTGGTGGCCGGCTACCACCTGCTGCGCTGGATCGCGGGAACGAGGGCCCCTGCAGTGAGGGAGACCACCGGGTGAAACCCGCCCCGTTCGTCTACCACGCGCCCCGCGACCTCGGCGAGGCCATCGAGGCCCTCGCCGAGGCAGGGGCGCACGGCAAGGTGCTGGCCGGGGGCCAGAGCCTGATCCCGCTGCTCAACATGCGCCTGGCCGCGCCCGAGCAGCTGATCGACATCAACAGGATCGAGGCCCTTGAACCCTTCGGGATCGAAGGGGCGGGCGTGCGCGTCGGCGCGCTGGCCCGCCACTCCCAGGTGGAGCGCTCGGCCGAGGTCGCGCGGGCGCAGCCGCTGCTGCGCCAGGCGCTCAAGCTGGTGGCGCACCCGGTGATCCGCAACCGCGGCACCGTCGTCGGCAGCCTCGTGCACGCCGACCCCGCCGCCGAACTGCCCGCCGTGCTGGCGCTGCTCGACGGCAGCGTACGGCTGGCCCGCGTCGACGTCGTGCGCGACGTGCCCGCGGGCGAGTTCTTCACCGGGCCGCTGGAGTCGGCGCTGGAGCCGGGCGAGCTGGCCGTCTCGGCCTACTTCCCCGCGCTGCCCGAGCGGACGGGCACCGCCTTCGCCGAGGTGGCCAGGCGCCACGGCGACTACGCGCTCGCGGGCGTCGCCGCGCTCGTCGGGCTCGACGACGACCTGAGGGTGGCGGTGGCGAAGGTGGCGTGCGTCGGCGTCGGGCACGTCCCGATCACGGCCGACGTGAGCGAGGAGTGCGAGCACCGGCCCGCCTCGACCGTCGACTGGGCGGGCGTGGCGCGGGCCGTACAGGACAGGACCGAACCGGAGGCGGACATCCACGCGACCGCCGAGTACCGCAGGCACCTGGTCGGGGTGCTGGCCGTGCGGGCGCTGACAGAGGCGGCGAGAAATGCGGCATGAGATCACGCTGATCGTCAACGGTGTCGCCGAGCGGGTCAGCGTGCCCGCGCGACGGCTGCTGTCGGACTGCCTGCGCCAGGACCTCGGGCTGACCGGCACCCACGTGGGGTGCGAGCACGGCGTCTGCGGCTGCTGCACGGTGCTGCTCGACGGCGAGCCCGTGCGCTCGTGCCTGACGTTCGCGGTGACCGTCGACGGCAGGCAGATCACCACGGTCGAGGGCCTGGCGGGGCCAGGAGGGATGTCGCCCGTGCAGCGGGCCTTCGCCGAGTGCCACGGGCTGCAGTGCGGCTTCTGCACGCCCGGCTTCCTCTGCACGGTCACCGCGCTGCTGAGGGACAACCCTGCGCCCACCGACGAGGAGGTCGTGGAGGGCATCTCGGGGAACCTGTGCAGGTGCACCGGCTACCAGAACATCGTCAAGTCCGTCCACCGGGCGGCCGAGCTGATCGCCGAGGAGGAGGGCCGATGACGACGCGGCTGTTCGGCGAGCGGGTCCAGCGCAAGGAGGACCCCCGCCTGCTCACCGGGCAGGGCCGCTTCCTCGACGATCTCGGTCGTGACGCGCTGGCCGTGGCCTTCGTCCGCTCCCCGCACGCGCACGCCCGCATCCTCGACATCGACGTCTCAGGCGCGCTCGACGTCGAAGGACTGGTCGCCGTCTACACATGGGAGGACCTGCCGGGGCGCGTCGCCGAGCCGCTCCCGCTGCTCATCCCGCACCCCGCGCTCACCCACGGCCGCACGGCCTACGCCCTCGCCAAGGAGTTCGTCAGGCACGTCGGCGAGCCCGTCGTCATGGTCGTCGCCGAGGACCGCTACCTCGCAGAGGACGCCTGCGCGCGCATCCACGTCCACTACGAGCTGCTCAAGGCGGTCGTCGGCATCGAGGAGGCCGCCCAGGGCGCCGCGCTCGTCCACGACGACGTGCCGGGCAACATCGGCGCGCACCTGGTGCAGGAGGTGCCCTCCAGGGAGGGGCGGAACGCCCGCGAGGCCATCGAGACCGCCCCGCACACGCTGGCCTTCAGGCTCGACATCGAGCGCAGCGCGTGCACGCCGCTGGAGGGGCGTGGCGTGCACGCCCGATGGGACGGCACCGATCTGCGCGTCCACTCCTCCACCCAGACCTCCACCAGCGTCAGGATGGCCATCGCCGCCAAGCTCGACCTGCCGCTCCCGCACGTCGAGGTGATCGCCCCCGACGTCGGCGGCGGGTTCGGTGTCAAGATCGTGCACCCGTGGCCCGAGGAGATCCTCGTGCCGTGGGCGGCGATGCTGCTGAACCGCGAGCTGAAATGGACCGAGGACAGGCGCGAGCACTTCATCTCCTCCGCGCACGAGCGCGGCCAGGTGCAGTACGTGCGGGTCGGCTTCGACGACGAGGGCCGCGTCCTCGGCCTCGACGTGACGATCATGCACGACCACGGCGCGTACACGCCCTACGGGATCATCGTGCCGATCGTCACCTCGACGCAGCTCCTCGGCCCGTACAAGATCGGCGCCTACCGGGTCGAGTTCACCTCGATCTACACCAACACCGTGCAGGTCACGCCGTACCGGGGCGCGGGCCGCCCGCAGGGCGTGTTCTGCATGGAGCGGACGATGGACAAGATCGCCCGGTATCTCGGCAAGGACCGCACCGAGGTGCGGGCCGCCAACTTCATCCAGCCCGAGGACTTCCCCTACGACCAGGGCATGATCTTCCAGGACGGCCGCCCGCTGATCTACGACAGCGGCGACTACCCGGCGATGCTCGCCCTGCTGAAGCGCCTCATCGGCTGGGACACCTTCGAGAGGCGGCCCGGGCTCGGCATCGGCATCGGCTGCTACGTCGAGGGCACCGGAGTAGGGCCCTACGAGGGCGGGCACGTGCAGGTCACCTCCGACGGACGGGTGCACGTGTCCACGGGCCTCACCTCGCAGGGTCAGGGCCACGAGACGGTGTTCGCGCAGATCGCGGCAACGGAGCTCGGCGTGCCGATCGAGCGGGTGTCCGTCGTCACGGGCGACACCCGCAGGTTCGGGTACGCCGTGGGCACCTTCGCCTCGCGCGCGGCCGTGGTCAGCGGCAACGCGATCGCCCTGGCCTGCAGGAAGGTGCGGGAGAAGGCGCTGCGGATCGCGGCCGAAGCCCTGGAGGCCGACCCGGGCGACCTGGAGATCACCGACGGGCTCGTCCACGTGGTCGGCGCGCCGTCCGCCTCCATCCCGCTGTCCACGGTCGCGGTCCTGTCCAACCCGCTGCGCTACTCCTTCGACGCCGAGACCGCGAAGGCGACGCAGTTCTCCGGCGCCGCCTCCTACGACAAGCCGCCCGTCGCCGAGGGCGACGAGCCGGGGCTGGAGGGCCGCGACTACTACTCGCCGCTGCGCTCCACCTTCGCCGCGGGCATGCACGCCGCGATCGTGGAGACCGACAAGGACACCGCGGAGATCCGCATCCTGCGCTACGCCGTCGTCCACGACTGCGGCAGGCTCATCAACCCGATGATCGTCGAAGGGCAGATCCACGGCGGCGTCGCGCAGGGCGTGGGCGGCGCGCTCTACGAGCGGATGGTCTACGACTCGCACGGCCAGCTGCTCAACGCCTCGTTCATGGACTTCCTGATGCCGTACGCCACCGAGGTCCCGCGCATCGAGACCGACCACCTGGAGACGCCCTCGCCGCTCAACCCGCTGGGCATCAAGGGCGCGGGCGAGGCGGGCGTCATCCCGGTGTCCTCGGTGATCGCCGGCGCGATCGAGGACGCCGAGGGCCTGGACATCGACAGGATGCCGATCTCGCCGTCGGAGCTGTTCCAGCTAAGATCCGGTGAGTGAGCGAGCTTCGAGCGCCTGGGGCGGGCCTGACCGAACTGCCGGACGTGGCCGGCGACGTCCGCCTGATCGACCTGGCATGGAACCGGCTGACCGAGCTGCCCGCGAGGGTGGGTGAGCTGGCGCGGCTGGAGGAGCTGCGCCTCGACGGCAACCTGCTCACCTCGCTGCCCGCGCTGCCGTCCTCGCTCAGGGCGCTGCACCTCGACGGCAACAGGCTCGCCGAGCTGCCCGCGTGCCCGCCGTACCTGGAGAGCCTCTTCGTGTACGGCAACGCGCTGGAGAGCCTGCCCGCCGATCTCGGCCCGCTGAGACACCTGGCGGCCGGCGGCAACCGCCTGACGAGGGTGCCCGACGCGGTGTGGCGGCTGGAGGGGCTGGAGTCGCTCAACCTGGCGGAGAACCGGCTGACCTCGGTGCCGGAGGAGATCGGCGGGCTGTCCCGCCTGCGGATGCTGGACCTGGGCCACAACGCCCTGCGGGAGATCCCCTCGGCGATCGGCGAGCTCGACCTGACCGACTACCTCTACCTCAGCGACAACGGCTTCACCTCGGTGCCCGAGTCGCTGGGCAAGCTGGGCCGCCTGGCCTACCTCAACCTGACCGACAACGAGCTCACCGAGCTGCCCGACTCGATCGGCGGGCTGGCCGAGCTGAAGGAGCTGCGGCTCTACAACAACAGGCTGACCACGCTGCCCGAGACGGTCGGCGGCCTGACCGAGCTGCGCGAGCTGCACCTGCGTGGCAACCGGCTGACCCGGCTGCCGCCGCTGCCCGCCACGCTGCGCCTGCTCGACGTGCGCGACAACCAGCTGGCAGAGGTGCCCGCCTGCATCGGAAGCCTGGCCGGGCTGACGCACCTCGACCTGCGCGGCAACAGGCTGAGGACGCTGCCGCCGGCGCTGGCCGAGCTGCCCGCGCTGGAGAAGCTGGACCTGCGGTGGAACAAGCTGGACGGCGGCGCCGCCGTGCTGGACGCACTGGAGGCGCGGGGCTGCGTCGTGCTGCGCTGAACCCTGCCGGCGAAGGGCACGTACCTCGTGGCGTGATGACTTATCTCCGCATAGCGGCTTTCGTGCTGGTGCTCGCGGCCTGCGCACCAGGAGACGGCGGCGGGGGCGACGGCGGCGGCGACGACAGCGGCGGAGGCTACGTGGCCGCCGCCGCCCAGTCGATGACCGTCGAGCAACTGGCCGCCAAGGCCGGATGCACGCCCCACATCCAGATCGACGCCGTCGACCTCAGGCAGGGGCACTGCGAGACCGGCGACGGCCAGTTCTTCCTCACCACGTTCACCACCCAGGAGGGCAAGGACGCGTGGATGGACACCGCGCCCGAGTACAACCCGCACCTGGTCGGCCCGCTGTGGACGGCCCTGTCCAGCAGGGCCGTGCTGGAGCGCGTGCAACGCAGGCTCGGCGGCGACCTGCACCTGAAGGACCACAGGGTCAAGGGCTGAGCGGCTCGGGCAGGTCGCGCATCCTCCGCAGCGGCGACAGCAGCAGCGGGATCACCGACAGCGGCGTCAGCGCGCACGCGATCCACACCGCCGGCACCACGCCCAGGTGCTCGCCGAGGACGCCTCCGATGAGCGCGCCCAGTGGCAGCGTGCCCCACACGATGAAGCGCATCGTCGCGTTCATCCTGCCCAGCAGGTGGCCGGGGGTGATCGCCTGGCGGAAGCTGACCTGCGACACGTTGTAGACGACGATGCCCACGCTCACCACGAACCAGGCGAAGGCGTACAGGCCCAGCCGCCAGCCCTGCGCGGCGAACGGCACCAGCAGGATGAACGGCGAGGTGAGCAGGTTCGACAGCCAGATCGTCCTGGCCGAGCCCGCCCACCTCGACATCGGGCCGACCAGCGCGGCGCCCACCAGACCGCCGACGCCCGCGACCGAGAACAGCAACCCCATCACCCCCGGCGTGATGCCGACGACGTTGATGAGGAAGAGCACGGAGAGCGTGTTGTTCATGGCGTGGGCCAGGTTGGCACTGGCCGTACAGGCGGCGATCATGCGCAGGATCGGGTGCCGCAGCACGAACGCCAGGCCCTCGCCGATCTCCCTGACCAGGCCGCGCCGCTCGTCGCGGGCGGGGACGTCCCTGTCGGACCTGATGCCGGCCAGCAGCAGGCCCGACAGCAGGAAGCTGACCGCGTCGACCAGGATCGCGACCGGCGCCGTGACGAGCTGGACCAGCCAGCCGGCCGCGCCAGGACCCGCCACCTGCGCGCCGGAGCGGACGATCTCCAGCTTGGCGTTGCCCTCCACGATCCGCTCGCGCTCCACCAGCGACGGCAGGTAGCTCTGGTAGGCGACGTCGAAGAAGACGGTGGCCACGCTGACGCACAGGCCCACCACGTAGAGCTGCGGCATCGACAGCACGCCCAGCCACCAGGCCACCGGCACCGAGGCCAGCAGGACGGCGCGCGCCAGGTCGCCGGTGATCAGGATGGGGCGCCGGCGCAGCCGGTCCACCCACACCCCCGCGGGCAGCCCGATGACCAGGAACGCGGCGCTCTCCGCCGCGACCAGCAGGCCCATCTCGAACGGTGAGGCGTGCAGCGCCACGACCGCGACCAGCGGCAGGGCCACCATGCTGACCTGGGTGCCGACCTGGCTGATGGTGTCCGCGCCGAACAGGAGCGCGAAGCCCCGATGCCGTAAGAGATTCATCTGCCGTATACAACCAGACCAAGTCGGCCCCTACTCATGACAAAGCCGCGTCAGAGGCTCACGATGTCGCCACAAGTCTTCAACTCATGTAGGGGGGCGCGCCATGAGTCGACACTTCGACCGCATGCGCTACCACATCGCCGACGACCCCGACGCAGGGGGCAGGCCCAGGCCGCCGGGCGCGTTCACCGGCATCGCCCCAGGGCTCGAGGACGTCGCGCCGCGCTTCACCTCCAACGAGGCGGCCGCCAGGTTCTACCTCGACCACAAGCTCGCCGAGGACGCCTCCGCGCCGGGCTTCAGGGCCGCGCTGGCCACGGAGTCGCCCGCCAGGGTGCCCGACCTGGAGCTCAGGTCCTCCCGTCAGACGCCCGCGTCGGGCACCACGCTGGTGCGTTTCGACCAGACCCACGCCCGGATCCCGATCTTCGGCAGCGACGTGCTCGTCGAACTCGACCAGGCCAGGGAACTCGTCGCCATGGACGCGCGGCTCACCGAGGTGCTCGGCGCGCCCGGCGCGCCCGACATCGACTCGTCGGCCGCGCTGGCGCGGGTGGCCGAGGCCACCGGCACCGCGCTCGAAGGCGCGGGCACGGCGCCGCCCAGCCTCACCTACTTCCTCGACGAGGCAGGCACGTGGCATCTGGCGTGGCACCTGCACGGCCTGACCGCGGTCCTGCCCGAGGCCAGGCCCGCCCCCGGCGGCCGTGCGGGCGCGACCGGGCACGGCATGGAGGATCCCTCGCCCCGCGATCTCCACCCGCAGGTCGACTACCTGGTCGACGCCGAGGACGGCAGGATCCTCTACTACTTCGGCGTCACCCCCACGGTCGACATCCCCACCAAGTTGCGCGGCTTCGACGAGAACGGCACGCTCGTCGACCGGATCTGGGGCGACAGGCTGGCCGGCGCCTTCGCCCTGCGCGACAGGCTGAGGAACATCGTCACCCACGACCTGGCCCTCGCCGACCTCAACGAGAACCCGCCGTTACCCGACCCGGTCCAGGCGGCCGACCCCGACCTGGGGGAGAAGTTCAAGGCGGCGGTCTCCGCCCACGCCAACGCGACCAGGGTCTTCGACTTCTACCGCAGCGTCCTCAGCCGCGACAGCATCGACGACCAGGGGATGGCGCTCACCTCGGTCATCAACTGCACCGTCGGCGAAGGCCCCGAGTGGCGCAACGCCGCCTGGTGGAAGGGCCGCATGTGGTACGGCCAGATGCGCAACCCGGCGGGCGTGCTGGTGAGCACCTCCCGCTTCCTCGACGTGATCGGGCACGAGCTCACCCACGGCGTCATCGAGAGCTCCAGCGGACTGGTGTACCAGGACCAGCCGGGAGCGCTCAACGAGTCCTTCGCCGACATCTTCGGCATCGCGATCAAGAACTGGTACGAGGCCCCCGCGCAGGAGCGGACGGACACCTGGAACTGGGAGCTCGGGGCCGGCTGGCGTCCGACGGGCGCGGGGTTGCGCTCGCTCAGCGATCCAGCGGCCTTCGGTCAGCCCGCGCACATGCGCGACTTCGTGCGCACCAGGGCCGACAACGGCGGCGTCCACACCAACAGCGGCATCCCCAACAAGGCCGCCCACCTGCTGCTCACCTCGACCACGCCCGAGGGGAGGCCGGTCCTGGACGCCAGGGACTGGCTCGTGCTCATCTACCTGGCGATGGTGCGGCTGAGCAGACTCTCGGACTTCGCCGACGTGCCCGTGGCGCTGCGGGACGTGGCGAAGGTGTACCTCGCGGGGAGCCCCAGGCAGCTCGAACCCGTGCTGGCCGCGATCACCGCGGCCTACACGGCGGTGGGCATCGAGTAGCCGCCAAGGGTCGCTCCGGGGCAGCCCGGTCCCCGGGGCGACCCGCCTCCCGCCGGCTCCCGGCCTGGGCGAGGCCGTCACGTCCGGCGGGCGGCGGAAGCAGGTGAATCTCGCCCGCGCGCCCGGCACCGTCGACGTCTCAGAGCCCGCGCGCGAGCTAGTGGCCGATCGCCGCCTGGCCGCCCTCAACCCGGGCGGCCCCGCCAGGAGCCGAGATCCGCTTCCTGAACACCCAGTACGTCCAGCCCTGGTAGCCCAGCACGAACGGCAGGATGGCCAGGCCGATCCAGGTCAGCACGTTGAGCGTGTACGGGCCCGAGGCGGCCTCGGCCAGCGTGAGCCCGGGCAGCGGCCTGGCCGCCAGCATCCCGAACAGCGCGGCCGAGGTCAGCACGATCGCCCCTGCCGTCGCGGCGAACGCCCAGCCCTCCCGACGCCGCCAGATCAGCGAGCCGCCGGCGGCCAGCAGCGCCATCGCGCCGCCCGCGGCGATCCACACGGCGAGGTCGCCTTCCCCGGGGATGGAGGACAGCGCGACGATCGCCAGCGGGATGACGGCGAACGTGGCGCCCGTCGCGGCGGCGCGGGCCCGCCGTCGTACCTGTCCCTCGGTCCTGAGCGCCAGGAACACCGCTCCGTGCAGCACGGCGACCGCGAGGGAGAACGCTCCGCCCACCAGCGTGGCGACACCGCTGTCGAGCAGCACGTCGGCGAAGACGGCACCCCAGAGGAAGGCGGGCAGCGCGCTGCCGACCAGGATGCCCACATCGGCCCACGCCCTGTCGGAGGCGTGCTCCAGCTTGCCGCGCCACTCCAGCGCCACCCCGCGCACGATCAGCCCGGCCAGCACCAGCGTGAGCGGCAGGTAGAAGGAGCTGAGGAAACCCGCGTACCAGGCCGGGAAGGCCGCGAACATCGCGCCCACCGCGGTGATCAGCCAGACCTCGTTGCCGTCCCATACGGGGCCGATGGTCTGCAGGATCTGCTTGCGCTGCCCCTCGTTCCCGCCGAGGAACGGCGACAGCATGCCGACCCCGAAGTCGAAGCCTTCGAGGACGAAGTAGCCGGTCCAGAGGAAGGCGATGATGACGAACCACAAATCGATCACTGTGCGCTCCTCAGTACATGAGCGAGGGTTCGCGCACCGGCTCGCGGGCCGGCGCGGGAAGCTGTTCTGGACCCTTCTTGACGCTCCTGATCAGCAGGACCACCTCGGCCACCGCGAGCACGCCGTACACGAGGGTGAACAGCGTCAGCGAGGTGGCGACCTCGGCCAGCGACACCCCCGGCGAGACGCTGGAGGCGGTCAGCAGCTCGCCGGCGACCGTCCACGGCTGCCTTCCGATCTCGCTGAGCAGCCACCCGGCGATGATCGCCAGCAGCGGCAGCGGAAGCGCCAGCAGCAGCGCCCTGGCGTACCACGGCGGCACCTGCCTGCGCCTGCGGGTCAGCCACAGGCCGAGCACCGACAGGCCCACCGTCGACAGGCCGAAGACGATCATCACCCGGTAGGACCAGAAGACGACCGCCTGGTCGGGCCGGTAGTCGCCGGGACCGAACTGCTTCTCCAGGCGGCGCTGGATGTCCTCGGTGCCCTGGACGGTGGCGTCGGGGTCGTTGGCCGACAGGAAGCTGAGCAGCTTGGGGATCTCGATGCCCGGTAGCACGTGGAAGGGCGCGCCCTGGGTGTCATGCGTCAGACCCTCGGCGGCGGCCAGCTTCATCGGCTGCTGCTCGTACAGCAGCTTGCCCGACAGGTCGCCCGTGCCGGCGACGACGGCCCCGGCGATCGCGGTCATGACCAGCGCGCCGCGCAGCGGGCCCCTGAAGGTCGTGTCGCCCTTGAGCAGCCGGTAGCCGCTGACCGCCAGCACGAATCCGCCCGCCACGATGAAGCTGGCCGCGATCACGTGCGGCACCTGGGCGAGCGCGGTGGAGTTGGTCAGCACCGCCCACAGGTCGGTCATCCTGGCTCTGCCGTCCACCACCTCGTAGCCGACGGGATGCTTCATCCACGCGTTGGCGGCGAGGATGAAGTAGGCGGACAGGTTGGAGCCGATGACCGCCGCCCAGATGGTGGCCAGGTGGACCCGCTTGGGCAACTTGTCCCAACCGAAGATCCACAGCCCCAGGAACGTCGACTCCATGAAGAAGGCGAGCAGCGCCTCCAGTGCCAGCGGAGCGCCGAAGACGTCACCCACGAACACGGAGTACTCGCTCCAGTTCATGCCGAACTGGAACTCCTGCACGATGCCCGTCACCACGCCCATCGCGAAGTTGATCAGGAACAGCTTCCCGAAGAACTTCGTCAGTCGCAGGTAGTGCTCCTTGCCTGTGCGGTGCCAGGCGGTCTGGAGTCCGGCGACGAAGACGCCGAGACCGATCGTCAACGGTACGAACAGAAAGTGGTACACGGTGGTCACCCCGAACTGCCACCGTGCCAGGTCTAGCGCGTCCATCTTCCCCTCACGGGCTTGGAGCTCTACGAGCTGTAGTTCTACTAAAAGTAGTACTACGGCTTGTAGAGCAAAGCGACGGGAGTGCGCTGCGATCTTCGTCACAGACATGCTCAAGGGGTGCGAGGCCGCACACCTCGCACCCCTCGAGGGCTCCCCCGGAGTCCCCCTCCGAGGACAACGATCGCCTGTCCCGGGGTCGCCGCGCGTCACCCGCGCGGCTGATTCGCCCCTACTTCGCCCGGCGGAGAGCCGCCTTCAGGTAGGCGTCCAGGTTGCCGAGCTCGTAGCCCCTGCGCCTGATCTTGTCGACCAGGATCCTGAAGTCCCTGGCCAGGTTGGGCCTGAAGTGCAGCAGCAGGATGTCTCCTGGGCGCAGCCGCTTGTCCGGCACCTGGTAGGCGATCTTCCCGCCCGGCTGCACGGTCGCCGTCCACAGCAGCAGCGCCTCGACGCCGCACGCCTTGGCGGCCCGCAGGGTGCCGGCGCCGTAGTTGCCGAACGGCGGCCTGAACAGCGTCGGCCGGGTGCCGATGTGCTCGCGGATCAGCTTCGACGAGCCGCAGATCTCGGCCTTCTGCGCGTCGTAGCCGAGCGTGCGCAGGTCGGGATGGGTGAGCGTGTGGTTCTCGATCGGCACGCCCGCGTCGCGCAGCTGCCTGAAGTAGCTCCACTTGCCGCGTCCGACGTACTTGCCCACGCCGCCCGCGGGATCGGGCGCGCCGAGCGCCTCCACCGCGTCGCGCATGACGAAGGCGGTGATCGGTATGCGCTGCTCGCGCACCTGCCTGACGAAGCCGGGGTCCTGCTCCCAGCCGTCGTCGATGGTCAGGAACACCACCTTGCGTGTGGTGGGGATCGAGCTGATCACCGGCAGGACGGAGCCGGCGGGGGTAATCGCCTTCACCTCGCCGGGCCGGGGAAGGACGCCGGGTGGACCCGCCTTCTGCTGCGGCTTGACCGGGACGGGCGGCGAGGAAGCGGGCGCGGCGGAGGAGGCCGGGCTCGTCCCTCCCGCGGCGCAACCCGAGACCAGCGCGGCCGCCACGATGCCCGCCGACACGCGCATCAGGCGCGTTCCCCCGAATCGCCGCCCGATCATGGGACCCCATCCTGCCATGGATCATGGACCATTCTCGGCGTGAGTTGCCATGAAGAAGGGGCACGGTGCTGCCTAGAGTGGCCTTTGTGAAGGTCGCAGGCAGTGCGGTGCTCGGCATCGGCAGAGATCGTGTGTGGGACGCGCTCCAGGACCCGGCGGTGCTGGTGCGCACCATCCCGGGCTGTGAGCGCCTGGAGGAGACGGGCCCCGGCACCTACCGGATGACGGTCAGCGCGGGCGTCGCCTCGATCAAGGGCGTGTACCAGGGGGAGGTGGCGCTGTCCGAGCCGTCGCCGCCCGAGCGCTTCGTGCTGAGAGCGCGGGGGCAGGGCGCGCCCGGCACGGTCGAGGCCACCGTCGAGGTACGGCTGGCCGAGGTCGAGGGCGGGACGCGGATCGACTACGACGCCGAGGCCGTGGTCGGCGGGATGATCGGCGGGGTGGGGCAGCGGATGCTCGGCTCGGTCGCCAAGCGCACGGCGGGAGACTTCTTCAGCGCCGTCGAATCCCACCTGGTCACCGGGGTCCCCGCCCAGGCGGGCGCCCTCGCGGGATCGGCGGCGTCGCGTGGTCGGGCGCCCGCCGTTCCCGCTCAGGCGGGCCCGATGCGTTCGGCGGCCGGGCCGGATCATGGCGTGGCCGCGCCCGCCGTCCGCAGGGCGGAGCAGGAGGGCGCTGGGCAGGTCTTCGAACGGCCGCGCCCCGCGAAGGACCACACCCAGACCCGCCCGTGGGTCATGCTGGCCGCCTTCGGCATGGGCGCGGGCATCGCCCTGGGCAGCGCGGCGATCGGCTGGGTGCTCGGCAGGGCGGGCCGCCGGTAGCCGCGCGTCCGGCCATGCCCCCCGCTGTCGGCAGCACCCGCGGCTCCCGCCCGCGCAAGCCGGGCCTCGCCCCCCGGATGTCCGGACTCCCGGACTCCCGGACTCCCGGGGGTCAGCTGCTCCTGATCGAGGTCTCGGGCCGGGCTGACCAGGTGCGCGACAACTCCTCGGCCAGCGCCGCCGTGAGCGCCTCGACGTCGGCGCGCGCCGTCCCGTGCATCGCCTCGGCGACGATCAGGACGGCGCCCGTCGACTCCCTGACGGCCGAGTGGCCGCTCTGCCTGTTCGACCAGCGGCGGGCGTGCGCGCGCCGCTCCGCGTCCGCGAAGATCACTTCGCCGGGTTCGGGCCGCTCGACCTCGCCGCCGAAGGTGAGGTAGGTCTCGTCCCCGTACGCGTGGCGGACCTCCATGCTCCCCGCGACCCGGGCGCGGTCGAAGACCGCCACGGGGATCGCGTAGGCCAGCGAGACGGCGTTGCACAGGTCGATCAGCGGGTGGATGCGCGGCAGCGACCCCTCCTTCCTGAAGCGCCGCAACAGCGACTCGGCGGCGCACCGGTACTGGGTCGGCTTCAGCCCCATCTTCGAGAAGGCCCTCCGCCACGCCTGGATCTCGGGGAGGTCGGCCTCCGTGCCGGCCGCGAGCCGCTCCTTGGCGATCGCGGTGAACCTGTCCAGGTCGGGCGCGGCGTCAGCGGTGATCCCCTCGGCGAGGAGCACGCCCGCCGCGAGTTCGGGGAAGTCCGACCAGATCCGGGGCGAATGCTGGACATCCATGAGGGCTCCTAGAGGTCGGCGAAGGCGAGTCGGACGCCGAGGGCGACGAAGGAGGCGGCGAAGATCCGCCCCATCCAGGCCATCACCCTGGGCCGTGAGGTGACCTGGTCGCGCACCGAGGCGGCGCACAGGCCGTAGGCGGCGAAGACGACGAAGGTGAGCAGCATGAACACCCCGCCGAGCCACAGCATCTCCTGGCCAGTCTCGGCGAACTGCGGCAGGAAGGCGAGGAAGAACATGGTCAACTTCGGGTTCAGAATGTTGATCAGGACGCCCGAGACGATCATCCGGGTCGCCGAGCGTGGCGCGGCGTCCTCGTCGACCGCCACCGTGCCCTTGTCGCGCAGCGCGGCCCACGCCATGAACAGCAGGTAGGCCACCCCCACGTACTTCAGCACCTGGAAGGCCACGGGGCTGGCGCGCAGCAGCGTGGCCAGCCCGGTGATCGTGGCCGCCAGGTGCGGCACGATCCCGAGCGTGCAGCCGAACGCGGCGACCACGCTCGCCGTGCGCCCGCGCGACAGTCCCGCCGACAGCGTGTAGACGACCCCGGTCCCCGGAGTGGCGACCACGACCAGCGTGGTCAGGAAGAACGCGAAACTCACCCGTCCACCCTGGCGCGACAATGGTCTGATGAACAGGTCCAAACAGGACGCTTCACGCAGGTCCATTGCGGTCGGCTCCGACTTCCTGCAGCTGGACGCCGGCGAGGCTCCCGTAGGCGGCCTGTCGGACTGGCTGGCGGGAAGGCTCAGGCGCGCCATGGCCGACGGCCGCCTGCCGGTGGGCGGCAGGCTGCCGGCCACACGCGTGCTGGCCGCGGAGCTGGGCGTGTCGCGCGGCGTGGTCACCGAGGCCTACCAGCGGTTGAGAGAGGAGGGCCACGTCGCGGGACGCGGGAGGGCGGGGACCGTCGTCGTCGCCGTGCCCGCGACGCCACCCCGCCCCCTCGGCCCGCCCCGCGCGACCGCGCCGGGGGAGCTGTTCGCGGCCGAGCCCATGGCCGACGTCTTCGACGCGCTGCGCGCCGCGCCGGCGCGCATCGACCTGTCACCGGGACTGCCTGATCTGGCCGCCTTCCCCAGGACGGCATGGCTGAGGGCCGAACGCTCCGTCCTCGCCGGGTTGTCGGCCGCCGATCTCGGATACGGCGATCCCAGGGGAGCGCTCGCCCTGCGCACGGCCGTGGTCCACTGGCTGGCGCGCAACAGGGGGATCAGGGCGGATCCGGGCGAGGTGCTCATCGTGTCGGGGACCGCCCAGGCGCTCGGCCTGCTGGCCCACGTGCTGGGCAGGGAGGGCGTCGACGAGGTCGCGGTGGAGGACCCTGGCTCGCTCGGGGCCCGCCAGCACCTCGGCGACGCGGGCATGCGCACCCCGCCCGTCACCGTCGACGCCGAGGGCGTGCGGGTGGACGAGCTGCGAGCGCTCGGCGCTCCGGTGGTCCTGCTGACCCCGGCCCACCAGTTCCCGACCGGCGTGGTACTGGGCGGACGGCGCCGGCGCGCGCTGCTGGACTGGGCCAGGGACGGCGGGCTGGTCGTCGAGGACGACTACGACGCCGAGCACCGCTACGACCGCTCGCCCGTGCCCGCCGTCCGCTCGGTCCTGGCCGAGCGGGTCTTCTACGCGGGCAGCGTCTCCAAGCTGCTCGCGCCCGCGCTGCGCGTGGGATGGCTGCTGGCGCCCCCGCGGTACAGGGACGCGCTCGTCGACGCCAAGCGCTTCGCCGACCTCGGCAACGCCGTACTGCCCCAGCTGGTGCTCGCCGCGCTCATGGAGAGCGGCGCGATGGAGCGTCACCTGCGCCTGCTGCGCACCCGTCACAGGCGGCGCAGGGACGCCATGGTCGAGGCGATCGCCGCGCACCTGCCGGGGGCGGTGGCGCACGGAGCGGCCGCGGGGCTGCACCTGATGGTCACCTACGCGGCGGGGCCCGCCGACACCGACCTCGCCGCGGCGGCGCTGGCCCGCGGGGTGAAGGTCCAGCCGCTGTCGTGGCACACCCAGCGCCCGGGCCCGCAGGGGTTGGTCATGGGTTATGCCGCGCGGACGCCCGCGGAGATCGGCGAGGGGGTGGCGGTCCTCGGCGGCGTGCTGCGCGACTGGACAGGCAACTAAATGGTTGCCTATTGTGGGGGGTTGTGGACGCGGTGTTCAAGGCCCTGGCCGACGGGAGCCGCAGGAGGCTGCTCGACCGGCTCAACGAGCGCAACGGGCAGACGCTCCTGGAGCTGACCGAGGGGCTCGGCATGAGCCGGCAGGCGGTGAGCAAGCACCTGGCGGTGCTGGAGGCCGCCAATCTGGTCAGCACCGTGCGGCACGGCAGGGAGAAGCTGCACTACCTCAATCCCGTGCCGATCCACGACATCGCCGACCGGTGGATCCGCCGCTACGAGCAAGGGCGGCTGTCCGTACTGGCCCGACTGAAGCAATCGCTGGAGGCATCACCCATGAGCAAGCCCGAGTTCGTCTACGTGACCTACATCCAGACCACGGCGGAGAAGCTCTACCAGGCACTCACCGACCCCGAGCTCATCAAGGTCTACATGGGCGGCACGGGCCCCGAGTCCACGTGGGAGATCGGCTCTCCCGTGCGCTGGAAGTCCCACCCCGACGGAGAGTTCGAGGAGCTGGGCCAGCGGGTCCTCGAGGCCGAGCCGGGCAAGCGGCTGTCGTACACCTGGCACACGCTCCAGCCCATGCACCGTGAGCTGTTCGACTCCGACGAGGCGTTCGCGGAGGCCGTCAAGGAGCGGTCGAGGGTGACTTTCGAGATCGAGCCCGCCGAGATCCCGATAATGGGCATCAAGCTGACGATCATCCATGACGGCTTCGACAGCCCCGACAGCAAGATGCTGGAGGGCACCAGCGGCGGCTGGATCATGATCCTCTCGGCGCTGAAGACGTTCCTGGAGGGCGGCAAGCTCCTCGCCGACCAGTGACCCGGCCGGCGACCCCCTCGCCGGGATGGGCCGGATCCGGCGCCCCCGATCCCGCGGCCGTCGCCGGTCCGGTCCACGGTGACGGGTTCGCGGGAGAGGGGCTCGTGATAGATAGGGGGCATGGGCAGACGGGCCGGGCGGCGCAGGCAGGACGTGCTCGAGGGGGCCGCGCGGGTGATCGCCGAGCGGGGGGCGGAGGCGACCAGGTTCGCCGACGTCGCCGAGGTGTCGGGAGTCCCGATCAGCACGCTGCAGTACTACTTCGGCAACCGCGAGGACCTGCTGGTCGCCGCCTTCCGCCACGCCGCGGCCACCGACCTGGAGACCGTCAGGCAAGGCCTGCAGGGCACGCCCTGGCAGCGGCTCCTCCACATCGCCCGGCACGTCGCAGGGGAGGAGGGCGGCGGCTGGCGGGTGTGGGTGGAGTCGTGGCGGTGGGCGCTGCGCGACGTGGAGTGGCGGGGGGAGTTCCTGCGCGACTACGCGGCCTGGCGCGGCCTGCTGACCGAGGTGATCGCCGACGGCGTCGCCGACGGCAGCTTCGCGGTGGGCGACGACCCGGTACGGCTGGCCAGCCAGGTGCTCGCCCTGCTCGACGGGCTCGGCATGCCCACCGCGCTGGCCGATCCCGCGCTGAAGGACCCCGAGGTGCTGACCGGGGCCCTGCGCAGGCTGCTGGCCGTGTCGGAGGCGTGATCCGGGCTAGGCCCGCATGCCCGAGACGGCGGGCTGCTGCTGCGTGATGCAGTGGATGCCGCCGCCGCCCGCGAAGATCTCCCTGGCGTCCACCAGTTCCACCGTCCGCGAGGGGAAGAGCTTGGCGAACAGCGCGGCGGCCTCAGCGTCGCGCGGGTCGTCGAAGGCGCACAGGATCACCGCGTCGTTGGCGAGGTAGTGGTTGATGTAGGAGTAGTCGACAGGCTCGCCGTCCACCTCCGTCACCGTGGGCGCCGGCACCTCGACGACCTCGAGCGCGCGACCGCGGGCGTCGGTGAACGAGCGCAGCAGGGCGATGTTCTCGCGGCAGACCTCGTGGTCGGGGTGCGAGGGGTCGGGCTGGCTGTGCGCGACGACCAGGCCGGGGCGGACGAAGGCGGCGAAGACGTCGATGTGGCCGCGGGTGCCGTACATGCCGTAGTCGGCGGTGAGCCCGCGCGGCATCCACAGGCACTTCTCCGCGCCGACGAACGCCTTCAGCTCGGCCTCGACCCGCTCGCGCGTCCAACCCGGGTTGCGGAAGGGGTCGAGCTGGACGGTCTCGGTCAGCAGCACCGTCCCCTCACCGTCCACGTGGATGCCGCCGCCCTCGTTGACCATCGACGAGGTGTACGGCACCGCCTCCGCCATCTCCGAGACGAGCGCGCCCACCTTGGAGTCGTTCTCCCAGCGGGCGAAGCTCTGCTGTCCCCACCCGTTGAAGACCCAGTTCGCCGTGGCGAGCCCGCCCTTGCCGTCCACCAGGAACGTGGGCCCGCTGTCGCGCAGCCACGCGTCGTCGATGGGCCGCTCGACCACGGTGATGCCAGGGTCGAGGCAGTAGCGGGCGTCGGCGCTCTCGCCGGTGTTGGCGACCATCACGACGGGCTCGTACCTGGCGATCGCGTCGGCCACCTGGCCCCATGCCCTGCGCGCGGCCTCCAGGTCGGTGAAGGTCGGGTTGGCGGTCGGGAAGGCCATCCAGGTACGGGCGTGCGGCTCCCACTCGGCGGGCATCCGGAAGCCGGCGGCGGCAGGTGTCATGGCGAGTCCTTAGTCTGTCGGTGGTTCGTCAGAGGAAGTAGAGGCGGCTGAGCGGGACCGACGAGGCCGGCTCGGTGCCGATGGGCCGGTCGTCGAGCGTGACCTGCCCGGTGCGCGGGTCGACCCTGACCTCGCCGAGGCGGTCGTTGCGCACCATCGAGGCGGGGCCGATCCCGCGCGTGCCGCGCACCGGCACCTGCCGGCGCCTGGTCGGCAGGGACTGCGACACCCCGCTGACGAAGGCGACCGACAGTTCGGCGGGGGTGGCGCCGTGCCCGCCGAACTGCGGGCCGTACACGAGGGGCTGGCAGACGTCGATGGAGGCGTTGGGGTCGCCGGTGACGCCCCACGCGGGAAAGCCCGCCTTGAGCACCAGCCACGGCTTCGCGCCGAAGGAGGCGGGGTTCCAGAGCACGATGTCGGCCATCTTGCCGACGCTGATCGATCCCACCTCGTGCGACAGGCCGTGCGCGATCGCCGGGTTGATCGTCAGCTTGGCGATGTAGCGCAGCACGCGCGCGTTGTCCGGCCCGCCCGTCGAGAACCTCGAGGCCAGCTGGAAGGTACGGCGGACCGTCTCGCCCGCCCGGCCCATGCCCTGCGCGTCGGAGGAGGTGATGCCGATGACGCCCAGGTCGTGCAGCACGTTCTCGGCGCCCATCGTGCCGGCCCTGATCCGCTCGCGGGCGATGATCTGGTCGCTGGGCAGGTCGGGCTTGAGCCCGTGGGCGGCCACGATCATGTCGTAGTGCTCGCCGAGCGCGTCGCGCCCGAACGGCAGCGTGGGATTGGTCGAGGAGCCGATCACGTTGGCGACGCCCGCCATGCGCAGCACGTTGGGGACGTGGCCGCCGCCGCAGCCCTCGATGTGGAAGGCGTGGATGGTCCTGCCCTCCAGCACGGCGAGCGTGTCCTCGACCGACAGGCACTCGTTCAGCCCGTCGGTGTGCAGCGCCACCTGCACGTCGTGCTCCTCGGCCACCCGGAGCGCGGTGTCGAGCGCCCTGGTGTGCGCGCCCATGTCCTCGTGCACCTTGAACCCGCAGGCGCCGCCTTCGACCAGCGCCTCCACCAGCGGGTCGGCCACCGACGACGAGCCGCGCGCCAGGAAGCCGATGTTGACAGGCCAGGCGTCGAAGGCGGCGAAGGCGTTGCGCAGCGCCCAGGGCGAGTTGACGCCCACCCCCCAGACGGGGCCGAACTCCTGACCGATGATCGTGGTCACGCCCGACGCCAGCGACGCCTCCATGATCCGCGGCGACATCAGGTGGACGTGCGTGTCGATCGCGCCCGCCGTGGCGATCAGCCCCTCGCCCGAGACGATCGTGGTGCCGGTGCCCACCACCACGTCCACGCCGTCGAGCGTGTCGGGGTTGCCCGCGCGGCCGATCGCGTGGATGCGTCCCTGGCGCACCCCGATCGACACCTTCCTCACCCCGAGCAGCGCGTCGATCACCAGCACGTTGCTGATCACCAGGTCGCAGGTCTCGCGGATGGAGGCGGCCTTCAGGTGCAGGCCGTCCCTGGCGGTCTTGGCGAATCCGGCCAGGAACTCCTCTCCCGGCTCCTGCGAGTCGTGCTCCACCTCGACGACCAGGCCCGTGTCGCCGAGCCGTACCAGGTCGCCCTCGCGCGGCCCGTGCACCCCGATGTAGTCGTGCACTATGCCCCCTCGTATCCGCAGGCGCGCGCTCTGCGCAGCGCCTCCTCCTTCGCGCCCGGCGCGTCCAGCGGGCCGTCCACCAGGCCCGCGAACCCGATCGCGGTACGGCCGCCGCCGATCGGGATCAGCTCCACGTCCACGGTCGTGCCGGGGTCGAAGCGCACGGTCGCGCCCGCGGGCACGTTGAGCCGCATGCCGTACCCCTCCTGCCTGGGGAAGCGGAGACGCGGGTTGACCTCGAAGAAGTGGAAGTGAGAGCTGACGGAGATCGGCACCTCGGCGGTGTTGAGCACCTGGACGCGCACCGGTGACGGGGGTTGCTCCCACGCGGACCTGGACACGACCGCTCCCGGCGCGGCGTCGCCGAGCGAGCCGCCGCCCACGGGGTCGGTGACCACCGCGAGCCTGCTGCCGTCGTCGAAGACCGCCTCGACCGTCACCTGGGTGACGATGTCGGCCACTCCCGGCAGCACGTCGTCGGGGCCCAGCACGGCCCTGCCGGCCGCGATGGCCTCAGCCAGCCTCGCACCGTCCCTGGCCGCCTCGCACACCGTGTCGGCGATGAGCGCGGTCGCCTCGGGGACGTTCAGGCGCAGGCCGCGGGCCCGCCTGGCGCGGGCGAGCTGCGCGGCGGTGAAGAGCAGGAGCCGGTCCCGCTCGGTCGGCGTCAAGCGCACCAGTGCCTCCCTCGTTCAGTGGCCCGATGGCAACCAGTGGAACATCCCCAGGTCGGGACCGCTGACGCGGGTGACCGTATCGTCATACAGGTTCGTCGTACAAGCTGTTGGAAAAGGATCTCCCGGCGTAGCGTGGCTGGTATGCGGGAGGCACACGCTGAAGACGCAAGGACCGAGGCCCGACGAGTCATCAACAACCTGCTCGGAGAGGAGCGGCCGACCGCGGCCGCGCTGATCGCCGACGCGCGCGCCGCGCTCGGTGAGGACCGCACCTCCCGATGTCTCGAGCTGGCACTCGGCGCGTCGCTGACGAGGCGCTCGGCTGAGCTCTCCTCCCTCGCCGCGCTCGTGGTCGGCGTCAGGGACCTGGGCGGCACATGGTGGGAGACCGAGCGGGGCGGAAAGCTGCCCGCGCCCGTCGAGGTGCTGCACACCGCCGCCGCGATCGAGCCGTGGACCGACCTGACGGTGCTGGAGATGCTGGCGGCCTGGATCGCCGACGACGCGGCCGACACGCTCTGGGGGCGCCCGGTGGCCGAGGTCGACCTGAACTCGTGGCAGGCCGAGGACCGCATCAGGCTCCCCGGCGGAGTCGGCCCAGGACAGCGGCTCGTCGTCCACTTCGACGCGGGCGGCAGGCTCGACGCGGTGGTGACCAGGCGGCCGGACGGCGAGCTGGGCTCCAACCTCGACTTCTCCTCGCTGCGCTATTCCAAGCCCGCCGAGGCGCAGTGGAGCTGGGGCGTGGCCGCCGGGCTCGGACCGCACCGGCTGCCCGGCGAGGACCCCGACCCGTACGCCAGGCCGGTGGCCGACGACGCGGTGCGCATCCTGCGCGAGTGGGCGCTGCGCCATGGCGCCACGCACGAGCAGCTCGGCACGTCGTGGACGAGCGTGGGCGACGTGGTGGCCGCTATCGAGCGGGTCGACTGGATGTGGCGCAGCGCCGAGTGGTTCGGCTGGTGGCGCGGTGCCTCGGCGCTGGTGGACGACTCGGGTTACCTTCCCCACAGGCTGGAAGAACTCGCGGCCGATTGATTGTTACGGCTTTCCGTGAAAGTTGAAATTTTTTCGGACGTCGTCTGTCCCTGGTGCTACATCGGGCACAAGCGCTTCGCCAGGGCGGTGGCGCGCTTCGCGGGCGAGGTGGAGGTGATCCACCGTCCCTTCGAGCTCAACCCGGACGCCCCCGCCACGGGTGAGCCGCTGCTGGAGGCGCTCGATCGCAAGTTCGGCGGCAACGCGGCGCAGATGACCCGCCAGGTCGCGGACGTCGGCGCCCAGGAGGGCCTGGAACTCCGCTTCGACCACGCGATCAGCGCGAACTCGTTCGAGGCGCACCGGCTGATCGAGCTGGCCTCCCGCCAGGGGCTGGCCGAGGAGATGACGAACCGGCTGTTCGAGGCGCACTTCACCGACGGGCTGAACATCGGCGACGCGGGCGTCCTGGCCAAGCTCGCCGCCGAGGTGGGCGTCGCGGACACCGGCGAGGCCGCCGCGCAGGTCAGGGAGCAGCTCGGCAGGGCGCGCGCGCTCGGGATCACCGGCGTTCCGTTCTTCCTGTTCGAGGAGCAGTTCGGCGTCTCGGGGGCGCAGCCTGAGGACACCTTCCTCGCCGCCCTGGAGGAGGTCGCCGAGCGTACGGCCCGCTGACCGAACGGGCGCGGGGGGGGGGGGGGGGGGGGGGGGGGGGGGGGGGGGGGGGGGGGGGGGGGGGGG
>NZ_JBYITD010000043.1:0-70317 GCF_057708945.1 Nonomuraea sp. bgisy101
CAAACCGGACCACCGAAGCAAGGGCCGGACAGACGACGGCAGCGCACGCCGCGCTGCCCTGACAACCGTGCTGGACCTGCTCACCAGCCCGCGCGACCTGTACGGCATCGCAAGCGACCCGGCCCGCCGTCCGCTCAACCGGGCGTTCTTCTCAGGCTCTACCTCGACACCGACGACACGCCCCGAGTCGGCTCCGACGACCCCACCGACCCGATCGCCCCACTGCTCCACGTCACCAGGGCCGGAAAACGAAAGAGCGGCGGTGTCATCGCTGACACCGCCGCTACTGGTACCTCGGTCACCCGCCACCGCCCTCGAAGAGGGGTGTTCGAGTAACACCGCTTGGGTGGAGCTAAGGAGACTCGAACTCCTGACCCCCTCCATGCCATGGAGGTGCGCTACCAACTGCGCTATAGCCCCTTGCGACGTTGGCCAGTGTAGCCGAATCCGCCGCTCACCACGAATCAGCGGCTGTGCAACGCTCTGTCCATGTCGACGGAGATTTTCGAAGAGCATCGGAGGCTTCTCACCGGGGTGGCCTACCGGATCCTGGGGAGCGTCGCCGACGCCGAGGACGTGGTCCAGGAGACGTGGCTGAAGTGGGCGGGGGTGGACCACGCGACGGTCGAGGACGCCAAGGCGTACCTCATCCGCGTCGCCTCGCGCGTGGCCATCGACCGGCTCCGGTGGGCGCGGTCGCGGCGCGAGTCGTACGTCGGGCCGTGGCTGCCCGAGCCGTTCGGCACCACGCCGGACGCGGCCGAGCGCGCCGAGCTGACCGACACCGTGGAGTTGGCGCTGCTGGTGGTGATGGAGACGCTGTCGCCGCTCGAACGGGCGGTGTTCGTGCTGCGCGAGGCGTTCGACCTGCCGTTCTCCGAGATCGCCGAGGTCGTCGGCAGGAGCGAGGCGGCCACCAGGCAGTTGGCCAAGCGCGCCCGTGACCATGTGAACGACAAGCGGCCCAGGTTCGACACCGACAGGGCGACGCGCCGGGACATCACCGAGCGGTTCATCGACGCCTCGGCCGGCGGCGACCTCGAAGGGCTGATCGCGCTGCTGTCGCAGGAGGTCACGCTGGTCAGCGACGGCGGCGGCAAGGCTCGCTCGCCGCTGAAGGTGCTGTCGGGCCAGATGAACGTGGTCCGCTTCCTCACCTCGGTCACGACGGCGGAGGGGATGGACAAGTTCATGGCGTCGATCGGGATGCAGGAGCACGGGGGTCTCGAGTTCGTGATCACCGAGCTGAACGGGGGACCCGCCATGCTGGGCGTCGCCGCGGGCCGGGTGATCTCTGTGGTGTCGCTGGTGATCTCGGACGGGAAGATCGAGACGATCTACGTCATGGCCAACCCCGACAAGATGGAGCACCTCACCCCGCCCTCGTGAGCGCCCGTCCTCCCCGGTCCTGGCCCCGCTCACGCGGAGCCTGGACCGGGCGGAGACCGACCAGGTCGCGGGCCGGCCCCGGAGCGCGGGCCAGGACAGGGACATCGACTTAGGACCGGGACACCGAGCCAGGACCGGAGGCGCCAGGCAGGGAGGCGGGGCGCGCGGCTAGGCGGTACGGCGGGGCCGGTGGACGGGGATGCCGGCCACCCGCACCAGCGCGGGCACATCGCCGCCGGACAGGTGCAGGAGACGGGCCGTGCCGTTGGCCCCGTCGGCCAGCAGCCCCCACAGCAGTCGCTCCCCCGTCACGGGACCGGGCTTCCACATGGCCACCTCGACCGCCTTCCGCGTGTGCGTCTCCAACGGCAGCACGCCGAGCGGGCCCGACAGCGTGACGCGCAGCGGGTTGGCGCGGGAGCGGCGCAGCCTCCAGAGGGCGGGGTCGTCGACGCCGTGGCGGGTGCGCCGCCGTACCTCGTCGACGTCGATGCCGATCGCGGCGAGCAGCTCGCGGGTGCGGCCGGTGTCGAGGTGGGCGCGGAGCGCCTCGGGGGCGGGCAGGTGGGGCAGCGGGCACTCCTCGGCGAGGCCGAGCAGCAGGAGGTCGGGGGCGAGTGCGGCACGGCCCGCGTCCATGGACAGCAGTCCCGCGCGCATCACGGCGCGGCGGGCGGGGTCGGTGAATCTGGCGAACACGGCTACCTCCCGATCCTGCGGGCGTGCTTGCGGTGCGCGGACTGCCGCCTGACGCCCAGCGCGTCGGCGATCTGCTCCCACGACCAGCCCTGCGCCCGTGCGTTGGTGACGTGGACGGCCTCCAGTTCCTCCAGCAGGCCGCGAAGCGCCGCCACCGCGGCGAGCCCCACGCCGGGGTCCCTGTCTCCGGCCGCCTCGGCCAGTTCGGTGACGTTCATAGGTGTCAGCATGTGCTGACAAGCGGGTGCTTGTCAACACAAGCTGACATCCCCGAAGGTAACGGGCCTCGCCGTGAGGCGCGTCAGGCGAGGACGCCGTCGCGGGCGACGACGCGGCCCGCCTTCAGCACCAGCGACCTGACGGGCCGGACGCAGACCGCCTCGGCGGCGTTACGGGCGTCGACCACCACCAGGTCGGCGACGTCCCCCACGTCGAGGCCGTAGCCGGCGAGCCCGGTGACGCGCGCGCCACCGTACGTCGCCGCCTCGAGGGCCAGCTCGATGTCCTCGTCGAGCGGCCCGGTCTGCTGGGCCTGCAGCAGCGCGCGGTCGAGCATGCATCCGGTGCCGAACGGGCTCCACAGGTCGCGCACGCCGTCGTTGCCCAGCGTCATCGCCACGCCCGCCGCCGCCAATTCCTTCAGCGGCATGGCGCGCCCGGGCGGCGCGATGGAGGCGATGGTGATCCCCGCCGAGGCCAGCCCGTCGAGCAGTTCGGCCCGTACGTCCGGCGCCGCGTCGCTGAGAGCGAACCCATGGCTGACGGTGACCTTGCCGTGGAGCCCGAGCGCCCTGGTCCGCTCGATGATGAGGCGGTACTGCCACTCGCCGAGCGAGCCACGGTCGTGCAGGTGGATGTCGACGCCGACGCCGTACTTCTCGGCGAGCCCGAACACGACGTCGAGGTGCTTGGTCGCGTCGTTCTCGAGCCCGGCGGGGTCGAGCCCGCCGATCAGGTCGACGCCCTGCCTGAGCGCCTCCTCAAGGAGCCGGTCGGTGCCGGGCGCGATGAGCAGGCCCGCCTGGGGAAAGGCGACGAGCTGGCCGGTGATGCGGCCCTCGTGGCGCTTGAACGCCTCGCGGACGGCGTCGACGGCGTCGAGGCCCATGACGGTGTCGACGTCCACGTGCGTGCGGACGTGCGTGGTGCCGAGCGTGATCATGTTCTCCAGAAGGGCGGAGATGTAGTCAGCGCTGGGGATGCCGAGCTCGGGTCGGCGCTCCTGGCCACCACGGATCTTGCCCATGAGGCCGGGCGCGGAGCTGTGGGACGCCCAGGGGCCGCCCCACAGCGTCTTGTCGACATGGGCGTGGCCGTCGACGAGGCCGGGGATGACGAGCTTGCCGCCCAGGTCCTCGACGTCGGCCGGGCCCGTGAGCCCGGCCCCCGTCCTGGCGATGCGCCCGTCCCTGATCAGTACGTCGGCGAGGCCCTTGCCCCAGAGGTTGGCGTTGCGCAGCAGCAGCTCGGTCGTCATGCGATTAATGGTATACCGCTAAGTCCGGAACGGTGTCCTCAGGCTCCGGGGGCGACGCTGGTGCGCATGGTCAGCGCGCTCCCGTCCTCCGACCGGTTCAGCGCCACGGTCACGGTGCCGAGCTGGGAGGTGCGCTCCACGTGCGTGCCACCGCACGGGATGGAGACCTCCCCCTCGGGCAGCGCGCAGTGCCAGGTGCGCCGGGCGGTGAGCCCGGGATCGGGCACGTCGATCCAGACCGGCGCGTCGGCGCCCACCCATGCCTTGAGCGTGTCGTTGACGCGTGCCGAAACCACGTCGAGGTCGAGCCCCTCGGCGGAGAAGCCCTTCTTGCGCAGCGACTTGCCGAGCCGGTACTCGTCCAGGCTGCCGTTCGGCGTGATCCTGGAGGAGGTGATCGCGCTCTGGTCGAAGTCGGGGTGGCCGAGGGCGTCGGGCCTGGCCTCCTTACGCCAGTGCGCCGCAAGCGCGGCGTTGAGGGCGAGGGCGGCCAGGTGGCAGGCGGTGTGCCCGGCCGACAGCGACCGGCGGTAGGCGGCGTCGACCGAGAGCTCGACCTGGGCCCCGACCTCGACAGGCGCGTCGGTCACGTGCACGACCAGCCACTCCCAGCCCTCCGTGCCCCGCCGTACGGGGATGTCCTCGCCGAGGAAGACCTCGCCGTCGGCCGACATGGCGCCCGTCACGCAGTCGACGACACGAAGCCCGCCGATCGTGCCCAGATCGGCGGGCTGGTCGGGCCAGGTGTGGTCGAGCGGGTGGAAGGGCGTCAGAGCGGTGACGAGGCCGTGCCGCACCCCCACCGACACGGACCCGACGATCTCCGAATGCCCGCTGACCTGGCCTTCTGGGAAAGTGACAACAGTGGATCTCACACCGCTATCTTCTCAGCCCTTTCCTGCTCGACACTGGCGGGGCGGCGGGCGCCCTCGTCCTCCAGGAAGCGGTTGCCTCCGGCGTACCAGCCGGTGAGCAGCTGGACGCCGACGACGGCGAGCATCATCAGGTACGGCACCTGCCAGCCGCCGGTGGCCTGGTACAGCACACCGACCAGGAGCGGGCCCGCGCCGGCGATCAGGTAGCCCACGCTCTGCCCGAAGGCCGACAGCGCCGCGGTGGCGGAGGCGGTGCGGGTGCGCAGCGCGAGCATGGTCAGCGCCAGCGGGAAGGAGCCCATGCCGATGCCGACGAACAGCACCCACACCCACGCGGTCGACGACGGCGCGAACCACAGGCCGAGGAAACCGACCACGTAGAAGCCCACCAGACCCGCGACGACGGGCCGCTGGTCGCGGAACCGCGTGGCCAGCGAGGGCAGCACCAGCGAGACGGGGATGCTGAGCGCGGTGAAGACGCCGAGGATGACCCCGGCCTCACTCGTGGTGTAGCCGCCGTCGGTGAGGATCTTGGCGAGCCAGCCGAACATGATGTAGGCGATCATCGACTGGGTGCCGAAGTACACGGCCACCGCCCACGCCAGCTTGCTGCGCACGAGGCGGCCGGGGCTCGCCTCCGACCTGCTGTTGTCCCGCTCCGGCTCACTGCGCAACAGCGCAAGCCACGGAATGGCGGCGACAACCGCTAGGGCCGCCCACACGCCGAGCGCGACGTGCCAGTTGCCGTCGGTGGCGCGCTCGATCGGGACGGTGGCGGAGGCGGCGAGCATGGTGCCCACCGCGAGCGCGGTGGTGTAGACGGTGGTCATGACCCCCGCGCGGGCGGGGAAGTGGCGCTTGATCAGGGTGGGGATCAGCACGTTGCCGACCGCGCCGCCGGACAGCGCCACCGCGCTGCTGACCAGGAACACCGGCGCGGAGTCGACCGACGCCCTGATCACCAGGCCGGCGCCGAGCGTGATCAGCGCCAGCAGCAGCAGGCGGTGCTCACCGAGCCTGCGGGCGAGCGTCGGGGTGATCGCGCCGACCGTCGCGAAGGCGAGCACGGGTAGGGTGGTGAGAAGTCCCGTGCCGACACTTGACATGCCCAGACCTGCGGCGAGCTGGTCGAGCAGGGGGCCGACGCTGGTGACGGCGGTGCGGAGGTTGAGCGCCGCGAGGACGATTCCCAGCACGAGGAGCCAGGCCAGTGAGCCGGTTCTGCCGCCTCTGGACTCTTGGGTGAGCACGCTCATGCGGGACCAATTCCTCCAGTTGTTGAATCATGGGATGACTTGATGAGTCACCAGCCTAACAGGAGTGAAACACCCGTTTATTCCTGATCCCTGAGAGAAAACCCACCGTGGGGCGGATGTTCGTCTGCCGTCCACGGACGCTTCCCCAAGCCCGCACCCCGTGGGCCGGACATGAGAGAGCCCCCATCCCGGGGGTGGGATGGGGGCTCGGGGACCCGCTCCTCGACGGACCGGACGGCGAAGCCCGGCCCTTCTCGCGTCCGCGTGTCCGCGCGTTCACGTGAGGACGCCACGGGGGCCTTGTGACGCGGCGCCCCACGCGCCCGCCGGACGGCGCGACGCCGTGCGAAGAGCGAAGCCGTACGGGAGGCGACCCCGTCGACCGGCGACGGCCGGTCCGAACGGGATGCCGTGCGACGAGCGGTCAGAGGATCGGACCGGGGGCGGGCGGCGGCTCCTCGCCAGGACGGCGCCCGGCGGGAGGGACGGGGCCGGGGCCTGGAGGGGGAAGCGGCACCTCCGGCGGGTAGTCGTTGCCGACCGTGCCGGGCGGCATCGGCTCGCCGTACCCTGCGCCGGAGCCGGACCCGCGGTGGTGCTTGCCCGGCACGTCGCCGCGCCACGAGCCGGTCTCGCCGCCGCGTGCCTCGATGTAGTCCTTGAACCTGTCGAGGTCGCCGCGCACCCGCGCGCGCACGATCTGCAGCCAGTCGCCGACGGTCTCGACGAAGCCCTCGGGGTCGTACTCCATCTGGAGCGTGACCCTGGTGGTCGTGTCGTCGAGGCGGTGAAAGGTCACCACACCGGCCTGGTGCGGACGGTCGACCGAGCGCCAGGCGACCCGCTCGTCCGGGTGCTGCTCGGTGATCTCCGCCTCGAACTCCCTGGTGACCCCCGCGATGTCGACCAGCCACTGGGTGCGCGTGTCGGTCAGCTGTTTGACCGACTCCACACCCTCCATGAACTCGGGGAAGCTCTCGAACTGCGTCCACTGGTTGTATGCGACGGGGACGGGGACGTTGACGTCAACTGAATGTTCGATGGTGCTCATGGATTCGTGAGCTGCCCGTCAGCGGACGGAGCTAACGCCTGCGCAGCAACCAGTAGAGGCCGACGAGCGGGAGGACAAGGGGAATGAACAGGTAGCCCTTGCCGTATCCGGACCAGACCGTGTCGTGCGGGAAGGCGGCGGGCGCGAGCAGGCTCGCCGTGCCGATGACCAGGACGCCGGCCAGCTCGATACCGAGTGCCCAGAGGGCCAGGCGGCGCGCTCCGCGGGCGAGGGCCACGGTCAGCAGGATGTAGACGGCGGCGGCGAAGGCCGACAGCGAGTACGCCAGCGGCGCCTCGCCGAACTTGGTCAGGATCTGCACGGCCGCGCGGGAGCCGGCGGCCAGCGCGAACAACCCGTAGAGGGCCAGCAGCGCACGCCCGGGGCCGCTCGCGATGCCGACGCGGTCGCTCATGCGACGCCCTGCCAGATCTGCAGCAGCCGTCCCGTCATCACCGCGATCGCGAACCCCGTGACGACCAGGATCGCCGAACCCCACCTGCTGCGCTCGGCCAGCGCGAGGAACACGCCCGCCGGCGGGATGAGCGCGGTGCCGGCGAGGTAGCCGAAGAGCGTCGCCTTCTCCTCCGGCCCCTGCCCGCCCGCCACGGCGGCGAGCGCCACGCCGGCCTGCACCAGAACGGCCACTTCGAGCACGGCGAAACCGATCAGCAGGACCATGCCCATCGCGCGGTTGCGGATCGCGACGATCAGGCTCACCAGGGCCAGCAGCAGGGCGGCGACGATCACGCAGGTCGCCAGGGTGGTGTTCATCGCGGGACAGGCTACCGCGCGCCCAGGCCGGTCTCGATACCGTCCAGCAGCCAGCCGAGCCCCTGCTCGAAACCGGCCGCGTCCGGCTCCGCCTTCATGGCCTCGCTCAGGCGGGGGAACTCGCCCGTGGCCAAGAGGTCGGGCAGGTGAGGCTGCCGGTCGCCACCCGCGACACCCATGCGCGGCGAGGTGCGGACGATGTGGCCGAGGACGTAGTCGTCGACGGCCGCGAGGATGCGCAACGCGACCGTCCTGTCGATCTCGAGGCCGTCCAGCGCGGCGAGGGACTGCTCCAGGTGACGCAGCCCGTTCGGGCCGACGTTGACGCGCTGGGCGACGAGGTCCACCCGCCAGGGGTGCCTGGTGACCGCCTCCAGCTCCTTGCGGGCGATCGCGAGCAGCGCCTCGCGCCAGCCGGCCGGGAGCGGCTCGTCGACCAGCACTTCGGCGCTGACCTGGTCGGCCATCAGGTCGAACAGGTCCTCCTTGCGCTCGATGTAGGTGTACAGGCTCATCGCCCTGGCGCCGAGTTCGGCGGCCACGCGGCGGATGGAGACGGCGGCCAGCCCCTCGGCGTCGGCGATGGCGATGGCGGCGGCCACGATCGCCTCGCGGGAGAGCGCGGGGCGGCGCGGGGCTTCGGGGCGGGACCAGACGTTCACCAGGCCAGCATACGGCGTACGCCAAACCGCTACACTGTACGGACGATGCGCTACAGTGTACGGATGACGCTACGTCGTACGTCTCTCGTCGTCCTCCTCGGCGTGATCATGACGATGCTCGACAGCACGATCGTCAACGTCGCTCTGACCGCGCTGGCCCGCGACTACGACACCTCGCTCACCACCATCCAGTGGGTCGTCACCGCCTACCTGCTGGCCCTGTCCCTGACCGTTCCCATCACCGCGTGGGCGATCGGCCGCTTCGGTGCCCGCGCCGTCTGGCTCGTCTCGCTCGTGCTGTTCGCCGGAGGGTCCGCGCTGTGCGCCGCCTCCTGGTCGGTGGGCAGCCTCATCGCCTTCCGCGTGATCCAGGGCCTGGGCGGCGGGCTGCTCATGCCGGTCGGCCAGAGCATGCTGGCCATGGCGGCGGGAAAGGAGCGCATGGGCACCGCGATGGCCTGGATCTCGATCCCCTCGATGCTCGCGCCCGTGTTGGGGCCGTTGCTGGGCGGCGTGATCGTGGACGCGCTCGACTGGCGCTGGATGTTCCTGGTCAACCTGCCGATCAGTGCCGCCGCCCTGGTCGCCGCGCTGACGCTGCTGCCCCGCTCCCCCGCGCCCGGCCCCAGGGCACGGCTGGACGCGACCGGCCTGGCGCTGCTGTCACCGGGGCTGGCCCTCCTGATGTACGGCGGGCCGCCCGCGGTCGCGGGCGCGGCACTCATGGCCTGCTTCGCCGTGCGCGCGGTCAGGACCGCGCAGCCGCTGCTCGACCTGCGCCTGTTCGCCGACAGGACCTTCAGCTCCGCCGTGGTCGCGCTGGTGTGCTACTCGGCGGCGGTGCTCGGCGTGACGGTGCTCGTCCCGCTCTACGCCCAGCTCGCCAGGGGTGGCGACGCCCTCGACGCGGGCCTGCTGCTCGCGCCGATGGGAGCGGGGGCCGCCCTCACGATGGCGCCGGCCGGCAGGCTGACCGATCGCACGGGCCCTCGAGGCGTCGGCACGGCGGGCATCCTCCTCGCGGCGCTGGGCATCGTGATCCTCGTCGTGTCCGACGCACCGTACGTCGCGATGTTCGTGCTGGGCCTGGGCCACGGCATGGTGGCGCCGTCGCTGTCCGCCGCCGCCTATCGCACCCTGGACCAGGGCGCGATCCCCTCGGCCACCACGCTCATGAGCATCGCGGTGCGGGCGGCGGGGCCGTTCGGCGTGGCCGGGCTGACGGCCGTGCTGCAGGCGGCCACGTTCACGGTGACGTTCTGGAGCGCGCTGGCCCTCGTCGCGATCGCGCTGGCACCCGTGCTGCTGCTGCCGCGGGCCCGCGCATACGATTGATGGAGTGGAACGCATTCTGGTCAGCGCCTGCCTGATGGGTCGCCGCGTCCGTTACGACGGCGGCGCCAAGACCAGCACGGACGCCCTGCTCGCCGAGTGGCGCGAGGAGGGCAGGCTGGTGCCCTTCTGCCCCGAGGTCGAAGGCGGGCTGCCGACGCCGCGCCCGGCCGCCGAGATCGAAGGCGGGGCGGGCGGAGCCGCCGTCCTGGCGGGAGCCGCCCGCGTGCTGGCCACCGACGGCCAGGACGTCACGGGCGCCTTCCTCGCCGGAGCGCAGGCCGCGCTCGCGGTGGCGGGCTCCTTCGACATCAAGATGGCGATCCTCAAGGAGGGCAGTCCCTCCTGCGGCGCGCTGGCCATCTACGACGGCACCTTCCGCGGTCGCAGGCTGCCGGGCCAGGGGGTCGCCACCAGCCTGCTGGAGCTGCACGGCATCAAGGTCTTCACCGAGGAACACATCGCCGAGGCGGGCGACTACCTGCGCGCTCTCGAGGCGTAGAGCGACCCTGCCAGGCCCAGCACGAGCAGGGTCGCGATGATCCGGTGGTACCAGTCGTTCAGCGGCGTGGACTCCCCTCCCGCGAACGTGATGGCGACGACGCCGAGCAGCACGCCGCCCAGCGCGACGGCGTGGCCGAGCTGCAGGCCCGTCCACGCCCACGGCCTGCCGGCGAGCGCGCCGTACGCGCCGGCGAGCAGCGCGGTGCCGCAGACGGTCTCGACGACGACGGCGGGCGGGACCACCGGCTCGGTGACGGGGCCGATGGCGATGCCCGCGTGCAGGACGGCGCCGAGGTAGAAGCTGACGGCGTAGACGACGGCGAGCACGGCGAGGCTGTTCCTGAGAGTGTTCACAGCCCCACGCTGGCAATCCGGCGGCCCGGCGGAATCCCCCGGGCGTGGGCATCGCGGCTACACCGCAGGGCGTACCGATAGGGGGCGGGTTCCTCCCGCTACCATGGCCGGCTTGACCCTGACACCGTGTCAGGCGCTACCTCTGAGGACATGGAGCCCATGAAGCGCATCACACCCGGCGAAGCCGGTTTCGCACCCGACCTGGAGGAGCGGCTGGCGGCCAGGTTCGGCGATCTGCACGGGTTCGTGGTGCTCAAGGACGGCAGGCTGCTGTTCGAGCGGTACGGCGAGGGCGAGGACCAGTCGTGGGGCGTCTCCCACGGGGTGGTCTCCTTCGGTCCCGGCACGCTGCACGACCTCAGGTCGGTGACCAAGAGCGTCGTCAGCCTCCTGTACGGCATCGCCCTGGCCGACGGCCTGGTGCCCGCGCCGCAGGAGCCGCTGCTGGCGCACTTCCCCGAGTACCCCGACCTGGCCGCCGACCCGCGCAGGGCGGCGTTGACGGTCGAGCACGCGCTGACGATGACCCTCGGCGTCGAGTGGCGTGAGGACCTGCCGTACACGACGCCGGAGAACAGCGAGATCGCGATGGAGCTCGCGCCCGACAGGCACCGCTTCGTGCTGGAGCGGCCGATCGTGGAGGAGCCTGGACGACGGTGGCACTACTGCGGCGGCGCGTCGGCGATCGTGGCCAGGCTCATCGTCAAGGGCGCCGGCGAGCCCCTGCCGGACTTCGCGCGCAAGCGGCTGTTCGAGCCGCTCGGCATCGGCTCCTTCGAGTGGCTGGCGGGCGACGACGGGGTGCACTCAGCGGCGTCGGGCCTGCGGCTGACGCCGCGTGACCTGGCCAGGATCGGGCGGGCCGTCCTCGACGGCGGAGCGGGTGTCGTCCCCTCGTCGTGGCTCGACAGGGCCCTGCGCCCGCACGTGGAGATCGACGAGGGCGCCGCCTACGGCTACCAGTGGTGGCTGGGCACGGGACGGCCGCCGTTCGCCGCGGGCAACGGCAACGGGGGCCAGCGGCTGGTCGTCTACCCCGATCTCGGCCTGGTCGTGGTCATCACCGCGGGCCGCTACGACTCCCCTGACGCCTGGGAGACCCCGCAGGCCGTCCTGGACGAGCTGTTGCGGGCGAGATCCCAGGTTTGACCCGCGCCACCAGGGCGCTCGGTGTCAAACCCGGGCGGCGGGGAAGCTCCAAGACATGTTCATCGATCGCGCGGACGCGGGGCGGCGACTCGCCGCGCAGCTGCGGCACCTGGCGAGGGAGAATCCCGTCGTGCTGGGACTGACGCGCGGTGGGGTGCCGGTCGCCTTCGAGGTCGCCAAGGCGCTCGACGCGCCGCTGGACGTCGCGCTCGTGCGCAAGCTGGGCGTGCCGGGCAGACCCGAGCTGGGGTTCGGCGCCCTGGGCGAGGACGGCGTGCGTGTGCTGGACGAGTCCGTGATGCGGGCGGCCGGCGTGACGTCCGAGGAGGCCGCAAGGGTGGCCGAACGGGAGCGGGCCGCCATCGAGGAGCTAGCGGCGCGCATCAGGACGGGGCGGGCCAGGGTTCCGCTGGCCGGCCGTACCGTCATCGTGGTGGACGACGGGATCGCCACCGGCGCGACGACGAGGGCGGCGTGCGGGGTGGCCAGAGCGCACAGGGCGGCGAAGGTGGTCGTGGCGTCGCCGGTGCGCGCGCCGGGCACGGCGCTGCCCGACGCCGACGAGGTCGTCTGCCTGAGCGAGCCGCAGGGGCTGCGGTCCATCTCGGAGTGGTACGACGACTTCGGCCAGGTGAGCGACGACGAGGTCATCGCCCTGCTGGACAGGGCGGCCGTGGCCGCCCCGCACGAGACGGTGTCGGACACCGACGCCTTCGAGGGCGAGGTGGAGCTGACCGTGCCACAGGGCGCCGGCGGGATCGTGGTGTTCGCGCACGGCAGCGGCAGCGGCAGGCACAGCCCGCGCAACCAGCGGGTCGCGGCCACGCTCAACCACGCGCGGCTGGGCACGCTGCTGTTCGACCTGACCCGCGAGGGCGAGGACGTCTTCGACATCCCGCTCCTCGCCGAGCGGCTCCTCAGAGGCACGGCGTGGGTGCGCGAGCGGATGCCGGCGGCGCGGATCGGCTACTTCGGCGCCAGCACGGGCGCGGCGGCGGCGCTGCTGGCCGCCGCCGAGCTGGGCGACGAGATCGCCGCCGTCGTCTCGCGCGGAGGGCGCCCCGATCTGGCGGGCCCGCGCCTGCCGGAGGTCACCGCGCCGACGCTGCTGATCGTGGGCGAGCGCGACCAGCAGGTGCTGGGCCTGAACCGCGCGGCGCAGCAGCGGCTCCACTGCCCGAACAAGCTGGAGATCGTGCCGGGCGCGACCCACCTGTTCGAGGAGCCGGGCACGCTGCAGGTGGTGGCGGAGCTGGCCAGCGCGTGGTTCGTGCGGCACCTCAACCGGTGAGTTCTCATTCCGCCACGAAAAACCGGAACCTTTTCCCGCATTCCTCAGTCAAACAGTTCACACCGGACTTGGGGGCCCGGCGACACATCGCTACGGGGAAGGGAATCGACGCATGCCTGTCGACCTCGACAACGCACGACCCCTGGCCTGGGATTCGGCCACGCTCGACGCGGACACCAAGGAGATGCTCGACAATCTCCAGCCGAACATTCTGCGCGCTCACGTCCGCGAGCACCTTTCTCTACTTTTCATCCGATTTAATGACATTTCAGATGGGAAGCGCTTTCTGCGGACAATTGCCACCAGGCACATGAAGTCCGCGCGCAAGCACCTCGAAGAGGTCAGGGGCTTCGCCGAGGACAGGAAGCCCGGCACGCCGTACGTGGGGCTCGGCATCAGCAAGGCCGGCTACCGCGACCTCGGTCACAGCGTCGAGGACCTGCGCAGGTTCGGCGACCGCACCTTCCGCGACGGCATGAAGCGCAGGGTAGCCGAGATCAACGACCCCGCCGTGCCCGAATGGGAGGCGACCTACCAGCGCGAGATCCACGCCGTCGTCCTCATCGGCGACGCGAGCCCCGAACCCGTCGCCAAGCTGCGGGGGGAGATCCTCAAGCTGCTGCCGGGCACCGCCCGCGTGCTCGGCGAGGAGATGGGCAAGGGCATGCGCAACCCGGCGGGCGACGGCATCGAGCACTTCGGCTACGTCGACGGCCGCAGCCAGCCGCTGTTCGTCGCCGACGAGGTCGACAAGGAGCCGCGCCGGCACTGGAACCCGGCCTTCCCGCTGGGCAACGTGCTGGTCGCCGACCCCTTCGCGCCCAACGCCGACCGGCACTTCGGTAGCTACTTCGTCTTCCGCAAGCTGGAGCAGAACGTCAGGGCGTTCAAGGAGATCGAGCAGGACCTCGCCGACGCCCTCGGACTGACCGGCGCCGACCGCGACAGGGCGGGCGCGATGCTCGTCGGCCGCTTCAAGGACGGCACGCCCGTCACATCGAAGGCGAGGGCGGGCGGCGGCCCCGTCGCCAACGACTTCACCTTCGACGCCGACCCAGGCGACAAGTGCCCGTTCAGCGGGCACATCCGCAAGACCAACCCCCGCTTCGACGGCATCAGGAACGTGCTCATGGCCCGGCGCGGCCAGACGTACGGCGAGCGCTCCGACCAGCCGTGGGACGACGCCGCGCCGGGCACCAGGCCGAGCGCGGGCGTGGGGCTGCTGTTCATGGCGTTCAACTCGAGCCTGGAGAACCAGTTCGAGTTCACCCAGCGCGACTGGGCGAACAACCCCGACTTCCTCAACCCCGCCACCGGGCACGACCCGGTGATCGGGCAGGGGGTCAGGGACATCAAGGTGAGCTTCCCCAAGGCCTGGGGCAAGCCTGAGATGTCACCCCCGCAGACCCAGATCCAGCAGACCGTGACGATGCTGGGCGGGGAGTACTTCTTCATGCCCTCCCTGGCCTACCTGCGCGCCCTCTGACGATCCGCCGGGAGCACGGCCCGCTGGGAGCACGGACCCTCGTGCCCGCCGTGCTCCCGGCGGTCGGCGCCGCCGAGGGGTCCTGCGCGAGCCGTGCCCGATGCCGTAGCATCCACGGCTTATGAGCATAGGCGCCGATTTCATGGGACTTCTGTTCATCATCCCGATGGTGATCCTCCTGGTCCTGGGCATCGTGTTGACCGCCCGCGCCCGCGCCGAGCACGGAAGAGCCGCGACCTTCGGCATGGTCGGCTGCATCGTGCTGCTGCTGGGCGCGATACTGCAGGGCGCCTGGCAGGTCATCCTGCCCTCGATCGTCCAGTCGGGCGGCTTCGCGATCTTCGGGGTGGTCAACGCCGTCGTCGGGTTCGTGTTCGTGGTGGTCGACCTGGTCGGCACCGGCTTCCTCATCGGAGGCGTGGTCGCCCGCCGCAACCCCCCGCAGGCCCCGCAGTACCCTCAGGCTCCGCAGGGCTGGCAGCAGCAGCCGCCGCCCGGTCAGTGGCCCTCCAGGTAGTCCCGCCACCCGATCCGCCCGCGCGGCTCGGCCCGCGTCGTCAGGTGCCCGGCTCTGAAGGCGCGTCCCAACTCCCCCGGCACCCGCATCCGCAGCACCGGCCTGCGCGCCCCGCGCGCGGCGCGCCACCGCCCGACCAGCTCGGCCATCGTGAGCACCTCGGGGCCACCGAACTCCCCGATCCCCGACGAGGGGCCGAGCGCGATCCGCTCGGCCAGGTGTCCTGCCAGGTCCCGCACGTCGACGGGCTGCGCCCTGATGCCCGCGTCCACCGGCAGCACGGGCAGCCTGGTGAAAATCTCGTCGGCGAACTCGTGGAACTGCGTCGCCCGCACGATCGAGTACGGCACGACGCCGGCCCCGACGATCCGCTCGGCCCTGACCTTGCTTCTGTAGTAGCCCCACGGAACCTTGTCCGCGCCCACGATCGAGACGTAGACCAGGTGTCCCACCCCGGCCTCCGCCGCCGCCGCGATCAGCCGCCGGGTGCCGTCGACCTCGACCTTCTCGGTGTACCTGCCCTTGTACGGCGCGGACGCCAGGTGCAGCACCGCCGCCGCCCCTTCAACCGCCTCCTCGACGCCCGCGCCCGTGACCAGGTCGGCCACGACCCACTCGGCCACCCCTCCGCCCGTCTGCCCGGCCCTGCGGCTCGTGGCCCGCACCTCGTGGCCCGCTTCGGCCAGCCGCCGTACCGTCGCCCTGCCCAGCCTGCCGCTGGCACCCGTCACCAGAATTCGTGTCATGTGCGGAAAGACGGATCGGTATCGCGATCTGTGACAGCTGGCTATATTCGGCGTTAGAGATCGGCGAAGCTCGCGGGGGCACACATGACGTCAGAGGGCGATCCCAACCGCACGGTCCGGATCCGCCGACCGCAGCCCGGCCAGGTCAGCCAGCCGCTGCCGGTCCAGCCCCCGCCGCCGGCCGGACCTCCCGCCCCATCGCACCAGGGACAGCCGACCGGACCGCACAGCCACCCCGCCTTCGAGGGGCCGGGGACGGTGCGCCTGCCGTACACGCCGGACGAGCTGCCGCCCGTCGTCTACGCGCCGCCGCCGAAAGCGCGCCGGCACCGGGTGGTGATCGGAGTGATCGTTTTCCTCGTCTTGCTGGGCGCCCTGGTGTTCGGGGCGTTCAAGCTCTACGAGGCCTCGGCCGGCGCCGCCGCCGCGGCCGCCATGGACGGTCGCTGACGTCTCCTTGCGGGCATGGAGGATCCTCCAAAACCGCCACGTTCCACGGGCCGGAGTTTCGTGAGCGGGGGACACGCGCGGGAAACACGCGGTTGATGTACTGACCGCATCCCCCCGACCCCCGGAGAGCCACATGACACACCCGGTGGACCAGCGGTTGCCCCTCCCCCAGACGGTCGCGCTCGGCCTGCAGCACGTCCTCGCGATGTACGCGGGAGCGGTCGCGGTGCCCCTCATCGTCGGCGGCGCGATGAAGCTTCCGCCCGACGACCTCGCCTACCTCATCAACGCCGACCTTCTCGTCTCCGGCGTCGCCACCCTCATCCAGTGCGTAGGCGTGTGGCGCTTCGGCGTCCGCCTGCCGATCATGCAGGGCTGCACGTTCGCCGCCGTCACCCCGATGGTGCTCATCGGCACCACGGGCGGCGGGCTGCCCGCGATCTACGGAGCGGTGATCGTCTCCGGTCTGCTGGTCGTGGCGCTGGCGCCGTTCTTCAGCCGGCTCCTGCGCTTCTTCCCGCCGCTGGTCACCGGCACGGTCATCACCATCATCGGCATCACGCTGCTGCCGGTGGCCGCCACGTGGGCCGCGGGAGGGGCCGGCTCTCCCTCGTACGGCGAACCGCGCAACATCGCGCTCGCCGCGGCCGTCCTCGCGCTCGTCATCGCCCTCTACAGGTTCGCGCCTCCCGCGCTGGCTCGGATCGCGGTGCTGCTGGGCATCGTGATCGGCACGCTGGCGGCGATCCCGTTCGGCTTCACCGACTTCTCCCACGTCGGCCGGGCCGACGTGATCGGCGTCAGCACGCCGTTCCACTTCGGGCTGCCCACCTTCGAGGTGGCGGCGATCGTATCGATGATCATCGTGATGCTGGTGTCGATGACCGAGACGACGGGCGACTTCATCGCGGTCGCCGAGATCACCGAGTCGGACCTGCCGCCCGGACGGCTGGCCGACGGGCTGCGCGCCGACGGCCTGTCCACGGCACTCGGCGGCGCCTTCAACACCTTCCCCTACACCGCGTTCGCGCAGAACGTCGGCCTGGTCGGCCTGACGGGCGTGAAGAGCCGTTGGGTGGTCGCGGTGTCGGGCGGCATCCTGGTACTGCTGGGCCTGTTCCCCATGCTCGGCGCGGTCGTGGCCGCGGTGCCGCCGGCCGTGCTCGGCGGCGCGGGCATCGCGATGTTCGGCACGGTCGCCGCGACGGGCATCCGCACCCTGTCGAGGGTGAGCTTCTCCGGCAACTCCAACCTGCTCATCGTGGCCCTGTCGATCGGGATCGCGCTGGTCCCGCTCGGCGCCGAAGGCATCTACGACAAGTTCCCCCACTGGTTCCAGATCATCATGCACAGCGGCATCAGCGCCGGCTGTGTCGCGGTGATCCTGCTCAACCTGCTGTTCAACCACACGGACAAGAAGGTCGTCGCTCAGAGCTGACGCAGCGTGCGGGCGAGGCCCTCGGGCGAGTCGCTGCGCGCCACCACCGCGGTGAGCGCCTCACGCAGCGTCGCCACCCGGGCCTCGCCCAGTTCGGCGGCCATCCGCCGCTCGTAGTCGACGTGGAAGTCGTGGGCGACCGCCATCAGGGCCCGCGCGGCGTCGGTGAGGTGCAGCATCTTGACCCGCCCGTCGGCGGGGTCGGGCACCCGTTCGACGTATCCGGCGGCCACCATCTCCTCGACGGTCTTGGCCGCGCCCTGCGGGGTGATCTCCAGCTTCCCCGCGAGACCGCTGGTCGTGATGGGCCCTATCGCCAGCACCTTGAACGCGTAGCCGAACGTCGGCCGCAGGTCGGTGAACCCGTGTTCGGCCAGGTGTTCGTGCAGTTCGGCGACGAACTGGTTGTAGGCGAGCCCGAGCAGGACTCCGAAGTCCATTGACATTCCTCTCAAGATAGACAACCATGGTTGAAAACCTTGGTTGTAGATCTGAGGAAAGGATACACCCGTGCCCGTCATCAGCGGAGCCACAGCACCCGTTTTCACCATCGGCACCACCCGTTTCACCGGCCTCGCCTCGCCGAGCAGGGGCGCGACCGAGACCTGCGTCTGGCGCACCATCGTCGCGCCGGGCACCGAGCCCAACCCGCACTCCTTCGACCGCGAGGAGGTCCTGATCGTCGTCGCCGGCGGCGGCGTGGCACACCTGGACGGGACCGAGCACCCCGTCACCGCGGGTGACGGGATCGTGGTACCCGCCGGAGTGAACTTCGCCTTGAGCAACCCGCACGACGAGCCGCTCGAGCTGGTGGTCGCGCTGCCCGTCGGCGCCCTGGCGCGCCTGTCCGACGGCACCACCATCGTTCCCCCCGCGGCAGTGTGATGGGCGTCATCCGCGGGGCCGACGCGCCCACTTTCACCGTGCCGCATGTCACCGCCATCGGCCTCGCCGCTCCCAGCAGGGGCGCGAGCGAGACCTGCGCGTGGCGCTTCACGATGGCGGCGGGTACGCCCGCCGACAACGTCCACATGGTCGACAGGGAGGAGATCTTCGTCGTCCTGTCCGGCGGTCTGACCGCGACGCTCGAGGGGGAACAGCACCTCCTCACCGCCGGCGACGCGCTGATCGTCCCGCCGCACACCCCGTTCGCCGTCGGCAACCCGCACGACGAGCCGGCCGAGCTCGTCGCGGTACTGCCGGTCGGCGGCCAGGCGATCATGCCGGGGATGGAGCCGTTCGTCCCGCCATGGGCGCGGTGAGCCTCGGCACCGACATCACCAGGAATCACGGCATGCGTCCATCCGCGCCCCGGCACGGATGGACGCATGCCGTCCGACGCGGGCGCGCGACCGGGCGCAACCCGACAGCGTGACCCCACTGACCCCGAGAAGGAAGGTTCTTACCGGACTCTGTCAGAGGAAGCTTTCTTACCTTCTGACAAGATCATCGTTACGGTAACGAAAGGTGCCATAAGCACCGAACGCTCCCTGAACAGTGCAAATGTGTCCCGCGAAAAAGCCGACACTCTTGCTGGGGGAGATCCCTTGGTGGTCGAACGAGTTCATGAGGCCTTCGCCGCGCAGGTGCGACGCACTCCTGAGCACATCGCGGTGGTGGCGGGCACCACCCGCCTGACCTACGCCGAACTGAACGAACGAGCCGAACTGATCGCCGCCGTACTGCGCCGCCGGGGGACTGGCCGGGGCGATTCGGTGGGCGTGTGCCTCGACAGGGACGAAGGGCTGTTAGCGGCACTGCTCGGCGTATTGAAGACAGGCGCGGCGTACGTGCCGCTCGACCCGGCCTACCCTGCCGATCGCCTGGAGTTCATCGCCTCCGATGCCCAGATGGCGCAACTGATCACATCGACGCCCGTCGCCCGGCGCCAGGAGGCCGTCCTCCGCGCCTCGGGCGCCACGCCCTTGCTCCTCGACACCCTCGCCGACACCGAGGGCCGGCCCTCGCCCGACGTGACGGACGATCGGGGCAGCGGCTCCGACGCCGCCTACGTGATCTACACCTCCGGTTCCACCGGACGCCCCAAGGGCGTCGTCATCGAGCACCGCAACGCGATGGCCCTGCTCTCCTGGGAGGCCGAGCACTACGCGGGCGAGCTCGACGGCATGCTCTTCGCCACCTCCGTCTGCTTCGACCCCAGCGTCACCCAGATGTTCCTGCCGCTGATCACCGGCGGCACCGTGATCGTCGCCGACACCCTCCTGTCGCTGCCCTCGCTCCCCGCCCGCGACGAGGTGACCGGCGTGTACGGCGCGCCGTCCGCCCTCATCGCCCTGCTCGCCGAGCCGCTCCCCCCGAGCGTCCGGATGGTCATCGCCGGCGGCGAGCCGTTCACCAGGGCGCTGGCCGACCGCGTCTACGCCAACCCGGGCGTGCGCCGCGTCGTCAACGTGTACGGCCCGACCGAGTGCACGGTCACCTGCACCTCCCACGAGGTGCTCCGCGACTCCGGCGACGAGCCGCCCATCGGCACCGCCTACGCAGGATCGAGCCTGTCCGTGCGCGACGGCGACGGCAACCCGCTCGGCGATGGCGAGATCGGCGAGCTGTGGGTGGCGGGGCCGCTGGTCGGCCGCGGCTATCTGAACCGGCCCGACCTGACCGCCGAACGCTTCGTCGTGGACGACCAAGGCGTGCGGCACTACAGGACCGGGGACCTGGTCCGCCGCGAAGGCGAGGTTCACCTCTACGCCGGACGCAACGACGACCAGGTGAAGGTCGCGGGATTCAGGGTCGAGCTCGGCGAGGTCCAGGGCACGCTGGCCAGGCATCCGTCGGTCAACCACGCCGTCGTCCTCACCCAGGCCGACGGCAGCGACGTCCGCCGCCTCATCGCCTACGTCGAGACCGGCGGCGCCTCCGCGGATGGATCCCGGCCCCTCACCGAGCCCGGGCTCAGGGAGTGGCTGAGGGAGCGCCTGCCCGACTACATGGTCCCCTCCCGCATCGCGATCATGGACCGCATCCCCCTCGGTCCCACCGGCAAGATCGACCGTGCGGCTCTCCCCGCCGTCGACTTCTCCAGCGTCACCGGTGAGTACACCGCTCCCTCGACCGACACCGAACGCCGCCTCGCCGACATCGTCGCCGCCGTCCTCGGCCTCGACCGCGTGGGCGTCCATGACCATTTCACCGACCTCGGAGGCCACTCCCTCGCCGCCGCCCGCGCCTGCGCGATGATCGAGCGCGACCTCGGCGCCAGGGTGGCGCTGACCGCGTTCCTCGGCCGGCCGACGGTCGCCGAGCTGGCTCCTCTCGTCGAGGCAGCCGAACCCGCAGCACCCTCCGCCGCCCTGGTCCGCCATCACGGCGCCACCCGCTATCCCCTGACCGCCGCGCAGCACGGCATGTGGCTCCTGCGCGAGGTCAGTCACACCCGCAACGCCACCACGCTCGCCTTCCGGCTGCGCCTGACCGGCCTCACAGACGCCACCCCCGTCAAGGAGGCTCTCGACGGGCTGGTGCGTGACCACGAGGTCCTCCGCAGCGTGATCGTCAGGGGCGAGGACGGCGAGCCCTTCGCCGAGGTCCGCCCGCCTGCTCCTGTGCCGTTCGAGGAGGGCGGCGAGCCCGACATCACCTACGGCTTCGACCTGGCCGCCGAGGTGCCGCTGCTGCGCGCCTCCCTCCTGTGGCAGGACGACACCACCGCCGAACTCGTCGTCGTCACCGATCACATCGCCTACGACGGCTGGTCGAACGTCACGCTCATGGCGGCCCTCACCGGGACGGCCGGTGAGCCGCCGCTCCAGGTGGGCGACGTCGCCCTCATGGAGCAGAAGGTCGATCCGGGGCCGCTGCGCGCGTTCTGGGCAGAGGAGCTGGCGGGGGCGGCTCCGCCGTACGAGCTGGCCGGTCGTGCCGACGGCGGGCCCAGCAGGTTCCGCGGCGCGCGACTGACCCGCCCCGTCCCCGCGACGACCGTGGCGAGCGTGCACGAGCTGGCCGCCGCGACGGGCACCACGCCTTTCGCGGTGTACTTCACTGCGCTCGGCCTACTCGTCGCCGCCCAGACCGATCGCCCCGACGTGCTGCTCGGGGCGGCCGTCGCCGACCGCGCCCACCCTGACCTGGAGTCGCTGGTCGGCCCCCTCGTGGACGTGCTGCCCGTGCGCGTCAGATTCGACCCCGACCTCCCCGTACGGCAAGCCGTCGCGCGCACCGCGGCCGCGACCGCCGGCTCGCTCGACCACCTGGGCCTGTCCCCGCAGGAACGCCTGGCCGTCTCCGGCATCGAGCGCCCGCGCGGCGCCATGCTCACCCCCGTCGTCCTGTCCCTCCAGCCGCCGAACGTGCCCGTGACCGCCACCGGCGACGGCCTGACCGTCGAGCTGCTCGGCGAGCTGAGCGGCGGCGGGGCACAGGCGCCGTACACCGTGTTCGTCAACACGACGGTGGACGGCGTGGAGATGCAGCTGGAGTACGACCTCGACCTGTTCGACCGGTCGGAGGCCGAGGCGTTCGCGGACCGGCTGATGCGGCTGCTCGACGCCGCTCTGGCCGGGCCCGACCTGCCGGTGTCGGCGTTCGAACTGGTCAGCGCGGAGGAACGGGCCATGCTGCAGGACTGGGGGGTGGGCGCGCCGCTGCCCGACGGCGGCCCGCCGACGGTGGCGCACGCCGTGCTCGACGTGGCCGCCGGTCGTCCCGGGGCACCCGCGGTGGTCGACGACGAGGGCACGCTCACCTACGGCGAGCTGGCCGCGCTGTCCGGCCGGATCGCCTCCGCGCTCGGCGCGGCAGCGGCGGGCGCGACGGTGGGCGTGTGCCTGCCCCGCGACCGTTTCCTGCCCGCCGCGCTGCTCGGCGTGGCCCGCGCGGGCGCGGCCTACGTGCCGGTCGAGCCCGACCAACCGGTCGAACGGCTGCGCTACCAGCTGGCCGACGCGGGCGTCACGACCATCGTCTCGGCGGGGGACGCTCTCGCCATGGCCCGTGAGCTGGCGGCCGACGCGACCGTGCTCGACCTGGCCGAGCTGCCGGACGGCACGGACCACGCGGGGTTGCCTGACCCCGGCGACCTGGCCTACGTCCTCTACACGTCGGGCTCGACGGGCAGGCCCAAGGGCGTCGAGGTCACGCACGCGAATCTGGCCGCGTTCGTCCAGGCCATGCGCGTCACCCCCGGCGTCAGGCCCGACGACGTGATGCTCGGCCTGACCCCGTTCTCCTTCGATGTGTTCGGCTTCGACCTGTGGGTCAGCCTCGCCTGCGGCCTGCGGCTGGAGCTGCTCGGCAGGGACGACGCCGTCGACGGGCACGCGATCGCCCGCAGGATCGAGAAGTCGGGCGTCACGCTGTTCACCGCCACGCCCACCACGTTGCGCATGCTGGTCGCGGCGGGGTGGAAGGGCGGCCCGCGGGTCCGCGCCGTCAGCATCGGCGAGGTCCTCGACCCGGTGCTGGCCGGCGACCTGCTGGCCAGGGTCGGCGAGATGTGGAACTCCTACGGCCCGACCGAGACCACCATCTACTCCACGATGACGCTGCTGCAGGAGCCGGTCGGCGACAGCGTCTCCATCGGCGGCCCGCTGCCCGGCGAGTACGTCCAGGTCCTCGACCAGGCGGGCAGGCTCGTGCCGCCGGGCGTCCAGGGTGAGCTGTGGATCGGCGGCGCGGGCGTGGCGCGGGGCTACCGCGGTCTGCGCTCCCCCTCGTTCGCCGAGGGCCGCTACCGAACCGGCGACCTGGTGCGGTGGAGGCAGGACGGGGGTCTCGACTTCCTCGGCCGCCGCGACCAGCAGGTGAAGATCCGCGGCCACCGCATCGAACTGGGCGAGATCGAGACCGCCCTGCGCGAGCTCATGGCCGACGCGGCCGTGGCGGTCCACGGCGAGCAACTGGTCGGCTACCTCGTCGGCGACTCCCACGCGGCGCTCTCGGACGCCGACCTGAGGCAGTCGCTGAAGCGGCGCCTGCCCGACCACATGATCCCCCGTCACTGGATCCGTCTGGACGGCCTGCCCACCACCTCCTCCGGCAAGCTCGACAGGGGAGCGCTCCCACAACCCGACCTCGGCACGGCCAGGGAACCCGCCCCGCCGGCCACGCAGGCTGAGCTGCTGGTCGCCGACGTCTGGCAGGCGGTACTGCGCCTCGACACCGTCAACACCGACGACGACTTCTTCGCCCTCGGCGGCCACTCGGTGGCCGCGACGCTGGTCACCGGCAGGCTCATGGAGGCACTCGCGTTGCAGGTCCCCGTCCGGCTGCTGTTCGAACATCCCACGCTGGGGGGCTTCGCCTCAGCCGTGGAGGCGCTGCTCATCGCGGACCTGGAGGCAGGCCAGTGACCGACCTTCAGAACCGGCTCGCGGAGCGGCTGGCCGCCGCCCGCCGTACGGCGGCGCGGGCCGAGCCCGGCATCCCCGCCAGGACCGGCGAGGGACCGGCGCCGCTGTCCCCCGCTCAGTCCCGGCTGTGGTTCCTGTCCCAGCTGGACGAGCGCACCGCCTACAACATCCCCACCGCGGTTCGGCTGAGCGGCCCGCTCGACACAGCGGCCTTGCTCGACGCGGTCAGGGACCTGGTCGAGCGGCACGAGGTGCTGCGCACCCTGGTTGGCCAGGACGGCGCCACGGTCGTCGCCGCCGACCGGGTGCCCGTCGGGATCGCCGACGAGTCCGCCGACCTGGAGGCGGAGGCCTATCGTCCGTTCAGGCTTGAGGCGGAACCGCCGACCAGAGCCACGCTGTTCCGCACCGGCGTGGACGAGCACGTCCTGCTGCTGACCGTCCACCACGTCGCCTTCGACGCCTGGTCGCGCGACCTGGCGATCACCGAGCTGGCCGCCCTCTACACCGCGCGGCTCGGCCTCGCCGAGCCTCCTGAGCCGCCGAGGGTCCGGTACGCCGACTACGCCCAGTGGCTGGCCGGGCGGCCCCAGCCCGACGCGACCTGGTGGGCGGACCGCCTCGCGGGTCTCGAACCGGTGCTGGACCTGCCCACAGACCGGCCACGGCCATCGGTCGCCGACTGGGCGGCGGGCGAGGTCCCGGTCCGCGTCGACGCGGCCGCGATCAGGAGGGCCGCGGGCGAGACGGGGTGCACGCCGTTCATGGTGCTGCTGGCCGCGTGGCAGGAGCTGCTCGGCCGCGTCTCGGCCACCGACGACGTGCCCGTCGGCGTGCTGGAGGCGGGCAGGCTGCATCCCGACACCGAGCGCATGCTGGGCTGCTTCGTCAACACGCTGGTCATGCGCGTCGACAGGTCGGGCGACCCGACGGGGCGCGAGCTGCTCTCCCGCACCCGCGACGTCGCGATCGAGGCGTTCGCGCACCGCGAGACGCCGTTCGAGCGGGTGGTCGAGCTGGTCAACCCGGACCGGAACCCGGCAACGACGCCGATCTTCCAGGCCGTGCTCAACGTCCTGGACTCCCCCGCCGCCGCGCCGTGCTTCCCTGGTCTGGACGCCGAGGTGTTCGAGCCGCCGATGCGCACGGCCAAGTACGACCTCAACCTCGCGCTGAACAACGCGGGCGAGTCCTATGTGGGCTCACTGACCTTCCGCCGCGACCTGTTCGACGACGACACCGCGCGCAGGATGGCGAGCTGGTACGTCACGCTCCTGGACGGCATGCTCGCCGACCTCGACTCCCCTGCCGCGGCCGTACCGCTCGAACCGATGTCGGGCCCGCTGATCAGCGGGCCGAAGCGGGACTTCGACCTGTCGCGACCCCTCCACGCGCTGTTCGAGGACTGGGCGGCCAGAACGCCCGACGCGATCGCCGTGGGCGAGCTGACCTACGCCGAGGTGGACAGGCAGGCCAACAGGATCGCCCAGCGGCTGGTCGCCGAGGGCGTCGGCCGCGAGGACGTGGTGGGCCTGCTCCTCGAGCGGCGCGCCCCGCTCGTCCCCGCCATCCTCGGCGTTCTGAAGGCGGGGGCGGCCTACCTGCCGCTCGAACCGGCCTACCCCGACGACCGGCTGGCCTACATGGTCTCCAGCGGCGAGGCCCGCCTGGTGCTCGCCGAGCGGGACCTGGCCCCCAGGATCGCGGGGGCGCTGGCGCTGGAGGACGTCCTCGCGCAGGACCTGCCGGACACCCCACCCGACGTGGCGGTCTCCCCCTCCGATCTGGCCTACGTGCTGTTCACCTCGGGCTCCACCGGACGGCCCAAGGGCGCGGCCGTCGAGCACAGGGCCGTCGTCCACTACCTGCTCGCCGTGGCCGAACGCCTGACCGGCGACTACGCCTCCTACGGCGTCGTCTCCACGTTCGCCTCCGACCTGGTCCTGACCTGCCTGCTGGGCGGGATCATCAGCGGCGCGACCGTTCACCTGGTCGACCAGGACACCGCCACCGATCCCGAGGCCTACGGCGCCTACCTGCGGTCCCACCCGATCGATGTCATCAAGATGGTTCCGAGCCACCTGGAGCTCCTGGCCGCGCACGGCGACCTGGCGAGCGTGCTTCCCGAAAAGCTGCTCATCCTCGCGGGCGAAGCGACCTCGTGGGAGCTGGCCGAGCGCGTCAGGACCGCCAGACCGGGCCTGGAGCTGCAGATCCACTGCGGCCCCACGGAGACGACGGTCTCCGTGCTCGCGTGTGTGGCGCCGCCCGAGCCGACGGGCTCGGCCGCGGTCCCCCTGGGCACCCCGCTGGCCGACGTCACCTGCTACGTGGTCGACGCGGCCGGCCGCCCGCTGCCCGCGGGCGTGCCAGGTGACCTGTGGATCGGCGGCCCCAGTCTGGCCCGCTGCTATCTGGGCCGGCCCGACCTGACGGAGGACAGGTTCGTCCAGCACGCGGGCGAGCGCGTCTACCGGACCGGCGACAGGGTCAGGCTCAACGCCGGCGGCCAGGTCGAGTTCCTCGGCCGCGTCGACGACCAGGTCAAGATCCGCGGCTTCCGGGTCGAGCTGGGCGAGGTCAAGGCGGCGCTCCAGGACCAGCCGGGCGTCGCGGAGGCCGCCGTCCTGCCGATCGGCGAGGCGCACAACCGGCGGCTGGCCGCCTGGGTGGCTCCCGCCACCGTCGACCTGGCGGCGATCCGGGCGGGCCTGCGCGAGCGGCTGCCCGAGTACATGGTGCCGCCCGCCATCGTCGTCCTCGACAGCCTTCCCCTCACCCCGCTCGGCAAGGTCAACAGGGCCGCGCTGCCCATTCCGGAGGTGGCCGCGGCGGGTGAGAGGATCGCTCCCGGCACCCCCGCCGAGCTGAGAGTGGCCGCGGCGTGGGCGAAGGTCCTCGACACCGACGACCTCGGCGTCGACGACGACTTCTTCGCCCTCGGCGGCGACTCCTTCAAGGCGGTCCGCGCGGTCAGGGAGATCGACCCCGCCCTGCGCGTCATCGACTTGTTCACCAGGCCGACCATCAGGGAGCTCGCCGCCTACCTGTCCGCCGACGCGGGCGAGGCGGGGATCCTTCACCGGCTGGCCGGGCCCGCCACGGCCCGCCGTACCGTGCTGTGCGTGCCCTACGGAGGCGGCTCGGCCGCCGCCTACGGGCCGCTGGCCACCGCGCTGGCCGAACTGGACGCCGATACCGCGGTCCTGGCGGTCGAGCTGCCCGGCCACGACCCCGGCAGACCCGACGAGCCCATGCTGTCGCTGCCCGAGCTGGTCACCACCATCCTCGCCGAGCTGCCGCCCAGCGACCAGGTCGTGCTCTACGGCCACTGCGTGGGCTCGGCGCCCGCCACCGAGGTCGCGTTACGGCTGGAGCAGGCGGGCGTGCCCGTGGCCGGGCTGTTCGTCGGCGGCAGCTTCCCCGACGCCCAGCTGCCCGGCAGGCTCTCGGCGTGGTGGAACCGGCGCTTCCCCGCCTCGCGGTGGAGCTCCGACCGTTCGCAACGCGACTTCCTGCGCACGCTCGGACTGGAGGAGGACGCCGGAGACGTCTCCCTCATGATCCGCGCCCTGCGCCACGACGTGGAGGAGGCCACCACCTGGTTCACCGAGCAACTGGCCGTCCCTCGCAGGCTCGACGCGCCCGTGATGTGCGTGATCGGCGAGCGCGACCGGGCGACCGAGCTCTACCAGGAGCGCTACAAGGAGTGGGGCGCCTTCGCCGACAGGGTCTCGCTCGCGGTGATCCCCAAGGCAGGCCACTACTTCCTCAAGCACCAGGCCGCCCAGGTCGCCGCGCTCATCGACGGCAGCCTGTCGGCGTGGTCGTCCGGCGACCTGCCCGAACCGGTCGGTGAGGTCGGTGTCACCGGCGACAGCGCCCGCCGCGACCTGCGCCGCTTCTACACCGTCGCCGCGGGACAAACCGCCTCGCTCCTGGGCAGCGCGCTCACCTCGTTCGCGCTGGGCGTGTGGGCCTACCAGAGCAGCGGACGCGTGGCGGACTACGCGCTGGTGACCATGCTCGCGGTCCTGCCCGCCCTGCTCGCCTCACCGCTGGGCGGCGCCATGGCCGACCGGGTCGACCGCAGGCTGGTCATGCTCGCCTGCGACGCCGTCTCCGCTCTGGCCACCGCCGCGCTGGTCCTGCTGCTGTGGTCGGGCGACCTCCGGATCTGGCAGGTCGGGGTCATCTCGGGGACGCTGTCACTGGTCACCGCCTTCCACCGGCCCGCCTACCTGGCGGCGGTCGCCCAGCTGGTGCCCAAGCCGTACCTGATGCAGGCCAACGCCGTCGCCAACCTCGGCACGGGGCTCGGCATGCTGCTTGCGCCCATGGCGGGTGCGGCGCTGGTGACGCTGTTCGGCCTGCACGGCGTGGTGGCCATCGACATCGTCACCTTCCTGATCGGCCTGGCCACGCTGCTGGCCGTCCGTTTCCCCGACCGGCTGTTCCACCGGCTCGAGGAAACCTTCACGCAGGCGATCGTGGGCGGCTGGCGCTTCCTCGTACGGCGTCGCCCGCTCATGATCATGATCGGGTTCTTCGTCGTCGAGAACTACCTCGGCATGCTCGCCCTGGCCGTGACCGTACCCACGCTGCTGTCGTTCGGCGACGTCGCCGCCGTCGGGACGGTCACCGCCGCGCAAGGTCTCGGCGCCGTCCTCGGCAGCCTGGTCATGGTGTTCTGGGGCGGCACCTCCCGCCGGGCGATCGGCATGGTGGGCTTCGTCAGCGGCTTCGGCCTCGGCGTGCTGCTGATCGGCCTGCGGCCCTCGGTCGTGCTGGCCGCCGTCGGCGGCCTGGTGTCGTGGCTGTTCCTGAGCGTCCTCAACGCGCACTGGCTGTCGCTCATCCAGATGAAGGTGGGACTGGAGCTGCAGGGACGCGTGCTCGCCACGAACCAGATGCTGGCGGTGTCGATGACGCCGCTGGCGTTCCTCACGGCGCCGCCGCTCACAGCGTTCTTCTCGCCGCTGCTGGAACCCGGAGGAGCACTGGCCGACACCGTCGTCGGCACGATCGTGGGCGTGGGGTCAGGCCGGGGCATCGGGCTCCTGCTGGCGGTGACCGGCGCGCTGCTGGTGGTGTGGGGGGCGCTCGGGCTGTGGTACCGCCCGCTGCGCCGGATGGAGGACGACCTTCCCGACGCGGTGGCGGGCGCCGAGATCGCCGGCTCGCTCGACGCTGTCCAGGCCGAGGCCGACCGCTCGCTGCGCGTGACCGGCTGACCTGTCAGACGGCCCCGGCCCACGCCCGTCGGCGGGCAGGGGCCGTCGCCCAGGTGAGGAGCGGCTTCCTCCCGGGAGCCCGGTGGTGACTTCAGGCGAGCGGCGACGACGCTCACACCGGCGCATGTACGATGATCAACCGTCGCGCTGGCAGGGCGGGAGTGACCATGACATCGACGCGGGCCGGTCATGTGGTCGGCGGCCGCTACAGGCTGGTCGCCGAGCTGGGGTCCGGCGGTTTCGGGCGGGTCTGGAAGGCCAGGGACGAGACCCTGGACGTCGACGTGGCGATCAAGGAACTGCGCCTGCCGCCGGGGATGACGCAGGCCGAGCAGGCCGAGCGGCTGGAGCGCGCCATCCGTGAGGCCCGCAACGCCGCCCGGTTGCGCACGTACGAGAACATCGTCGCGATCCACGACGTCGTCGTCGAGGACGGCCTGCCATGGATCGTCATGGAGCTGATCGACGGCTGCTCGCTGAACGAGCACCTCAAGGCGCACGGACCGCTGCCGGAGGACAGGGCCGCGCACGTCGCCGTGGCGCTGCTGGCGGCGATCGGCGTGGCACATCAGGAAGGTGTCGTGCATCGCGACATCAAGCCGGCCAACGTCATGCTCGCAGGGAACGGGAAGGTGCTGCTCACCGATTTCGGCACCGCGGGCCACAGCACCGACACCGCCCTGACCGCCACAGGGATGTTCGTCGGCTCGCCTGAGTACATGGCGCCCGAACGGTTGCGCGGCGCCGACGGACTCCCCGCCGGCGACCTGTTCTCCCTCGGCGCGACCCTCTACCAGGCCGTCGAGGGCGTCTCGCCGTTCCAGCGCGACACCCAGACCGCGACGCTGACCGCGGTACTGCTGGAGGAGCCCCCGGTGCCGCAACGCGCAGGGCGGCTCACCCAGCTCGTCACCCGGCTGCTGGACAAGGACCCGGACAAGAGGCCGACGGTCGCCGAGGCTCTGACCATGACCGGAGAGCAGCCGGCGACTCATGTCCACCCGCGCGCGGCACCAGGATCCTCACAGCACAGGGAAGCCCGGCGAGGTGGCAGTCGAAGGCGCCTTGGTCGCTCGATTCGTACCGCCGAGCGCCGGCCAGACCGTCACCGCCGTCGTCGGCGTCACCGGATTCCTCTTCGGCGGCGGTGCCTTCGCCTCCGCTCTTGACGGCGCCGCCGAGATCTTCCTGAGCACGATGCTGAGCCACGACCATGAGTCCGCCGCGACGGTCTCACTGATCGTCATCACCGTCATCGTCCTCATCGCCATGGGCTGGGCCTGGGAGTCCAGGACGTCACGAAGCCCGAAACCCGGCTCGACCGGAGCCGGGCGATGAACTCGTGTTCCGGCTGCCCACGGTGACCGACTCGTCGGCGTGCTCGCCACCCGACCAGCGAAAAGGCCCGACTCCGATGCCGGGGGCGGGTCGCCTAGCCGCGCGACGAGCTCTCCAGAGCCTCTTGGAGCCTCGTCGTCGCCTTCTCGGCGGCGGGTCTGGTGAGATCGGGATCGAACCGGCCGTAGAAGCCGCTGTGCTCCAGCGCGATCATGGCGTTGCCGACCCTGATGATCACGATCCGCGTCGCTCGCATACCAGAGGATCTTCGCCCCCTCACACGCAACCGCGTTGGGAGGCTCAGTCACCATCGCGTCAGGCGTCCTCCTGAATCGCGCGCAGCACAACGAACCCGACCGCGCCCGGCATGGCGACGGAGACAGTCACACCGACGGCGATGAGGATCTGCTGGAACCCTGGTCGGGCATGCGCACCACCGGACGCGTGGCGGGGGTTGGGGGTGCGTCCGTACATGTCGATTTTTCTCGATCATCTCGATCGGCGCGGCGCGTTCGGCCGGTTCGAGTCGCCGGCCAGCCACGCCGGGTAGGCATCGTTGCGCCTGCTCGCCTCGTCGTAGGCGCGCCGGGCCTGCTCGGCGACCTCGGCGGCCACCGCGGGGAAGGGGCCGTCGCGGTGCCAGGCCAGCAGGTGCCGGTACCAGAGCGGGTTGCCGGCGATCGGCCTGATCGCCAGACCGGGTGACTGGCGAAAGGTCGCCTGGCACAGGCTGACTCCCCGCCCCGCGAGCACGAGGTCGAGCAGGACCGTCCCCTCCACCTCGTGCCTGACCCTGATGGCCAGCCCCGCGTCGTGGAAGATCGTCGTCCAGTACTCCCTGATCCGGTCGTCGTCGGGCGGTGGCGCGATCCAGTCTTCGGCGGCCAGTTCCGCGAGGGTGACCTCGGTCCTGGCCGCGAGGGGGTGGCCTACGGCCATCATCGCGAAGACGGGCTCGCTCGCCACCGGCTGCAGGACGACGCCGGGGCCGGCCGCCAGCTCGAAGCCGGGACAGTCGCCCACGACCGCGAGCTCGAGCTGGGCGGCCTCGACCAGTTCGACGAGCCTGGTCGAGGCGCCGCGGGTGACGGTGGTCACCACGGCCTCCGGATGGGTCGCCTCGAGCCACGTCAAGAGCCCGGCCAGCAGCGGAGCGTTCACCGTGCCGATGCGCAACGTCCTGTTCCGGGCGGACGCGCGCAGTCCGAAGACCAGGTCGTCGATGGCGGGCAGGACGGCTCGCGATCTGGCCAGCACGAGTTCGCCGAACGCGGTGGGCCGCACGCCCTGCGCGGCCCGCTCGAACAGCGTGCCGCCGAGCATGGTCTCGATGCGGCGGAGCTGGGCGGTGAGGCCGGGCTGGGACAGGCGCAGCGTCTTGGCGGCCCTCGTCAGACTGCCTGACTCGGCGATGGCGCAGATGATGCGCAGGTGCCGGATCTCCACCTCCATAACCCAATGTTATGGGGAAATAGGAGCTTTCATCCAGGTGAACGGATCGACGACTATCTACCCACCCGGGAGGCCCATAACGATATGTGCCATTTCATATGGCAATGGTACAAAACGGGAGGTAGAGCGACATGTCAGGAAAACGTGGCCTGGTCGCCCTCGTGATCGGTCTCGCCGGTGTCGCGAGCGGCTGCGGTCAGGGTGCCGGTACGGCCGCGGCTCCGCAGGGCACGGCGAGCGCCAAGGGCGGTGTGCTGCACGTGCTGGCAAGCATCGACCTTGAGCACCTGGACCCGGCACGCAACTACGTCACCTCGTCGATGGACGTCGGCAGGCTGATCTACCGCACGCTCACCACCAACGCCGCGGCGCCCGGTCCCGCGGGCGGCGACATCGTCCCCGACCTGGCGACCGATCTCGGCACCCCCGCCGACGGGGCCAGGACCTGGACCTTCACCCTCAAGGAGGGCGTGAAGTTCGAAGACGGGCGGCCGATCACCAGCAAAGACGTCAAGTACGGCGTCGAGCGCACCTTCGCCCCCGAGTTCCCCGAAGGCCCGCCGTACGCGCGGATGTGGTTGCGGGGCGGTGACACGTACAAGGGCCCGCTCAACGGACAGGACCTGAAGTCGATCGAGACGCCCGACGACCGGACGATCGTGTTCCGGCTGAACCGGCCGGTCGCCGATTTCGGCTCGGCCGTCTCGATGCCGTTCTTCGCGCCCGTGCCCAAGGACAAGGAGGCCGGGGTCGCCTACGACAACCGGCCCTTCTCCTCAGGCCCCTACAAGATCGAGAAGTTCGAGCCGAAGAAGCGGATAGAGCTCGTCCGCAACGACCACTGGAACCGTGCCACCGACACCGTGCGCAAGGGACTGCCTGACCGCATCGTCATCGATCTCAACCTCGATCCAGCCGTGATCGATCAGCGGATGATCGCGGGCCAGGGCGAGGACGCCAACGCCGTGCAGTACGAGCCGATCGGCGCCGCCTCCGTCGCCCAGGTGCTCACCGACCCGGCGCTCAAGGAACGCCTGGTAACCGGCGAGTCGATCAACACGAGGTTCCTCTCGCTCAACACCAGCAGGAAACCCCTCGACCAGGTGAAGGTACGGCAGGCGATCGCCTACGCGCTGGACAAGGAGGCGCTGCGGACCGTGCGCGGCGGGCCCATCGCGGGCGACATCGCGACCACCCTCCTGCCACCGGCGATCCCGGGCCACCGTAAGGAGGATCCGTACCCGGCCGACGTGGCCAAGGCCAAGGCACTGCTCGCCGAGGCGGGATTCGCCTCCGGCATCGACCTCACCCTCGACGCCCCCGCCACGCCCGGCGGGAAGGCGCAAGGCGAGGCGATCCAGGCCTCCCTCGGCCGGGCCGGCATCAGGGTGAAGATCAACGAGATCAGCTCGTCGGCGTTCTGGAGCACGGTCGGTACCGCAAGCCAGCAGCATGACCTGGTCATCGACGGCTGGACGCCGGACTGGACAGGAGCCTCGACCTACCTGCCGAACATCCTGGACGGGCGGCTCATCGTCAAGCAGGGCAACCAGAACCGGGCGCACTACGACTCGGCCGAGGTCAACAAGCGCTTCGACGAGATCGCCGCGATGACGGACGCCGACGCCGCCGCGACCGCCTACGGCGAGCTGGCCACACGGATCATGCAGGACGCGCCGATCGTGCCGTTCCTGTGGGACAAGTCGGCCTTCCTCACCGGGGCGAACGTGACCGGCGCCTACGGGCACGTCGCCTACGTCGGGCGGGTCGACCTCGCCACGGTCGGTCTCAAGAGCGCCCGATGACGCTCACCCAGGCGGCCGGCATACCAGCGGGCGAGCCCGGCGTCGCCGTCTCACCGGCGCGGCAGCTCGCCCGGCGCGTCCTGGCCGACCGCGCCGCCACCGCCGGTGTCACGGTCATCGCGCTCCTCGTGCTCATGGCCCTCGGCGCCCCTCTGATCACCGCCCTCACCGGCCAGTCGCCCACCGAGTTCCACCCTGAGGCGATCGACCCCGCCCTGGGCGGCCTGCCGAAGGGCCCGTGGGGCGGGATCAGCGCCGAACACCCCCTCGGCGTCGAACCCACCACGGGCCGCGACGTGCTCGCCCGCGTCGTCTGGGGCGCCCGCCTCTCCCTGCTGATCTCCCTGCTGGCCACCGTACTGTCCACCACGATCGGCACCGTGCTCGGCCTCGTCGCCGGTTTCCTGGGCGGCTGGGCCGACATGGTGATCGGCCGTGTGATGGACCTGCTGATGTCCTTTCCGAGCCTGATCTTCATGATCGCGCTCATGTCCGTCGCCCCCGACGGCAACAGGGAGCTGATGCTGGTCGCCGTGCTCGGCCTGTTCGGCTGGCCGTACATCGGCAGGATCGTCCGCGGTCAGGCCATGGCGCTGGCCGGCAGGGAGTTCGTCGAGGCGGCCAGGGTGCTGGGCGCCACCCGGAGGACGATCCTGTTCAGGGAGGTCCTGCCCAACCTCACCAGGCCGATCATGGTCGTGGCGACGCTGTCGATCCCCGGCTACATCGCCACCGAGGCGGGCCTGTCCTTCCTGGGAGTGGGGGTGCGCCCGCCGACCCCCTCGTGGGGCCAGATGATCGCCTCGGCCGTGCCCTGGTACGCGGCCGACCCCGTCTACTTCCTCGTTCCCGGCCTGTTCCTGCTGGTCACCGTGCTGGCGTTCAATCTGGTCGGCGACGCGTTCGGAGACGTCCGGTGATCGCCTATCTCCTCAAGAGGCTCGGCGCGGCCGCCGCGATCCTGCTGGTCGTCTGCGCGCTCACCTTCGCGATCTTCTACATCGCGCCGGACGACCCCGCTCAGAAGGCGTGCGGCAAGGCCTGCACCCCCGAGCGGATCGAGCAGATCCGGGGCCAGCTCGGCCTCGACGCGCCGGTCCCCGAACAGTTCGCCTCCTATGTGCGGGGCATCTTCGCCGGGCGCACCTACGGCACGGGATCGACCGCGATCGAGTGTCCCTTTCCCTGCCTCGGCTTCAGTTTCCAGACCAATGTGCCCGTGCAGGAACTTCTGGTCGCCAGACTGCCGGTGAGCGCGTCCATCGCGATCGGCGCGGCCGTGCTGTGGCTGCTCGTCGGCGTCGCCGCCGGGGTGCTCGCCGCGCTGCGCAAGGGCTCGTGGTGGGACAGGACGGCGATGGGGGCCGCGCTCGGCGGCATCTCGCTGCCGATCTACCTCACCGCGCTCGTCCTGCAGTACCTCCTCGTCGTGGCGTTCGACGTCCTGCCGTATCCGAGGGCCGTCGGCCTGCTGGAGGATCCGGCCGGCTGGTTCGCCTCGATGCTGATGCCGTGGATCGCACTGGCCGCGCTCTACGCGGGCATGTACGCCCGGCTGACGCGCACCGAGCTGATCGGCGCGCTGAACCAGAACTTCGTCCGCACCGCCCGGGCCAAGGGCCTGCCCGAACACGTCGTCGTACGGCGGCACGCGCTACGGCCCGCGCTCACCCCGGTCGTGACCGTCTTCGGCATGGACCTCGGCGCGCTCCTCGGTGGCGCGCTGATCACCGAGTCGGTGTTCGGCCTGCCCGGCGTGGGCAAGCTTGCCGCCGACGCGATCAACAGTTCGGACCAGCCGGTGATCCTCGGCGTGACGCTGTTCGCCGCGGCCTTCATCGTCTTCGCGAACGTGGTCGTGGACCTTCTCTACGCGGTGCTCGACCCGCGGATCAGGCTGGGGGCCTCGTGACACTGCTCGACGTCAAGGACCTCACGGTCTCCTTCGGCGAGACCAGGGCCGTCGACGGACTGTCCTTCAGCCTGGAACGAGGACGCGTGCTCGGACTGGTCGGCGAGTCGGGCTGCGGCAAGTCGGTGACCAGCCTCGCCGTCATGGGCCTGCTCAACGGCGCCACGACCGGCGGCGAGATCTGGTTCGACGGCCAGGAACTGCTCGCCGGCGACCGGCGGGCCGTCCGGAGGCTGCGCGGCGACCGGCTGGCGATGATCTTCCAGGATCCGCTGTCGTCGCTCAACCCCTACTACCCGGTCGGCTTCCAGATCGCCGAGGCCTACCGGGCGCACCGCCGTACCAGCAGGAGACAGGCGCGGGCGATCGTGGTCCGGATGCTGGAACGCGTCGGGATCCCCGAGGCGGAGCGGCGCGCCCGCGACTACCCGCACCAGTTCTCCGGCGGCATGCGGCAGCGCGTGATGATCGCGATGGCGCTGTGCCTGGAGCCGGAGCTGATCATCGCCGACGAGCCGACCACCGCGCTCGACGTGACCGTGCAGGCGCAGATCCTCGCCCTGCTCGACACGCTGCGCGAGGAGTACGGCACCGCGGTCCTGCTGATCACGCACGACCTCGGCGTGGTCGCGGGGACAGCCGACGAGGTCGTCGTCATGTACGGCGGGCGGGCCGTCGAGCGGGGCGAGGTGCACGCGCTGTTCGAGGACCCTCGTGAGCCGTACACCCGCCGCCTGCTGGCCGCCGTCCCCAGGATCGACCGGCCCGTGCCCGACCGTCTGGAGACCCTTTGACCCCCCTGCTGGAAGCCGAAGGCCTGGTCAAGCGCTTTCCCATGCGCCACCCGCTGACCCGCCGCGTCACCGGCCACCTGACCGCGGTCGACGACGTCTCCCTGACCGTACGGCGGGGCGAGACGCTCGGCCTGGTCGGCGAGTCGGGCTGCGGCAAGTCGAGCACGGCCAGGCTGATCACCCGGCTGGCCGAGCCGACCGGGGGCAGGGTCCGCTTCGACGGGCTGGACATCACCACGATGGGCGAGGTCGCCCTGCGCCCTGTCCGCCGCGACCTCCAGATGATCTTCCAGGACCCGTTCTCCTCGCTGAACCCCCGCATGACCGTCGAGGCGATCCTGTCGGCCCCCTTCCGCTACCAGGGCCTCAAGCCGGAGCCAGGCCGGATCGGCGAGCTGCTGCGACGGGTGGGGCTGCGCCCCGAGCACGCCGAACGGCTGCCGCACCAGTTCTCCGGCGGGCAGGCACAGCGCATCGGCATCGCCCGCGCGCTGGCTCTTCGCCCGAAGCTGGTCGTCTGCGACGAGCCGGTGTCCGCGCTCGACGTCTCGGTCCAGGCGCAGATCCTCAACCTGCTGCGCGACCTGCAGGAGGAGTTCGAGCTCAGCTACGTGTTCATCGCCCACGACCTCGGCGCGGTACGCCAGGTGTGCGACAGGATCGCGGTCATGTACCTCGGCACGGTCGTGGAGATCGCCGACCGTGACGAGCTTTTCGCCCGTCCTTCCCACCCGTACACGGCCGCGCTGCTGGCCGCGGTACCCATCCCCGACCCGAGGATCGAGCGGGCCAGGCCCCGCGTCGTGCTCTCCGGCGACCTGCCCAGCCCGGCGAACCCGCCCAGCGGGTGCCCCTTCCGCAGCCGATGTCCGCGAGCGGCCGAGAGATGCGCGCTGGAGCGGCCCGCGCTGGCGGAAGTCGCACCCGGCCATCGGGTCGCCTGCCATTTCCCTCTCGATCCGCCCCGCGACACCACCCGATGATCGGCCCCCGCCCGGCGAAAGGAGTCCCGTGACCAGGCTTCACCTGGCCGACCACGTCTTCCCCGTCCCGCTCGACCACACCGACCCAGGCGGCCCTTTCATCGAGGTGTTCGCCCGTGAGGTGGCCGACGCCGCGCGGGCGGCGGAGAACCTGCCATGGCTGCTCTACCTTCAGGGCGGTCCCGGTGGTCGCTCGCCCAGGCCGCTGGGCACGGACGGCTGGCTCGCTCACGCGCTCAGGACGCACCGGGTGCTGCTTCTCGACCAGCGCGGCACCGGCCGCAGCACCCCCGTCACGCCCCGCACCCCTGAGCGGGTCGGCGACCTGGCCGGATACCTGCGGCACTTCAGGGCCGACTCGATCGTGGCCGACTGCGAGCTGATCCGCCGGCGGCTCGGTGTCGAGCGGTGGGAGACGCTGGGCCAGAGCTACGGCGGCTTCCTGACGATGACATACCTGTCGACGGCGCCCGAGGCGCTGAAGGCCTGCTACGTCACGGGCGGGCTGCCCGGCCTGACCGCCACCGCCGACGAGGTCTACGCCCGTACCTACCCGAGGGTCGGGGCCAAGGTCAGGCAGTACTACTCCCGCCATCCCTCCGACACCGGCAGGGTCGGGCGCGTCCTCGACCGGCTGCACGAGGGCGGCGTCAGGTTGCCCGACGGCGACCTGCTCACCCCGCACAGGTTCAGGACGCTCGGCCTGGCCTTCGGCATGGGGAACGGGTTCGATCGGGTGCACTGGCTCCTGGAGGACGCCTTCGACGGGGCCGAGCTGTCGCACGACTTCCTCTACCAGGTCATGCAGCTCACCGGCTTCACCGGCAACCCGCTCTTCGCGGTGCTGCAGGAGAGCATCTACGGCCAGGGCGCCAAGCCCACCGCCTGGGCGGCCGAGCGGGCCCTGGCCGACTTCCCCCATTTCGGCCGGCATGCCGACTCCCTGCTGTTCACCGGCGAGATGATCTACCCCTGGATGTTCGAGGAGGTCGCGGCGCTGCGTCCCTTCGCCGAGGCCGCCGACCGGCTCGCCCGCGTGGAGGACTGGCCCGCGCTGTACGACCTCGACCGCCTGGCCGCCAACCAGGTGCCGGTCGCGGCCGTGGTGTACCACGACGACATGTACGTCGACGCGGGCCTGTCACTGGAGACCGTTCAGGCCGTCGGCAACGTGCGCGCCTGGGTCACCAACGAGTGGGAGCACGACGGGGTCACCGCCTCGGGCGAACGCGTGCTCGCCCGTCTCATGGAACTAGCGATCTGAAAGGACTTCCGATGTTGCGTCCGTTAGTGCTGGCGACCGCACTCGCCGCGTCCGTCCTCGCGGTCCCGGCGTCCGCCCACGCCGCCGCGCCCCGCGCCACTGAGACTCGCGCCGCTGAGACTCGCGCCACTGAGACTCGCGCGTGCGCGCTGCCCGGCCGTACCGGCTGGACCGACGAGGGCCACGACACCGACCACCGGCAGTTCCGCGCCGCGACCGGCCGGATCAGGGCCGTCATGCTGTTCGTCGACTTCCCCGACGCGGCCGCCGAGGGCGGCACCGTGCAGTACGCCGATCACTTCGCGCCCGCCGAGAAGTGGCTCGCGGCCGCGTCGTACGGCAGGGCGCGGCTGAGCATCACCCCCGTGCACACGTGGTTCAGGATGCCGCAGGACAGCACCACGTACGGTTTCGACAGGGGGATCAGCTACGAGCAGCACCGGCTCTACGTCCGGCAGGCGGTGGCCGCGGCCGACGCCGAGGTGGACTTCTCCGCCTACGACATCGTCTACATCGTCCCTTCGAGGAACGCGGCGGCGGTGCGGTTCTCACCGACCTACCTGTGGGACCCGGCCCAGAGCGGCGTGGTCGCCGACGGCGCCGAGGTGAAGTGGGGCGTCACGTTCGGCCAGGACATGTGGCGCTGGGGTCACAAGGTGCTCGCGCACGAGACCGGCCACATCTTCGGCCTGCCCGACCTCTACTCCTTCACCGGGCCCGACTACCACCGCTTCGTCGGCGGCTGGGACGTGATGGGGCTGATCAGCGGCCCTTCACCGCAGCCCTTCGCGTGGCACGCGCGGAAGCTCGGTTGGATCTCCGACGGCCAGGTGGCGTGCGTGCCCGCCTCTGGCGGAACCTACCGGCTCACGCCCGTCGAGCGGCCTGGCGGGCGCAAGCTCGTCGTGGTCAGGACCGGCGACACGAGCGCCTACGCCATCGAGTCCCGGAAGGGAAGCGAGTGCTCGGGCGGGATGGTGATCTACAAGGTCGACTCGGCGGTGGCCACCGGAGAGGGGCCCATCCGCGTGATGGACGCCAAGCCTGACGCCGTCCCGCCGGCCGGCTGCCACGCCCTCGACGACGGCGCCTACGGCCCCGGCCAGGTCTTCACCGACGAGTCGGCGAAGGTGCGCGTCGAGGTCAAGGGAGACCTCGTCCGGGTCGATCGGCTCGGTGTCTGACCCTGTATCGACCGGAGTTCGCCATGAGGCGTTCTCCCGATCATCATCTCGTCGGCCGGTGTGGTCTGCCTCACCGGCGCGGCGGCGGCCGCTCCGTCCCCGTCCGGGGACGGGGCGAGCAGTTCCTCAAGCCCATCCGTCAGCTCATCGAATCGGTCAACGCCACCAGGACCGAACTCCTCGGCGCCTTGAGCAAGGTGCGACCGGTCAGGGATACAGCCCGTAACGGAAGGAACCCGCCAGAGATGTACGCGTGACGCTCGGCCGACGAGGGGAATCCATGGATCCACTGGCTCCAGGCGATCCACAGCAGGTCGGACGGTACCGACTGGGCGGCAGGCTTGGTGCCGGCGGCATGGGCGAGGTCTTCTGGGGGCTGTCGCCGTCCGGCCGGGCCGTCGCCGTCAAGCTCGTACGGCGTGAACTGGGTCGCGACATCGAGTTCCGGCGACGGTTCGCCCAGGAGGTCGAGGCGGCCAAGCGCGTCAGCGGCTTCCACGCCGCCCCCGTGGTGGACGCCGATCCCGACGGCGAGCCCCCCTGGTTGGTCACCGCGTACGTGCCAGGTCCCTCCCTCAGCACCGTCCTCCATCATCACCGCGCGTTGCCCGAACACTCTCTGCATATCCTCGCAGTCGGCCTGGCGGAAGCGCTGGAGGCCATTCATCGCGCCGGAGTCATCCACCGCGACCTGAAACCCGCCAACATCCTGCTGGCACACGACGGCCCGCGCGTCATCGACTTCGGCACGCTGTGCGCCCGCAACCGTGCTGGATCTCCTGAGCGACCCGCTCTTCTCCACGTCCAACGCAGAAACGGCGGTGCCCTGAAGGACACCACCGTTGATCACATTTCCGTAGTATTCGCTTCCGCCCTCGAAGAGCGGTGTTCGAGCAGCACGTCTTGGGTGGAGCTAAGGAGACTCGAACTCCTGACCCCCTCCATGCCATGGAGGTGCGCTACCAACTGCGCTATAGCCCCTGGTCACCGCTCCGAGTCCTCCCGTTGCGGCGCTCGCAGAGCATATAACCTTCCCTCTCGATTCGCATAATCGAGAGTTCGGGCGCCGTTCACCCGCCCGCCAGGGAGCGCATGCACGCCCCCCGACGGTCAGGACGCGGCGTCCGGGGTGTCGTCGCTGTTGATCGGCTCGGGCAGCGTGCCCGCGTTGTGCTCGAGCAGGCGCCATCCCTTGCGCCCCTCCTCCAGCACCGACCACGAGCAGTTGCCGAGCCCGCCCAGCGCCGACCACAGTTCCTGCGGCAGCCCGAGCAGGTGGGCGATGCCGAGTCGCAGCGCCGCCCCGTGCGAGGCGACGACCAGCAGGCCGTCGTCGTCGAGCTTGCCCGCCCATCTGCGCAGCGCCGCCCCGACCCGGTCGGCCACCTCCGGCACGGGCTCGCCGTCGGGCGCCTCCCACGAGACGTACTCGGCGGGCCAGCGCTCGGCGATCTCCTCGCGGGTCAGGCCCTCCCACGCGCCGCCACCGCGCTCGCGGAAGGCCTTGTCGACCGAGACGTCGAGGCCGACCAGGCGACCGACCGCGAGCGCCGTGTCGTTGGCCCGCCGCAGGTCGGAGGAGACGATCATGGTGGGCCGCAGCGACGCCAGCAATGAAGCCGCCCTCGCCGCCTGGGCGAGGCCGGTCTCGTCGAGCGGGATGTCGGTGTGGCCTTGGAAACGGTGCTCCACATTCCACAGGGTCTGGCCGTGGCGCAGGCAGACGATCCGCTTGCTCACGTACGGGCCCTCTGGGCGGCCGTCTGGGTGACGCTCTCCGGCAGCGCGATGGCGGGGCAGTCCTTCCAGAGGCGCTCGAGCGCGTAGAAGGTGCGGTCCTCTTCGTGCTGCACGTGAACGACGATGTCGATGAAGTCGAGGAGCACCCAGCGCCCCTCCCTCTCGCCCTCGCGGCGGACCGGCTTGGCATCGCACTCGATGCGCAGCCTGTCCTCGATCTCGTCGACGATGGCGCGCACCTGACGGTCGTTGGTGGCGGAGCAGAGCACGAAGGCGTCGGTGATGACGAGCTGGTCGCTCACGTCGTAGGCGAGAATGTCGTCGGCCAGCTTGTCGGCGGCGGCCTCGGCCGCGACTCTGACGAGCTGAACGGATCTTTCGGATGCTGTCACGATGCGGGTCTGTCCTCCTGTGTGACTACGTGTATAGCCCACGCTTACCCTGATAGTATCCCCGGCCGCTGCTAGATATAGCTCCGCGCCTGCAGGCCGTACATCTCGGCGTAAATCCCGCCGAGCGCCATCGACGACGCGTGGTCGCCCTCCTCCGCCACCCTGCCCTGGTCGAGGACGTATGTGGTCCGCCCGGCCACGGCGATGCGCTGCCACTGGCCGCACCCCACCATGACCACCGTGTCCACCCGGCTGGCGCGCCAGGTGAGCGCCAGCATGTCACGGATCAGCGCGGGCAACCTGCGCACCATCGTGAACAACCCCGACGCGGCGACCTCCGCGTCGTGCGCCCACCACGACTCTTCCTTCAGCTCGATCCCGTCGAGCGCCTCCTGAGACACTCCATGGAGGCTAACCCGCCTGGTAAAGGCCGCGCTTCCCGATGTATTGCACGATTCCGTCCGGCACCAGGTACCAGATCGGCTCGCCCTCCGACACCCTGTGCCTGCACTCCGAGGAGGAGATCGCCAGCGCGGGGATCTCGATCAGGCTCACCTTTCCCTCCGGCAGCCCGGGATCGCGCAGCGTGTGCCCCGGCCTGGTGCAACCCACGAAATGGGCGAGCTCGAACAACTCGGAGGCGTCCTGCCAGTCGAGGATCGCCGACAGCGCGTCGGCGCCGGTGATGAAGAACAACTCGGCCTCGGGGCCGTAGATCTCCTTGATGTCACGCAGCGTGTCGATCGTGAACGTCGGCCCCGGCCGGTCCACATCCACCCTGCTCACCGAGAAGCGCGGGTTCGACGCGGTCGCGATCACCGTCATCAGGTACCTGTCCTCGGGCGCCGACACCTCCCTGGCCGCCTTCTGGTACGGCCTGCCCGTCGGGACGAAGACGACCTCGTCGAGATCGAAGTGATGGGCCACTTCGCTCGCGGCGACCAGGTGACCATGGTGGATCGGGTCAAAGGTTCCACCCATCACCCCCACGCGTCTCTTTCCCTGGACACTGGGCGCGTTCATCATGAAACGGACCTTACGCGGATGCCTCACGCAAGCATTAAGCACCCCCCTTGCCGAGAAACGCGCATCCCACCCGCCGCCGACGTAGCATGCCGGACATGACGACCACCCCGGATCGCAACCGCGTGCAATTGCCCGGCATCTCGTCCCGTGCCTACGAACACCCCGCAGACAGGTCCGCTCTGGTCGCTCTGCGCAAGCTCAGTGGGTTCGACACGGTTCTCAAGCAGATGTCCGGGCTGATCAGCGAGCGCCGGCTGCGCCTTATGTACCTCGCCTCTGCCGTGCGGGTGAGCGAGACACAGTTCCGCTCCCTGTACGACATGGGCCGCGACGCCGCCTACATCCTTGACCTGCACCGGGTCCCTGAGATCTACGTTCAGCAGGATCCGCAGGTCCAGGCCAAGGCGATCGGCTTCGACGACCCGTTCATCGTGGTGACGACGGGTCTGCTGAACCTCATGAACGAGGAGGAGCAGCGCTTCGTCATCGGCCACGAGACCGCGCACATCCTGTCGGGCCACGCCGTCTACCGGACGATGCTCGACATCCTCACCCGCCTGGCCACCCGCGTGGCCTGGATCCCGCTCGGCTACATCGGCCTGCGCGCGATCGTGGCGGGCCTCGAGGAGTGGTATCGCAAGTCGGAGCTGTCCGCCGACCGCGGCGGCCTGCTCACCGGGCAGGACCCGGAGGCCGCCAAGCGCGCGCTGATGAAGCTCGCCGGCGGCGACTACACCAACGAGATGAACATCGAGGCCTTCCTGGCCCAGTACCAGGAGTACGACACCGCGGGCGACCTGCGGGACGGCTTCCTGAAAGTCCTCAACCTGCTCGGCACCACCCACCCCTTCGCGGTGGTCCGCGTCGCCGAGCTCGACAAGTGGCAGCGCAGCGGCGAGTACGAGCGCATCATCGGCGGCGACTACCCTCGCCGCGAGGACGACTCCAACGCCCGCGTCACCGACGAGGTCAAGGCGGCGGCCGAGTCCTACCGCCGCTCCTGGTCGGAGTCCCAGGACCCGTTCATCGGCGTCCTGCGCGACGTCGCCGAGGGCGCGGTCAACGCGGGCGAGCGCATCTTCAACCGCTTCTCCCGCCGCGACGGCAACTGACCAACACAACCACGAAAAAGGTCTGGAAGTGAGATCTTCCAGACCTTTTCCATGCGCACCTCACGCCTCTACTGTCGCGCACCATGAGATCATCTTTCGCCATGGCGGCGCTGGCCTGCGCTGTCATGCTTCCCCTTTCCGGTACGGCCACCGCCGCGACCGCGAGTCCCATCGACGACGCCAAGCTCATCGCGAACCCTCTCTACGAGGCAGGACCGCTGCCCGCGACGTCGTGCGCGGAGAAGCCGATCAAGCGCAACGACAAGGCGCTGGCCCGCGCCTACATCAACGGCGTCGTGGCATGCCTGGACCGCACATGGGGACGGCACCTCAAGGCCGCGGGGCTGCCGTTCCGCAAGATCACCGTGAAGCACGTGGCGAAGATCCCGAAGAAGTACTGCGGCTACGACATCGGAGACTCCAACTCGCAGAGCTACTACTGCCCCAAGACCGGCACGCTGGTCTTCCAGCTGGGCGCGGACTGGCTCGATGACGCCGGAGACCTGTGGCTGTTCAACATGACGGCCGCCATGTACGGCATCCACGTACAGAACCTCGTCGGCATAGAGAAGGCCTATCTGAAGCTGACCTACGCCAACAAGAGCGAGATGTATGAGCAGGACCGGCGGGTCAACCTCCAGTCCGACTGCCTGGGTGGCGCGTTCGTCCGGAGCGTGTGGCCGATGAAGGGCCGCTCCGCGGAGGACTGGCAGGTGGTGCTGGGCTACACCCAGACGGGCGGCGACGAGCCGGGAGAACCCCGCTGGCTCGGCAAGGGCAGCACCCGCGTGGCCTGGACGAAGAACGGTTACGCCGAGGGCGACCCCGCGGCGTGCAACACCTGGGCCGCCGAGCCCGCCGACGTGGCCTAGAGCAGGAGGGCGATCGCGCGGACCGCGGCGGCGCAGAGGGCGACGAAACCGCCCAGGACCGCCAAGGCGCGCAGACCCTCCTTGCGCAGGTCGGGCAGGTGGGTGCCGACCCGCTCGACCTCCCTGCCGGTGATCGCCCCGCACAACACGCCGAACACGACGCCCGCCGCGGTCACCGGCGCGGGCTGCTGCCACCAGTCGGGCCCGAGCTCGCCGCCCGCCACCATCCACAGCACCCCGCCGGCCGCCGCGGCGACCGGCAGCCCGGGCCAGCCCGCCGCGGTGAGCGCCGATCCGGCGAGCGCGACCGGGAACAGCAGCACCCGCAGCGACACCCGCACCCGTTTCGAGGTGCGCTTCCTCACCATCCAGTGGCCGGTCCACACGGTGCGCACCAGCACCACGAACACCCCGGTGATCGCCACGCCCGCGATCGGCCAGATCACCGTCGCCACCACGCACGGCACCGCCAGCACCGCCAGCAGGAGCAGGGCCGCGTTACCGGCGGGCAGGGTGGTCGAGGCCGCCTCCGCCCGCGCGGTCGGGGTCCGCCTGACCCGCGCCGCCCTGGCCTGCGCTCGCGCCGCCGCCTTGCCGTCGTCGGTGGCGCGGCTCCGGGAGGCGCCCGGCATGCGGCTCCGGACGAGCTTCGGCTCCTCCGCCGCCCGCGCGCGTGCCGTTTTCGGCTCCTCGGCGACCCGTCCGCGCCCTGTCTTGGCGTCGTCGGCCACGCGCGACCTGACGACCTTGCCCTCCTCCAGGGCCCTGGAGCGGCCGGCCTTGCCGTCCTCGCCGCTCCTGGACCTGCCCGCTTTCCCGTCGTCGGGAATCCTGGGTCTGACCTGCTTGCCGTCGTCGGGGGTCCTGGGCCTGACGGGCTTGCCGTCGTCCGGGGCGGGGCGCGGCCTGACGACCTTGCCCTCCTCGCCCGCCCTCGGCCGGACCGCCTTGCCGTCCTCCGCGACTCGCGGCTTGACGACCTTGGGCTCCTCGGCCTTGCCTCTGGCGGCCTTGACCTCCTCGTCGGCGCGAGTCCGCGCCGCCTTGGCCGCGTCGGCCGCCCTCCCCCTGAGCGCCTTCACGTCGTCGTCCGTCGCGGCGACCGTGGCCCTGGCGAGCCTGGCCAGCCGGTCGGCCAGCAGCGCGGCGGTGGGCCGCTTGCCCGGCTCCCTGTTGAGCGCGGCCCGCACCAGCGGCAGCAGCCCTGCGGGCACACCCTTGAGGTCGGCCTGGCCGTTGAGAACGGCGTACATCTGCGCCTCGACCGTGCCCCGCCCGAACGTGGGCCGCCCCGTCGCGGCGAAGGCCACGGTCGCCGCCCACGCGTGGACGTCCGCGGGCTCGCCCACGTGCTCGTCGGCGAACAGCTCGGGCGCCGCGTAGCCGGGCGTGCCGAGGAAGGTGCCCGTCATCGTCAGTCTGGTGGCGTCGATGACCTGCGCGATCCCGAAGTCGATCAGCACGGGTCCTTCGGCGCCCATGAGGATGTTGGCCGGCTTGAGGTCTCGGTGGATGACTCCCGCGGCGTGGACGATCGCCAGGGCCGCCGCCACCCCCTGCGCCACCTCCACCAGGTCGGCGCCGCGCAGCGGCCCGCTGCGCCGTACCCGGTCGAGCAGCGTGTCACCCTCGATGTGCTCCATCACCAGGTACGGCCTGGCGCAGCCGAGATCGGCGTCGAGCACCCGGGCGACGTACGGGCTCTCGACCCTGCGCAACGCCCGTACCTCGCGCTCCAGGCGGATGCGCGAGGCGGAATCCTCGATCAGGTCGTGAAGCACCTTGAGGGCGACGTGCTCACCCCTGCGGGTGCTGGCGAGATACACCTCACCCATGCCGCCACGGCCGAGCCGTTCGAGCAAGGTGTAAGGCCCGACCTTGCCGAGCTTGCTCACGCTCCCTCCCCGCTCGGCGCGCCCATAAGGGGCACAACCTTAGCGGTGCGCCGCCCGTTTACGTTCGCGGCGCGCCGGTCATCGATGGGAAGTGTCGGACAGCATCGCCTCGAGCCCTGTCGTGGGCTCCTCGGCGAGCTTCTTACGGCCTTTCCTGCGCCAGTTGATATGTCCGCGACTCTCCAACCACAGCAGCAACCGGTCGGCGGCGAACAGCACCACACCCGCGAAAATGATCGCTATCACCAATGCCATGGAGGCCAGTCAAACCATGAACGGGGTCCGGTGCCAACTCAGACACGCGTCTCAGCCGCCGGAGGCCGGGATGACCGTACCCTTTGACGTGCGAAGATGCCCTTCTCCGGTGTAGACCCATTTGGTAGAGGTCAGCTCGGGAAGACCCATGGGTCCGCGCGCGTGGAGTTTCTGGGTGGAGATGCCGATCTCGGCGCCGAACCCGAACTCGCCACCGTCGGTGAACCGGGTGGAGGCGTTGACCGCGACGGCGGCGGAGTCGACCCGCTGGACGAACCTGCGGGCGGCTCCCTGCGAGCGGGTGACGATCGCGTCGGTGTGGCCGGAGCCGTACTTCCTGATGTGGGCGACCGCGGCCTCCAGCGAGTCGACGACGGCGGCGGCGATGTCGAGCGACAGGTACTCGGCGTAGTAGTCGTCCTCCGTCGCCGGAACCACCCCGCCGTGGGCGGCCACACGCTCGTCACCGTGGACGGTGACACCCGCCTCGGACAGCGCCGCCAGCGCCATGGGCAGGAAGCGCTCGGCCACGTCCACGTGGACGAGGAACGTCTCGGCCGCGTTGCACACCGAGGGCCGCTGGGCCTTGGCGTTGACCAGGATCTGCACGGCCAGATCGAGGTCGGCGTCCGCGTCGACGTACACGTGGCAGTTGCCCACGCCTGTCTCGATCACCGGGACGGTCGACTCCTCGACCACCGAGTTGATCAGTGAGGCGCCGCCGCGCGGGATCAGCACGTCGACCAGGCCGCGTGCCCGCGTCAGCTCCTTGACCGAGTCGCGGGTCAGCCCGGGCACCAGCTGGACGGCTCCGGCGGGCACCTCGGTCGCCTCCAGCGCCTCCTGCATGATCCTCACAAGCGCGGTGTTGGAGGAGTAGGCGCTGGAGGAGCCGCGCAGCAGGACCGCGTTGCCGCTCTTGAGGCACAGCGCGGCGCCGTCGACGGTGACGTTGGGACGGCCCTCGTAGATGATGCCGATCACGCCGAGCGGCACCCTGAGCTGGCGCAGCTCCAGTCCGTTGGGCAGGGTGCCGCCGCGCACGACCTCGCCGACGGGGTCGGGCAGTTCGGCGATGTCGCGTACGGCCTGCGCGATGGCCTCGATCCTGGCCTCGTCGAGCCGCAGCCGGTCGATCATCGCCTCGGAGGTGCCGCCCTCGCGCGCCTTGTCGACGTCGACGGCGTTGGCCTCGATGATCTCCTTGCCGTGCTCGACCAGAGCGTCGGCGACGGCGCGCAGTGCCCTGTCCTTGGCCGCCCGCGGCAGCGGGGCCAGCTCGGCGGCGGCCTCGCGTGCCGCGCGGGCAACCTTCAGGAACTCCTCGGACATCGCGCCCGTCCTCTCTCCGCGTCTGTCAGCTGTGGGACTCCAGTATGACGATGTCGTCACGGTGGATGAGCTCACGTTCATATTCCGGACCGAGCTCGCTGGCCAGCTCCTTCGTCGAGCGCCCCAGGAGCCCGGGGATCTCCACGGCGTCGAAGTTGACCAGCCCGCGGGCGACCACCCGCCCGCGGGGCCCGCACAGGTCGACGGGGTCGCCGGCGGCGAACTCGCCCTCCACCGACACCACGCCCGCGGGCAGCAGCGACTTGCGCCGCGAGACGACCGCCTCGACCGCGCCCTCGTCGAGCGTCAGCCGCCCTCGCCCGGTGGTCGCGTGCGCCAGCCACAGCAGTCTGGTGCCCGGGTGGCGGCCACCCGGGTGGAAGAACGTGCCGACGTCGGCTCCGGCCAGCGCCTGCGCGGCGTGCGCGGCCGCGGTCAGCACCACTGGCACACCCGCTCCCGTGGCGATGCGCGCGGCCTGCACCTTGGTCACCATGCCGCCCGTGCCGACGGCCGCGCCGTTCTTGCCGAGCTCGACACCCGCCAGGTCCTCGGGGCCGCGCACCTCGGCCAGCCTCGTGGAGCCCGCGCGCGAGGGCGGCCCGTCGTACAGCGCGTCGACGTCGGACAGCAGAACCAGCGCGTCGGCGTGGATGAGGTGCGCCACCAGGGCCGCCAGGCGGTCGTTGTCGCCGAAGCGGATCTCGTCGGTGGCCACGGTGTCGTTCTCGTTGACGACCGGCATGATGCCGAGCTCCAGCAGCCGGTTGAGCGTGCGCTGGGCGTTGGCGTGGTGCGAGCGGCGCATCATGTCGTCGGCCGTCAGCAGCACCTGGCCGACGCGCATGCCGTACCTGGCGAAGGAGGAGGTGTAGCGGGCGACGAGCACGCCCTGACCGACGGAGGCGGCGGCCTGCTGGGTGGCCAGGTCACGCGGACGTGCGGTCAACCCGAGCGGGCCGAGCCCCGCGGCGATCGCGCCGGAGGAGACCAGCACGATCTGCGTGCCGGTACGGCGCCGCGCCGACAGCACGTCGACCAGCGCGTCGACCCGGTCGACGTCGATGACGCCCTGGGGGGTGGTGAGCGAGGAGGAGCCGACCTTGACGACGACCCTCGACGCTGAGCTGATCTGTTCCCGCACGTCCTGACCCTATCCGGCGCCCGCTGTGCGGCCCGGGACTCCCCCGAGCCGTGCGGACACCTTACCGCTGTCCGCGATCATGAACTCAGCCGAGCCTGTTGTCGGTGCCTCGCGGCCCCGTGTGAATGGACTCGGCGTTGAGCGTCGGCTGCCAGTCGAAGATGTAGCCGTCCTCCATGGACCCGATGACGACCTCGGCGCCCGCGACCGCGCCCGCCTTGACCAGCTCCTCCTCGACACCCAGCCGCTCCAGGCGGTCGGCCAGGTAGCCCACGGCCTCGTCGTTGGTGAAGTCGGTCTGCCTGATCCAGCGCTCCGGCTTCTCCCCGGTGACCTGGAACAGGCCGTCGTTGACCTTGCGGACGCTGAAGCCGGTCGTGCCGAGCTGCTTCGGCCGCAGCACCAGCCGCGTCGGCTCCTGGACCGGCTTGCTGGCGCGCGCCGCGGCCACCCACTCGCCCATCGCGAACGTGAACTCCCGCAGCCCCTCGTGCGTGGCCGCCGAGATCGTGAACACCTTCAGCCCGCGCGACTCCAGGTCGGAGCGCACGATGTCGGCCAGGTCACGGGCGTCGGGCACGTCCGCCTTGTTCAGCACGACCATCCTGGGCCTGTCCTCGAGCTGGCCGTAGGCGTGCAGTTCGGCCTCGATCACCTCGTAGTCGGTGATCGGGTCGCGTCCCGGCTCCATGGTCGCGCAGTCGATGACGTGCACGAGCATGTCGCACCGCTCGACGTGGCGGAGGAACTCGTGGCCGAGCCCCTTGCCCTGCGACGCTCCCGGGATGAGCCCCGGCACGTCGGCCACGGTGAACACCGTCTCCCCCGCGGTGACCACGCCGAGGTTCGGGATCAGCGTCGTGAACGGGTAGTCGGCGATCTTCGGCCTGGCCGCGCTCAGCGCCGCGATCAGCGACGACTTGCCCGCGCTGGGGAAGCCCACCAGCGCCACGTCAGCGACGCTCTTGAGCTCCAGCACCACGTCGAGCGCGTCGCCGGGCTCGCCGAGCAGCGCGAACCCCGGAGCCTTCCGCTTCGCCGTCGCCAGGGCGGCGTTGCCGAGACCGCCGTGACCGCCCTCGGCGATCACGTAGCGGGTGCCGGCGCCGACCAGATCGACCAGCACCTCGCCGGTCTTCGCGTCCTTGACCACGGTCCCGTTGGGGACCGGCAGCACCACGTCACCGCCGTTGGCGCCTTCCCTGTTGCTGCCCTGTCCCTGCTTGCCGTTGGCGGCGCCGCGGTGCGGGCGGCGGTGGTAGTCGAGCAGCGTGGAGGTGTTGGCGTCGACCTCCAGGATGACGTCACCGCCCCTGCCGCCGTTGCCACCGTCAGGGCCGCCGAGCGGCTTGAACTTCTCCCGGTGGACGGACGCGCAGCCGTTCCCGCCATCACCGGCTTTGATATGCAGGATCACCTGATCCACGAAATCCGCCACAGCCCGCTCTCCATCCCGTCCGGGTCTTCTTCGTTGTCTGGTACGGCAAGCCGACGCGAGCCCACCCTGCCCACGTGGCCGGCGTCCCTCCAGGGAGACGCTCCTCCAGCGCGCGTGGCCGGCCGCCGTCACGCGGCCCGCCCCCGCCGCTCACCGGGATCCCCGGTGAGCCGCTCGCCCTCTGCGGGCCTGTCGCCGTTCACCGTCGTGGCTCGTCCGGCCGGTCACGCGGTCCGCGTGGCCGCCGTCTGTTCCGCCGCTCGCGTGCCGTACCGGACCTCGCAGGGCCCGGGAACGCGAACAAGGGGTGGACCATGACGATCCACCCCTTGCTACAACGCCTGTCGGCGGCGGATTTACTCCGCGACCGGGACGATGCTCACGGCGCGACGGCCGCGCTTGACGCCGAACTGCACGTGGCCGGCGGCCAGCGCGAACAGCGTGTCGTCGCCACCACGGCCGACGTTGTCGCCGGGGTGGAAGTGGGTGCCGCGCTGGCGGACGATGATCTCGCCCGCGTTGACCAGCTGGCCACCGAAGCGCTTGACGCCCAGGCGCTGGGCGTTGGAGTCACGGCCGTTCCGGGTGGACGACGCGCCCTTCTTGTGTGCCATCTCTCAAACTCCCGATCAGGCCTGGTTGATACCGGTGATCTTCACCTGGGTGTACCGCTGGCGGTGACCCTGGCGCTTCTTGTAACCGGTCTTGTTCTTGTACTTGAGGATGCGGATCTTGGGGCCCTTGGTCTCGCCGAGAATCTCGGCGCTGACCGTGAACTTGCCCGCCTCCGTGGTCACGTCGCCGTCGTTGACGACGAGCACCGTCGGCAGCGAAACCGAAGAACCGACCTCGCCGGCGACCTTGTCCACCTCGAGGACGTCACCGACGGAGACCTTCTGCTGCCTGCCGCCGCAACGAACGATCGCGTACACCGCGGAACCCTTCTGCTGACTCTCTGAATGCTGCGCCCGGCATTCGATCACTGTCTGGAACCGACGAACCGAGTGGGCGCGCGAACAGGGCGCGTCACTGGACGCACCGATTGACTAGGTTACCGGATTAGCGGCCCCCGGTCGAACCGGCTGGATCGTCGGACAAGTCGGCCGTTCCCGCCGGCGCTCCACCCGTTCAAGGGCAGGTCACGCCGTGCCTGGAGGGCCGGCTCGGTTGGCGCCCCGCCGGAGCGGGGCGCCGCCGAAGACGGCGCTAGTCGGCCGACTTGGCTCGGCGGGAGCGTCGCCGCCCCCTGCCTGAAGTCTGGTTCGCCTGGTCGTCCTCCGTGCCCGGAACGTCATCAAGCGCACCGGTCACGGTATCACGGCTCAGGGAGTCGTTGGCCGCGGAGACCTTCTCCGCGACCGCCTTCTCGATGGCCATCTTGCCCTGCGTGCCGCGCGGCTCCGGCTTGCCCTCGACCGGCTCGGAGGAGACGATCAGGCCACGCCCGTTGCAGCAGTCGCACGGCGTCGAGAAGGCCTCCAGCAGGCCCTGACCGACCCGCTTACGGGTCATCTGGACCAGGCCGAGCGAGGTGACCTCGGCGACCTGGTGCTTGGTCCTGTCGCGGGCCAGGCACTCCAGCAGCCGCCGCAGCACCAGATCGCGGTTGGACTCCAGGACCATGTCGATGAAGTCGATGACGATGATGCCGCCGATGTCGCGCAGCCTGAGCTGGCGGACGATCTCCTCGGCCGCCTCCAGGTTGTTGCGGGTGACGGTCTCCTCGAGGTTGCCGCCCTGGCCGGTGAACTTGCCGGTGTTGACGTCGACGACGGTCATCGCCTCGGTGCGGTCGATCACCAGCGAGCCGCCGGAGGGCAGCCACACCTTGCGCTCCAGGGCCTTGGCCAGCTGCTCGTCGATCCGGTACGACTCGAAGACGTCGCCTTCCTCGTCCCAGCGCGACAGCCGGTCGGCCAGGTGCGGCGCGACGTACTTGACGTACTCGTCGACCGTCTCCCACGCGTCCTCGCCCTGCACGACCAGCGAGGTGAAGTCCTCGTTGAACACGTCGCGGACGACGCGGACGGTCAGGTCGGGCTCGGACGACAGCAGCTCAGGAGGGCTGGCGGACTTGGCCTTCTTCTGGATGGCCTCCCACTGCGCCGACAGCCTGGCCACGTCACGGCCGAGCTCCTCCTCCGAGGCGCCCTCGGCGGCCGTGCGCACGATGACGCCGGCGTTCTCGGGCATGACCTTCTTCAGGATGCTCTTGAGCCGCGTGCGCTCCTTGTCGGGCAGCTTGCGGCTGATGCCGGTCATCGACCCGTCAGGCACGTACACGAGGTAGCGGCCGGGCAGCGAGATCTGGCTGGTGAGCCTGGCGCCCTTGTGACCGAGGGGGTCCTTGGTGACCTGCACCAGCACCGACTGGCCCGACTTGAGCGCGGCCTCGATGCGCTTGGGCTGTCCCTCCAGGCCCGCTGTGTCGAAGTTGACCTCGCCGGCGTACAGGACGGCGTTGCGGCCCTTGCCGATGTCGACGAACGCCGCCTCCATCGAGGGCAGCACGTTCTGCACCTTGCCGAGGTAGACGTTGCCCACGTAGGACTGGCTGGCCTCGCGGTTGACGTAGTGCTCGACGAGGACGCCGTCCTCCAGGACCGCGATCTGGGTGCGGTCGCCGTGGCGGCGCACCACCATCATCCTGTCGACCGACTCGCGCCGGGCCAGGAACTCCGACTCGGTGATGATCGGCGGCCTGCGGCGGCCCAGCTCGCGCCCCTCGCGGCGGCGCTGCTTCTTGGCCTCGAGCCGGGTGGAGCCGCGCACGCTCTGCACGCCGTCGGCGGAGGTGTCGAGCGAGCTCGACCTGCCCGCACGCGGCGCGCGGATGCGCACCACCGTGTTCGGCGGGTCGTCGCTGGAGGGCTCGGGGCTCTCGTCGCCGCCCCTGCGCCGCCTGCGCCTGCGGCGCCGCGACCCCGTCGACTCCTCCTCGTCGGCCTGCGACTCCTCGGCCTCCTCGCCGCCGTCGGCGGCCTCCTCGTCCTCTTCCTGCTCGTCGGAGTCGCCCGCGTCCTCGTCGCGCTCACGCGACTTGCCGCGGCCCCTGCCGCCCCTGCGGCGGCGACGGCGACGGCTGCCGCCGTCGTCCTCGGTCTCGTCGCCCTCGGTCTCGTCCTCGGTCTCGTCGACGTCCTCGGCGCTCTCCTCGTCGAACAGCGCCTCGGCCTCGTCGGCCGCCTGCGGCTTGACGGGCTGCGCGGGCTCGACCCTGACGGGCTGCGCCTGGCTGGGGTCGGGTGCCTGGAACAGGGGCGTGAAGACGGCGGCGGGCCGCTGGAAGGTGGTGCCGGGCTCCTGCGCCGCCTGCGCGGAGACGCCGAACGGGTCCGCGAACAGCGCGGGCCTGCCGACCGGCTCCTCGTCGAGGTCCTCGCCCGCCGGCTCGTCGTCGAGCGGCTCGCTCTCCGGCAGCGTGTCCACCAGCTCGGCGGCCACGACGGCCTCGACCGGCGACTCGGGCTCAGGCTCGGGGGCCGCCTCGGCCTTCTTGCGGGTACGGCGCCGCTTCGGCGCCTCCTCCACGGCAGCCGCGTCCCCGCCTTCGGGCACGCCCGCGGATTCGCCCGCGGCGGCCTCCTCGGCCGCCTGGGCCTCTTCCGCGGCCTTCTTGGTGGTACGGCGGCGCGTGGCCGTCGTGGCGGTCGACCTGGACCTGGTGGCGCGCTTGGGGGCGGGCGCCTCGACGGCCTCGGCCACGGCCTCCTCGACCACGCTGGCCGTCGCGCCGGCGCCTTCCGTGGCGTCGCGCCCTGAAGTGCCGGACGCCGCGCCGTTGGAACCCGCGGCGTCGGCCGCCGGGCCGTCGGATCCCGTGCCGCCGGACGCCGTGCCGTTGGACTGGGCCGCGGCCGCCTCGGCCGGGGCGGAAAAACCGGTTGACGCCGGCCCCGCCGGGCCGGAAGCCTGCGTGGTGACGACTACCGTGGGAACATCGTCGATCTCCGGCGGCGGCCCCGCGGGCCTGCTCGCCGAGCGCCGGCGCTTCGGCGCGGCAGTCTGTTCTGTTGTTTCCCCGTCGGGGCCATGGGCCCCGGTACCGGGCTCGTTGTCGAGCATGCGGGCGCTCTCCCGTCAGCTCCCGGGCGCGTCGCCGCGCCGCGCAGGAGCCCTCGTGTCTCGTTGTCCGTCCGCGCCTGCGAAGGCATGGACGCCAAGTCCTGTCAGCGGTCGAGCCCTCCGAACCCCGCCACCGTGCGGGGCTCGCAAAGCTCTCCCTTCTCGTGTGAGACGCGGGACCGCCATGTCACGTTCGTGCCAGTGCGGCAGGTCACATCTCTCACTAGCCGTCGACGTGCGCGCCTGCCGGTCCCGCTTCGCCGCCGCGCGTCATGTCGCGGTCAAGGTCGAACGGGTCGGCGGGTTCACCGGATACGGCGTCGAGCGGCCCCTGCGCCAGCCTGGTCACCTCGGGGGGGACCGGCGGCGCGAAGTCGGCCACCAGGCGCAGGCCCGTGAGCACGTCGTCGGGTCGAACGGCCGGAGTCACGTGCCGAACAACCATGCGCAGTATGACACACGACTGTCCTGGCACCTGAGCTGCGGTTCCTTCTGAAGCCAGTGTCAGCACCGCCTCGCGGGCGTCGAATCGCCGCATCCCCTTCTTGGTGAGGCGTTCGACCTCGACGGTGCCCGCCGCGAGGAACTTCTCCACTGCCACGCGCGCGAGCTCACTGTCCGCGCCGGACAGCCTCAGCTCCCACGCCGAACCCTCCAGGCGGTCGGCGAGCGCTCCAGAACGCGCCTCGACGACGTCGAGGACGTCGAGGCCTGGAGGCAGCGAGGCGTCGAGATCCGCGCGGATCCTCCCGGGATCGCACGGCTCGGTCAGGCCGAGCTCGAGGTATTCGGCCTCGCTGGCGACACCCGTCGGCGCCGCACCCGCGTAGGAGATCTTCGGATGGGGAGAGAAACCCGCGCTGAAGGCCACAGGAATGCCGGCACGGCGAACCGCCCTCTCGACGGCCCGCGAGATGTCGCGGTGGCTGGTGAAGCGCAGGCGTCCGCGCTTGGCGTAGCGCACGCGTACGCGCTGCACCGTGGGCGCGGGCGGAGGCCCCTCGGGAACAGGCTTCAGAACGTCGTCTTCCTTCCCGTGTCAGAGTTACTTCTTTTTCAGGATAAGGCTGTCTCTATACCACAGTGAGCGGCAGCAGCTTCTTACCCGTCGGACCGATTTGAATCTCGGTGCCCATGGTGGGGCAGACGCCGCAGTCGTAGCAGGGAGTCCACCGGCAGTCCTCGACCTCGGTCTCGGTGACGGCGTCCTGCCAGTCCTGCCAGAGCCATTCGCGGTCGAGACCGGCGTCGAGGTGGTCCCATGGCAGGACCTCGTTCTCCTCGCGCTCACGCGTGGTGTACCAGTCGACCGCGACACCCGCCTTCTCGGCGGCGGTCATCCAGCGGTCGTAGGAGAAGTGCTCGCTCCAGCCGTCGAAGCGGCCGCCGTCCTCCCAGGCGGCCCTGATGACCGCGCCGACCCTGCGGTCGCCACGCGAGAGCAGGCCCTCCACGATCGAGGGCTTGCCGTCGTGGTAACGGTAGCCGATGGCCTTGCCGTACTCCCTGTCGCCACGCAGCGACTCGCGCAGGGCCTTGAGCCGCCGGTCGACGGTCTCGTGATCGGCCTGCGCGGCCCACTGGAACGGGGTGTGCGGCTTGGGCACGAACCCGCCGATGGAGACCGTGCAGCGGATGTCGCGCGAGCCGGTGGCCTCGCGCCCCGCCTTGATGACCTTCTTGGCCAGATCGGCGATGCCCAGCACGTCCTCGTCCTGCTCGGTGGGCAGGCCGCACATGAAGTAGAGCTTCACCTGACGCCAGCCCTGGCTGTAGGCCGTGGTGACGGTGCGGATCAGGTCTTCCTCGGTGACCATCTTGTTGATCACCTTGCGCATGCGCTCGGAACCGCCTTCGGGCGCGAAGGTCAGGCCCGAACGGCGGCCGTTGCGCGAGAACTCGTTGGCCAGGTCGATGTTGAAGGCGTCGACCCTGGTGGAGGGCAGCGACAGCGAGGTGTTGGTGCCCTCGTAGCGGTCGGCCAGGCCCTTGGCCACCTCGCCGATCTCCGAGTGGTCGGCCGACGAGAGCGACAGCAGGCCGACCTCGTTGAAGCCGGACTCGCGGATGCCGTTCTCGACCATGGCGCCGATCGTGGTGATCGACCGCTCGCGGACGGGACGCGTGATCATGCCGGCCTGACAGAACCTGCAGCCCCTGGTGCAGCCGCGGAAGATCTCCACGCTGAACCGCTCATGAACGGTCTCGGCCAGCGGGACGAGCGGCTTCTTCGGATACGGCCACTCGTCGAGGTCCATGACGGTGTGCTTGTGCACGCGCCACGGCACGTTGCTCCTGTTGGGAGCGACGCGCTTGATGCGCCCGTCGGGGTGGTACTCGACGTCGTAGAACTTCGGGACGTACACGCCGCCCGACTCGGCCAGCCGCATCAGCAGCTCGTCACGACCGCCCGGCCGTCCCTCGGCCTTCCACTCTCGGACGACCTCGCTGATGGCGATGGCGATCTGCTCGCCGTCACCCAGCACGGCCGCGTCGAGGAAGTCGGCGATCGGCTCGGGGTTGAAGGCGGCGTGGCCGCCGGCCAGCACGATCGGGTCGTCGTCGCCGCGGTCGACCGACATCAGCGGGATGCCGGCCAGGTCGAGCGCGGTCAGCATGTTGGTGTAGCCCAACTCCGTGGAGAACGACACGCCGAGCACGTCGAAGGCGCGCACGGGCCGGTGACCGTCCACGGTGAACTGAGGGACGCCCTCCGCGCGCATGAGCGCCTCGAGGTCGGGCCACACGGAGTAGGTGCGCTCGGCCAGCGTGTCGGGCAGCTCGTTGAGGATCTCGTAGAGGATGGCCACGCCCTGGTTGGGCAGGCCGACCTCGTAGGCGTCGGGATACATCAGCGCCCAGCGCACCGACGCCTCGTCCCAGTCCTTCACCGTCGAGTTGAGTTCACCCCCGACGTACTGGATCGGCTTCTGCACCTTGGGCAGCAGCGCTTCCAGGCGTGGGAACAATGACTCGACAGACATAGCACCAAGGGTAATGGAGCGACAACACCACTGCGTCGGGCCCGAGGATCGCCGTCAGAAGGGTCTCTCCCTGATCCTTATCGCCTGCAGCATTCCCACCGCGATCAGGTTGGCGAAGGTCGAGGTGCCGCCGTAGGAGACGAACGGCAGCGGCAGCCCGGTGATCGGCATGATCCCGATCGTCATCCCGATGTTGACGAAGGACTGGAACGCCAGCCAGCACACGATCGTGCCCGCCACCAGCGTGCCGAAGCGGTCCTCGCACTGCTTGGCGATGTGCAGACCGCGCATCAGCACCACGCCGAGCAGCGCCACGACCGTGACCGAGCCGAGGAAGCCGAACTCCTCGCCCGCGACGGTGAAGATGAAGTCGGTGTGCTGCTCGGGCACGAACCTGCCCGTCGTCTGGCCGCCCATGAACAGACCCTTGCCGAAGAGCTCGCCCGAGCCGATCGCGATCAGCGACTGCGTGCTGTTGTAGCCGACTCCCCGCGGGTCCACGCTCGGGTCGAGGAAGGCGGTGAACCGCGCGATCTGGTACGGCTCCAGCAGGTCGAAGACCCACACGCACACCCCGGCGGCCACGACGGACAGCGTCAGCAGGATGATCCACCGCTTCTGGACCCCCCCGATGACCAGCGCCGCCGCGGTGATGACGGCCAGCACGAGGGTGGTGCCGAGGTCGGGCTGGAGCATGACCAGGCCCATCGTCCCCGCCGCCAGCACCAGCGCGAACAGCACGTCGAGCCCGCGGGGCCGGTCGGTGCCCTCCGCCGGCTGGGCGAGCAGCATCGACAGCATCAGGATCAGCCCGACCTTGGCGAACTCCGAGGGTTGGATCGCGAATCCGCCGCCGAGCATGATCCACGAGTGCGAGCCGTTGACCGTCGTGCCCACGGGCGTCGCCACCAGCACCAGCCCGGCCACCGTCACCAGGTACGCCATCGGCGCGTAGGCCCGCAGCATCCGGTGGTCGATCATCGCCACCGCGCCGCACATCACCGCGCCGATGATCAGGTTGAGCGCGTGCTTCTTGACCAGTCCCGTGGACCCCAGCGCCCACGTGCGGGTCGAGGACCACACCAGCAACGTGCCGATCACGCCCAGCGCGGCGACCGCCACCAGCATGACCCAGTCGAGCCGCCACAGCGCCGACTGCGCGTCCACGGCCTTCAACGCGAAGGCTCTGCGGGGCCTCAGATGCGTGCGGGCCGTCATCGCGCCACCGTGCCGTCACTCTTGATCTTCGGAAGCTGGCCGGTCGGCAATTCGGGCCGCCCGCCCTTGCCCTCTCCCTTGGCCTGGCCCTTCTCCGGATCCTTGGCCTGGTCCTTGGCCGGATCCTTGGTCTGGCCGTCGGCCCCCGACTCGAAGCCGTAGATCCCCTCGTAGATCTCCCGGGCCGCGGGCGCCGCGGTGGAACCGCCCATTCCGCCCTGCGACACCATCACCACGACCACGAACCTGGGCTTCTCGGTCGGCGCGAACGAGGCGAACCACGAGGTGTCGGCCTTGCCCCACACCTCGGCCGTGCCCGTCTTGCCGCCGACCTTCACCTTGTCCATCGGGAACCCGCTGAAGGCGCCTGCCGCGGTGCCGTCGGAGGCGACCTGGCTGAGCGCTTTCTTGATGTAGGCCCGCTCGGTGGCGCTCAGCGGCAGCTTGCCCCTGACCGGGACCTCGATCTTCTTCACCAGCGTGCCGTCGGGCCGTACCTGCGCCCACCCGATCCGCGGGCTGCGCACCTTGCCGTCACTGACCAGCGCCGCGTACGCGGCCGCCAGCTGCAGCGGCGTCACGAGCACGTCGCCCTGCCCGATGGAGAAGTTGGCGGCGTCTCCCGGCCGCAGCAGGTAGCCCTCCAGGCAGTTCTCGTAGGCCAGGCGCTTGAGGAAGGCGGCCCTGGCCCTGTCGGTCACCTCCGGATAGCCGGTGCGCGCGCGGCGGCAGTTGTTGGCGCTGGTGGCGGTCCACAGCTCCTTCTTCCACGTCCTGTCGGGGATCCTGCCCGACGACTCTCCCGGCAGGTCGACGCCGGTGGGACTGCCGAAACCGAAGGCCCGTGCCATGTTGGCGAACCGCTCCTTCGGCGGCTTCTTCGGCCGCAGCCCGCCGTCCTTGATCCACTGCTCGTAGGAGGACCTGTAGAAGATCGTGTCGCACGACTTCACCAGCGCGGTGTGAAGCGAGAGGGTGCCGAGGCCGATCCCGCGGAAGTTGCTGAACGACCGGCTGCCGACCATGTAGGAGCCCGGGCAGGCGTACTGGCCGTGCAGCGGGTACCCCGCACGCAGCATCGCCGACACCGACGACACCTTGAACGTCGAGCCGGGCGCGAACTGCCCGTTGATGGCCCGCGAGACCAGTGGCTTGCCCTCCTTCTCCGACAGCAGCCGCTGGTACTCCTTCTCGGAGATCCCGCCCGTCCAGATCGAGGGGTCGTAGCCGGGCGCGCTGGCCAGCGCCAGCACCCTGCCCGACCGGGGGTCGAGCACGACCCCCGCCGCGCCGTCCGCCTGGGGCACCTTCTTCATCGCCCCGTTGATGGCCTTCTCCACGATGCCCTGGATCCGCGCGTCGATGCTGGTGATCAGCGTGTCGCCGGGAATGGGCGCCACGCGCTGCTCCACCCCGAGCGACTTGCCCATCCGGTCGACCTGGACCTTGCGCAGCCCCGTCTTGCCACGCAGCGCCTCGTCGTAGACGAACTCCAGGCCGTCGCGCCCCACCACGTCGACGCCGGAGAACTCGGCCTTCAGCCCCGCGCGCTTCTCCAGCTCCTCCTCGGTGGCCGGCTGCAGGTAGCCGAGCATCTGCGCCCCCGCCTTGCCGCCCGGGTACTCCCTGACGGCCTGCACCTCGGCCGTCACGCCGGGGAACTCCTCCTGGCGCTCCAGGATCTGCAGCGCCTCGCGCGTGGTGGCCTTCTGGTCGATGGGGATCGGCTGGTACGGCGAGCCCGTCCAGCACGGCCTGGTCACGCCTGGCCCGCACGGCTGGATGCGCTTCTCCAGCAGCTTGGCGGGAGTGCCGAGCACGCCCGCGAGCCGTTGGAGCACCGCGGCGCCGCCGTCGCTCATCCTGATCAGCGCGGTCCTGTCCACCGAGATCACCAGCGCCGTCCGGTTGCGGACGAGCGGCCGTCCCCACGCGTCGAGGATCTGCCCTCGTACGGCGGGCACGATGACGTTCCTGTTCCTGGTCTCGTCGGCGGCGCTGACGAACTCCGCGCCACGCATCATCTGGACCTGCCACAGCCGTACCGCCAGCACCGCCAGCATCGTGACGACCAGCACGTGGAGCACGAGGAGCCTGGTGCGCATCCTGGTCATGCCGCGAACTCCTCCGATCTGCCGACGGTGAGCAGCCAGATGACCACAGGGGCCGCGAGCAGCGAGTAGAACACGGTGACGGGCACGCCCGACGCGATCGAGGCCGCCGTCACGCGCGGATCGCCGATCAACCAGCCCACGGCGCCCGCCAGCAGCGGCGCCGCCAGCACGCACAGCATGACGGTCGGGACCGTCCCTCCCAGCCCGCGTCCCGCGACGTAGCCGACCAGCGCGTAGACGAAGGCGTACTGCCCGAGCACGTGCGCCGTCGGCGGCATCAGGTCCACCAGCATCCCCGCGCTGAACCCGATCATCGCCCCCGCCGAGGGCCCCCTGGCCAGCGCCATCCCGATCACGACCAGCAGCACCAGATCGGGCCCGCCGCCGGGCGGGAGCGGGAACCTGTTGACGACCGTGACCTGCACCAGCAGCGCGACCAGCACGGCCAGGACAGCGATCATCGCTCGCCCGCCAGTCTGGGCAGCACCGCGTCGCGCGGGTCGCGCCGCGGCGCGGCGATCACCACCCCCACCGCGTCGAGAGCGCTGAGGTCGGCGAAGGGGCGCGCGTAGGCGATGCGGGTCAGCTCGCCCGGCGTCGCCTCCACCCGCTCGATCACCCCGATCGGCACCCCCGGCACGTACGGCACGCCGCGCTGCGAGCCGAAGCTGACGATCCTGGTGCCCGGGGTCAGCTGGGCGGTGGAGTCGAGCAACCGGAACTGCACCAGCCTGCCGTACTCGCCGACGCCGTGGATGACGCCGATCTCGTTGCCGCCCTCGAGCCTGGCACCCGCCGACGAAGCAGGATCGCTCAGCAACATGACGGTCGCGTTCCTCGCCGTCGCCTGCACCACCCTTCCCACCAGTCCCTCGCCGTTGATCACCGTCATCTCCGGCCGCACCCCGTCGCTGGTGCCGGCGTCGATCTCGATCGCGTCCTCGAACCCCGGATGGCCCCTGCGGGCCACCACGTTCGCGGGCACGATGGTGTAGCCGCCGCGCTTGGAGGTGCCGAGCAGCCTGCGCAGTTCCGCCGAGCGGGCCTTGTCCAGGCTCTCCGCCGCGAGGTCGGCACGGAGCCTGGCGTTCTGGGCCTCCAGCTCCTTGATCCTGTCGCGGGCCCCGGTGGCCCCCGCGATCGCGCCGACGAAGTCGCTGACAGGAGTAACCACACCGGCGACGAACCGCTCCGCGGTGCCGAACAGGGACGAACCGACTCCGCGCAGCAGGCCGAAGGGCGAGCTCCCGTTCGCGCGGTGATCGATGGTCAGCACCACCAGCGCCACGGCGAGCAGCAGTCCGAGGATCAGCCTTGCCCGGCGCGTATCTCTCATCTCAGTGACGTGGTTCCGGTACGAGCACGGCGTGGAGCGCCTCGAACTCCTCGACGCACTTGCCTGAGCCGAGCGCCACGGAGTCGAGCGGGTTCTCCACCATGTGCACGGGCATGCCGGTCTCGTCCCTCAGCCGCTCGTCGAGCCCCTTGAGCAGGGCTCCGCCACCGGTGAGAGCGATGCCCCTGTCCATCAGGTCGCCCGACAGCTCCGGCGGGCACTTGTCGAGCGTGGTCTTGACCGCGTCGATGATGGTGTTGACCTGCTCCCTGATCGCCTTCCTGATCTCCTCGGCGGAGACCACGATCGTCTTGGGCAACCCGCTGACCAGGTCACGGCCCCGGATCTCGGCGTGAAACTCGTCCTCGGACGCGCAGGCCGAGCCGATGGCCATCTTGATCTCCTCTGCGGTGCGCTCGCCGAGCATCAGCGAGTGTTCCTTCTTCGCGAAGGTGATCACCGCCTGGTCCAGCTCGTCGCCGCCGACCCTGATCGACTGGCTGGTCACCACGCCACCCATCGAGATGATGGCGACCTCGGTGGTGCCGCCGCCGATGTCGACGACCATGTTGCCCGTCGGCTCGTGGACCGGCAGGCCTGCGCCGATCGCCGCGGCCATGGGCTCCTCGACGATGTAGACCTTGCGCGCGCCGGCCTGGTAGCCGGCCTCCTTCACCGCCCGCTGCTCCACACCGGTGATCCCGCTGGGCACGGCGATGATGATGCGCGGCTTGGCGAAGTGGCGGCGCTTGTGGACTCGCTGGATGAAGTAGCGCAACATCCGCTCGGTCACGTCGAAGTCGGCGATCACCCCGTCCTTCAGGGGGCGCACGGCGACGATGTTGCCCGGCGTCCGGCCGATCATCCGTTTGGCCTCGATGCCAACCGCGACGATCTTGCCGGTGGTGGTATTGATCGCGACGACGGACGGCTCGTTGAGCACGATGCCGCGGCCACGCACGTAGACCAACGTGTTGGCGGTACCGAGATCGACTGCCATGTCACGGCCGAGAAAGGCGAGCCTGCTGCTCATGGGGAGCCCCGTAACGTCGTTCGCGAATAATTACGGATCGCATTTGAATCGTAACGTGACGTACCCTCCTGGGAGCGCAATGAGCCCGGGTGCCCCACAAAAATCTTGTCGCCTCCCCGTCACCACCCGTTTGCCCGCAAACCACCATCAGCTCAGACACGCCGCGAGCGCCGCGCCCGAGGGCCGTCACCGAGGGTCCCTCGACGGGGTGGCCGAGGTGCGGAATAGCCCGATTTGTCAGGGGTTTACGAGGTGGCGATAAGTCCGTTTCGCCGGATTCTTGCACGGTAAGGGCCATGCAAAATCACACCAAGGACGATCACTGAGATCACGCCCGCCTCGTCACCCTACGAGCGCCGCCTCCGGCCCGAACCGCCCATGACCATCCCCGGTCCATGCCCGTCACCCCCATGACCGTCATCCCCTATGACCGTCACCCCCGAGACCATCACCCGGAGACCATCACCGCCGCGGCAAGCCCAAACCCAAGCCCACAATCTCACCCCCAAGCTCACGATCTCCCCGCCCAGCCCACGACTCACCGCTCACACCACGGCCTCAGCGCACCGACCACGGCCTCACTGCTCACGCCACGGTCTCTCACCCCGCCCGCACCGCTGCCTCACCGCGCGCGCCACGCCCTCACCGCCCGGACCATGGCCTCTCACTCCGCCCGCACCGCTGCCTCACCGCCCGGACCCACCACACTTCACCGTCCGACCCACGGCTCACCGTCCGGACCACCGCTTCACCGCCCGGACCACCTCACCCTGCGCGCCACGGGTTCACCCACCGTCCCCGCCGTCGCGGAGAACCCATGGCAGCCCGCGCAGGCGCGGCGCCGCCCCGAGAGCGCCGCATGGCGGACACCATCGCCCAGCGGAGACACCCCCGCCCGGGAACCGGTGCCTCCAGAGCCCACCACCACACAAGGCAGGCATCAGGAGATCTCCCCCGCAAAGCCGTCGGCCAAGCCCTCGAAACGCCGAACGCCGGCCCCGCGTTCGTGCGGGGCCGGCGTCCGTGGTCGAACCTCAGAAACGGTCCGGGAAGAAGATCTTGATCTCGCGCGCGGACGACTCAGGCGAGTCGGAGCCGTGGACGACGTTCTCGCCGATCTCCAGAGCGTGGTCGCCCCGGATCGTACCGGGGGCGGACTTCACCGGGTCGGTCAGACCGGCGAGCGAACGGAACGCCTCGACGGCGCGGGGGCCCTCGACCACGAGGGCGACCAGCGGCGCGGAGGTGATGAACTCCACCAGCTCGCCGAAGAACGGCCGCTCGGAGTGCTCGGCGTAGTGGGCCTTGGCGGTCTCGGCGTCGAGCTGGCGCAGCTCCATGGCCACGATCTTGAGGCCCTTGCGCTCGATGCGAGCGATCACGTCACCGATGAGGCCGCGCTTCACCCCGTCGGGCTTGATCAGGACAAGAGTGCGCTCGGACACTGGTGGTTCTCCTTTGAACTGGATGTCTTGGTCGCGAAATGCGGCGAACGCGCGAAGCTTACCGCCCTCTCACGAATTCCCCGTGCTCGACGGCGCCCACCAGGCCGACTGCCCCGTCCGCCACGGCGCTCACCTAGTCGGCGTCGGAGTCTTCGGGAGACTGGGTGGGCGGTGGCACCACCGGCACGGGCCCCGTCCCCTCACCAGGCCGCTCCGCCTGGCCATTTCCCGTGGCCGGCCCTTCGCTGACCGCCCCGTCCGACGCGGCACCGTCGGGCGAGGGCTCTCCGTCCGCGGCGTCCTTGCGCTCAGACGTCCTGCTGGTGCCGCCGTGGGGCGTCCTCTCCGGCACGTCGGTCCCGGACAAGGCTGTGCCGTACCGGGTCCCGTCCGGCACTCCGCCCTCGGACGAACCTGCGCCGTACGAGGGCTTGTCCACTGCCCCACCCTCGGACGAACCCGTGCTGCCGTACGAGGGTTTGTCGGCCGCCTCGCCCTTGGAAGAGCCTGTGCCATACGGGCGCCTGTCCGAGGCGTCACGCGTGGACGAGCGTGCACTCGGGGACGCGTCACCCTTGGACGAACCCGCGCCGTGCGGGGGCCTGTTCAAGGCCTCATCCGTGGACGAGCCTGCGCTCGGGGACGCGTCACCCTTGGACGAACCCGCGCCGTGCGGGGGCCTGTTCGAGGCCTCACCCGTGGACGAGCCTGCGGCATGGGGGGATCCGTCCTCGCCGTGCACGGGCCGCGGCGTGACGCCCTCCGAGGAGGACGCGGAGCCCGGGCGGCTCCTGCCAGAGGAAGCCCCGTCAGCGGACGCCCGGTCACCCGCGACCTCCCGTCGAGCCGGCTTGGCGCGGGAGGAGGGCATCCTGGGCACCTCTCCCGTCGGCGCGTCCTCGTCCTGGGCGGTGGGGTTCGGCCTGGCAGTCGTCCCATCAGGTTCCTCCGGCGCGATCCCGTCGCCCGCCACGGGGAACTCGTCCGGCCACTCCCGCCGATGACCGTCGACGGCGCCCAGGCCCGCCTGTTCGGCGGTGGTCGCCGGCATCGCCTCGGCCGCGGGAGCCGTACCCTCCACATCCCCGGGAACTCCGCAGGGAATCTCGGATTCGGTCTCGGAGGCGCGGGCTGCCGAGCGCCGCCCCAGCAGGGCAGCCAGCACGATCACAGCCACCACCAGGAATCCGCCGATGAGCGCCCACAGGTGCAGCGCCTCCACGAACCTGTCGACGAGCTGCTGCGCCGACTGCGGCCTGCCGAGCAGCACCATCTGGATGCCGGTGCCGAGCAGGTATCCGGCCAGTACACCGGGGAAACACAGCGTCAGCCCGTAGAGTGCCGCCCCCGGCCCCGACATCCGCAGTGCCGCCGTCAGCGCCACCGCGGCACCCACCGCCAGCAGCGCGAACGGCACGACGAGCATGAACCCGTCGCCGGCGGGCACCATGAGCCGAACCGTGCACAGTCCCAGCACGATCGTGACCAGGCCCGCCCTGGACAGCCGCTGCATCGACGCCATGTCGAGCATGCCGACGGCCAGCGCCGCGCCCGCGCCCATGAGCGCGCAGACCAGGAAGGGCAGCCACAGGCCGTTCAGCCCTGGCCCGCCGACCCCGCCCAGCTCCATGTAGGTGACCTGAGCGGCCGTCGGCAGCACCACGACCCCGACCGCGAGCATCGCGTAGGCGAGACTGCGGCCCGCGGGCCCCTCGAACGTGCCGATCGAGGCCAGCGTCAGCAGCGCGGCGACGGAGAACAGCGCGGCCAGGATGACCAGCGCGGGCGGCCAGCCGAACGTGGTGCCGACGGCCAGCACGGCCAGCCCCGCGGCGGGGACGGCGGTCAGCGTCAGCCTGGTGCGCTCGACCGCGCGCGGCCCCGGCGTGCTCGGGGCGCCCGTCGCGACGCCGACCGCGAGGTAGATCGCCGCCAGCCCGAGCGCGATGCCGGTGAGCAGCGGGTACGGCTGCAGCGTGATCCGCCAGTCACGCACGTCGTCGAGCGGCCACAGCGCCAGTGCCTGGGCGGCGAGCAGGCTGACGGCGAGCATGCCCGTCCAGAGCGCGCGCAGCAGCGGCGCCCGCTCCCAGGCGGCCATCAGCAGCGCGGGGACCAGCAGGCCCGCGCCCACCCCATGGACCACGCGCAGCGCCCCCACCAGGAAGGCCGATCCCGCGAAGCCGCCCGCCGCGTCGGCCACCGCCAGTACGGCGAGCCCGGTGAGCAGGATCGGCGCGGCCTTCATCCGCTGCACGAGCACCGAGGCCAGCGGCACGGTGAGCATCATCGCGGGCAGCGCCAGCCCGTGCGCCCTGATCAGGTCGAGCTTGTCGAACTCCGGCGGCAGCAACCCGGAGACCAGGGACACGGTGTTGGGGATGGAGAGGATCGCCAGGGGTAGCGCGGCGACGATCAGCAGCCCGAGTATCACGTCAAGCAGCCAGGCGAACCTGGCGCCTGTGGCGGGTCCGGGCAGGCCCATGGCCTGGGACCGCTCGATTGGGGGGACGGCCATGTTGGCCGACTTTAGCGGGAAGTCACGCCCTCGACACGGCGAGCGACGAATATCGCCGTGATCCACAGTGCCGCGAAGATCGTTCCGAGGACGAACATCATGGGCACCAGGAACCCCGTGGCGATCGCCAGCACCTGCACGATGCTGCCGATGATGTAGCCGACAGGCCGCTTGAGCAGGCCCGCAGCGACCACGCACAGCACCGCGAGGCCGATGCCGACCGTCACCGCGACCCCGACAGGGATCCCCTGGATCTGGATGGCGACGGGAGTGATGAGCGCGACCACGATCGCCTGCATCCCGAGCACGCTGGCGCCTAGTCGGCGCATGCCGGGCGTCACCTCGAAGTTCATGGCTTGTCCACTTTCAACAGCAGGCGAGCGTCGCCCGCGGTCACGACCGAGCCGGTGATGAGAACGCCGGTGCCGCTGAACTCGCCCGCGGCGTCGGCGATGCCGATGCCCCTGTCGATGGCGTCGTCGAGACGCTCCACGACGTGCACGCGGTCCTCGCCGAACACGCCTTCGGCCAGTTCGCCCAGCTCCTCCGCGGACATCGACCGCGGCGAGGAGTTCCTGGTGACGATGATCTCGTCCAGGACCGGCTCGAGGAGCTCGAGCAGGCCGCTGACGTCCTTGTCCGCCATCACCGCCATGACGCCGATCACCTTGGCGAAGTCGAACGCCTCGTGCAGCCCGTCGAGCGTGGCCTCCATGCCGCCGGTGTTGTGCGCGGCGTCGACGACGACCGTGGGGTTCCTGCGGACCACCTCCAGCCGGCCCGGCGAGGAGGCCTGGGCGAAGGCCTGCCGTACCAGCTCGACGTCGAGGGGGTCGTCGCCCGCGGTCAGCGCCTCGACGGCCGCCAGTGCGCAGACGGCGTTGCCGGCCTGGTGCGCGCCGTACAGGGGCAGGTAGACGTCCTCGTAGACGCCCTTGAGGCCGCGCAGGGTGAGCAGCTGGCCGCCCATCGCCACCTCGCGGCTCAGCACGCCGAACTCCAGCCCCTCGCGCGCCACCACCGCGCCCACCTCTGCAGCCTTGCGCATGAGCACCTCGGCGGCCTCAAGATCCTGCTGCGCGAGGATCGTGGTGCCGCCGGGCTTGATGATGCCCGCCTTCTCGCCGGCGATCGACGGGATGTCGGGACCGAGCCTGTCGGTGTGGTCGAGCGAGATCGGCGTGATGACGGACACGGCGGCGTCCACGACGTTGGTGGCGTCCCAGGTGCCGCCCATCCCCGTCTCGATCACCGCGACGTCGACGGGCGTGTCGGCGAACGCCGCGTAGGCCATCGCCGTCAGCAGCTCGAAGTACTGGATGCGTCTGCCCTTGGTGTCGTTCAGCTCCACATAGGGCGCGATCTCCTCGTAGACCTCGGCGAACCGCTCCTCGCTCAGCGGCTCGCCGTCCACGACGATGCGCTCGCGCATGGTGATCAGGTGGGGGCTCGTGAAGCGCCCCACGCGCAGGTTGCGCTCCCTCAGCAGGGACTCGGTCAGCCGCGCCGTGCTCGTCTTGCCGTTCGTGCCGGCGATGTGCACGACGGGGTAGGCCTGCTGCGGGGAGCCGAGCAGGTCCAGAAGGGCCACGATTCTGTCCAGCGTCGGCTCGAAGTCCCATTCGACGCCGCGTTCCATGATGGCCCGCTCGACCGCACGATAATCCACATCACAACCCTATCCGGTCGTACGGCAGGCCCTTCCATAACGTCGGTCGTATGCACGTTTGGAGGGTAGGCCGCGCCTACGGCCGTTGCCATTCTTGGCCCATGGAAGGCGAAGGAATCACCAGGAAAACCGTGCTGAAGGCGGCTCTTTTAGCCGCCCCGCTCCCTTTGGTCGTCAGCCAGGCCAATGCCCTGGCCGGAGCGCCGCCCGCCCTCACCCCTTCGTGCGACGACGGCGACGACCCCACGCCGCCCCAGACCGAAGGTCCCTACTTCAAGCCGAACTCCCCACGCCGCTCGGTCCTCCCCGGCTCAGGCACCGCTCTGACGGTCAGCGGCTACGTCTTCGGCCTCGCCTGCCAGCCGCTGGCCAACGTGCTCATGGACTTCTGGCAGGCCGACTCCCAAGGCGCCTACGACAACCTCGGTTACGGCCTGCGCGGTCACCAGTTCACCGACGCGCAGGGCGCCTTCCGGCTGACGACCATCGTCCCAGGCCTCTACCCGGGCAGGACCAGGCACCTGCACGTGAAGCTGCAGGCGCCGAACCGTCCGGTCCTCACCACGCAGCTCTACTTCCCCGGCGAGCCCCGCAACAACACCGACACCATCTTCGACCCCGCGCTGCTCATGAACGTCCCGCAACCGGGCACGGCCACGTTCGACTTCGTGCTGAACGTTCCTGGAACCCCTCCGTCATCACCGCCCCCGTCGTCACCTCCTCCGAGCGGCGGCACGTGGCGGGCCGGCACCACCTATCCGACCGGCGCCCAGGTCGTGTACGGCGGGCAGACGTACCGCTGCCTCCAGGCCCACACGGCACAGGCGGGCTGGGAACCGCCCAACACTCCAGCGCTCTGGCAACGCGTCTGACGCCGCCGCCATTCTGATCCCAGCAATACAACAAGGGGGTCTCACCCAGCCGGTGAAACCCCGTGAAACGCCTGCGGAAAACGCCGGGAAAGCGCATACCCGGAAATGCAGAAAGGCCCCGCCGGGT